>JAOGIM010000017.1 GCA_028150825.1 Paracoccaceae bacterium
CAATCAACTTTGCCATGCCATTAGGTAGAATAATATTTGCTGGAACTGGATCTGTATGGATAATTGCATAGGATCCATTTGCTTGCACTTTGCTATCGGGTTGCAAATCAACCAAATCCTTGGCTTTTTTAGTAGGACAGTTTTTTAATATCCCATGCGCGTGTGCCCTTATCTGATCTGATCCTATAGGGCTTTGACGCAAAGCCGCCAAAAGTGGCATATTGTGCAAAAGTACTAATGTTTTGGCAGCAGCATCAGATTCGTTTTCTAGCCATGGTCCTGAGAGGTGTTGGTAGAGGACACAGCGTCCCAAAGGACTATCGGATAACGCAATCTGCTTAGGGCATAGGTCGCTAGTATGAAATTTTGTAAGGCAGGAAAACTTTACTTCTGGGTCGTTGGGGAAAGTGGATTTTCCCAATTATTTTTGGGTCATAGTTTAACACACACCTCGGTATATTTGTTTTGAGCAACCTTATATACCTTATCTGTAAGTCCGCCAGATAGTTCTTTCCAATCAGCGATCTTATCAATCAAGCCTTGTTTAATCAAGTGATCCTTTAGCGGTGTAAGTTTTAAAGCGAGCCCATAAGCTATTCGTACCTTTGCCATATCTGCCCACTTTTAAGGAGGCAAGAACTCTTGCCAGGCTCTCATTGCATGAACCTGTTCTAATGTTTTCGCATTTAGTTTTCAAAAATAATATGTCGAGTACCTTTTGCTTCTGTACTTCTCAAGCTTCGTGATAAGTTTAAAACTCTGTAATTGTCTTGCTTTGGCTACACGGAAGCCCTTCAATCAAAGCGTTATATTTCCCCTGTGGGAGAGCGATGCTGGATTGTTTTTTCCATCCCAGGTAAAGTCTTTCGAATCACGAGTGGTTGATTTTTGAAATATAGTCGTCCTGTCAGCATCTTAGATGATCATCTGAGGCTTCTTGTCGCTTATTGGAATACTAAAATTCAGGTATCGGAGCCGTGAAAGCACAAAAACAGACCCACTTAATGCCTTTTTCCAATCTAGCCGAACAGTTGCAGCAATCCTTTTCAGTCAAACTATCTTTGTTTTAGTCCAATCGATCATTAGTCTGAACTATTTTCCAAAGACAAAAATATTGTCGATTGCTTCGCAAATTCGGTTTAATCCACGGGCTATAATGGGTCATGATATTTGATCCGCGCGTTCAATCTTTTAAGAAAGTCTAAAAGTCAGCATTTATCTTGGATTTGCTTGCACTTTAAGCCGACAGTTTATTAGACCTCTGCTGCGCCGTAGACGGTCCTACATAGGTAACGATAACTGATTCCCCTTTATACTTTTATGTCTAATTGGGTGTCATCAAAGCCACTTTCACGAGCAAGCGCTCCCAATTTCTCCGGAGCTGCAAACAGCCGAGAAAAGTCTCTCTTAGCTTTTTTCTCATCTTGATCTAATCGATTTTTTCTGCGCTTTTTGTCATGTTCACTTTGATCTGAAAATGATGCGCCATTCCTATTTTGGACGCGCGCATCGTCAGCAAAAATAGTGTCCCCATCAAAGGATCCCTGTCCTGTACCATTCGTACAGTTTATAGTTTAATTATGAGGCTAAGATACTTTTCAAAGTGCCATTTTTGTGCGAGGTCGTAGCATTTATAAGTCCCACAAAATCAAAGAAAGCTATCAAAGCCATTGCAGCATCGGCATAGACGCTTTTTGTAGGCCTCTGCTGATCGTCGGCCATCACAATTACCTTCTTCCGTCTTATTATAATAGAAGGGATAGCTTAATTTATTTTTATACAGACTATATTTTTTAGTTATTTAGCACTTTTCACACCAAAATAAACCTTGAGTAAGAATTATTAGAGGAGCTGTTAATAGCTAAAATCCTCAAAGATACGATTTATATTTTGGCCCCATTCTCCGTGATAAAGATCTAACAGCTCGTCAGCGGGCGTTTTCCTCATGTCGAGGCTATCGTTCAGTGCATTTAAAAAATGGCTCTCATCTTGCAAAAGGCCTTGTGCTCCACATCTGGCGCGTGTCTTGAGGCCTGCTTGAGATATTGCGACCACCTCTTTTGCAATATCCATCATTTTGTGACCGCTAACGACGGCGTCGAGGCCATCGACAGAAGCGACAACTCGCCACGCTTCACGTGTCTCACTATCCCAACCTTTCACAAGGTCCCAGGCGGCATCCAAGGATGACTGGTCATAACAGATGCCTACCCAAAATGCAGGAAGGGCGCAAAGCCTGCGCCAAGGGCCACCGTCAGCCCCGCGCATTTCTATGAACTGCTTCAATCGTGCTTCTGGAAAGATCGTGGTAAGGTGATCCGCCCAATCGCTAAGTGTCGGTGTTTCTCCTAGTAGTCCTGGCAATTGCCCTTTTAAGAAATCACGGAAAGATTGGCCCAGGGCATTAATGTATTTACCATCGCGATAGACAAAATACATGGGCACATCTAAAGCATAATCCACCCATGCTTCGAAGCCAAAACCATCCTCAAAAACAAATGGAAGCATACCCGTACGGCGATCATCAAGTGATCTCCAGACTCGGCTGCGCCAGCTTTTATGGCCATTGGGTTTGCCCTCAAAAAAAGGCGAATTCGCAAAAAGGGCAACTGCGACAGGCTGAAGCGCAAGCGCGACCCGCATTTTCTGAACCATGTCCGCTTCGCTGGAAAAATCAAGGTTAACCTGAACACAGGAGGTTCTATACATCATAGATTTCCCCATGGTGCCGACCCGATCCATATAATCGGTCATAAGCTTGTAACGGCCTTTAGGCATCATGGGCATATCTTCGTACTTCCATGATGGAGCAGCCCCTAAGCCAATAAAGCCGACGCCTAAGTTGTCGGCAATAGATTTCACTTCCTTTAGATGGACGTTTACTTCATCACATGTTTCGTGGATCGTTTCCAGAGTTGCTCCGGATAGTTCTAGCTGACCGCCTGGCTCAAGAGATACGTTAGCACCGTCTTTCTCCAAACCAATCAGTTTGCCGTTCTCTTCAATGGGCGCCCAATTGTATGTGTCTCTTAGTCCTTGAAGCACTGCTAGGATTGACCGTTTGCCTTCATAGGGCAGGGGGCGTAATGTGTCTTTGCAATAGCCGAACTTTTCATGTTCTGTGCCAATCCGCCAGTCTTCTTTGGGTTTGCAACCTGATGCAAGATGCTCCATCATTTGCTCTGGCCGTTCGATCGCCCCGCCGCCTTTCTGTGGTATGGACATTACGCAGTCTCCCTTTGTATGTTGGACATGATGTGCTCGGCTTTTATATTGCTGTCAATGGAGGTACCGATCATTTCTACCATAATCCTTACGTCGCCAGATCACGACTGAATATTCGGTGTCTTGGGATATCTGATGAACCATGTTTTCCAGGTTAAGACCTTCTAACTCTGCGAAGGCATCAAACATTATCTCTCCATCCTTTGCAGTGATGGGAATGATAAGGGACGAGTGTCCATTCTGATCCAGTCGCCAACTGCGCATATCATCATGTGTTACCAAGCTGACGCCAGTGATATCGGCTATTGCAATCATGCCGCCCTCTTTGAGGCCAAAATAACTGATTTGACCCTCTATAAGACTGACAACTCCCGGTGCTGATCCCGTCACTCGGAAGCGGCCGCGCTGCTGTCCAACAAAAATTGTGATTGCACCAAAGAGCATTACGACTGCGCCTAGCAATTTTAACAAACCAAAACTTTTGAAATACCATTCTGCTCCAAGGGCAAACACCAGAATACCAATGACCAATTCATGCCATCGCCAGAACAATGCTTTAATCTCAGGTCTGATCATGTCCAGTCCCCAAGAGCGTTTTGCCAAAGCGTTAATGCTGCAATAGCCGCCGTATCAGCACGTAGGATTCTCGGCCCCAAGCTTAAAGAGAAACTATTTTGCATAGCTCGGATATACTTACGCTCTTTTTCTGAAAATCCACCTTCAGGGCCTAATAGAATTGCCCATTTTCCTATTGGGAGATCCTGAAATTCCACCCTTTCACCAACTTTACCTTCATCACAAAATAACAAAAACCGATCCCCTGGCCAATTGGATAAAAGTTTTTCGAGGCGGCTCAGATCTGCGACTTTGGGGACAAATGTACCGCCACATTGCTCGGCTGCTTCAATTGCGTGATCTTGTAACCTGTCTTGCTTGATCCTCTCTGAATTTGTAAAATCTGTTTGCAAGGGAAGAATAAGGGCCACACCAAGCTCGGTTGCTTTTTCCACAATGAAGTCGGTTCGCGCCTTTTTAATAGGAGCAAACATTAGCCAGACGTCTGGTGGATTTTTCTGGGGCTTTGTCATTTTAAGACAGCGCAGAACGCCTTTTTTTTTTCCAGCTACGTCAATTTGGGCAAGCCATTCGCCGTTTTTGCCATCAAAAATTGCAACGTGATCTCCCTCTGACTTACGCATCACGGAAAATAGGTAATGCGCCTGATCCCGGTTCAAATGAACAGATTGCGCCTCAGTCAAAGGGTGGTCTACAAAGAGCCTGATCTTAGTTTTCATGGAAGATAACATATGATTGATCAAAGCAGAACGGAAGAGGCTGTGGGAAAAGTATCTGATGCGGTCAAGGGAAATTGGGTCGATACTATGGCTCCTCAATTTAGCCAGCCCTATTTACGGCTCTCTCGGGCGGATCGGCCAATTGGAACTTGGCTTTTGCTGATCCCGTGTTGGTGGGGTCTTATGCTTGCTATTTTGCAGGATGGTCAGGCCAGTCTAGCAGACTTATGGATTTTTTTTGGCTGTGCTTTTGGAGCGTTTTTGATGCGAGGCGCGGGGTGTACTTGGAATGATATTACTGACCGAAACTATGATGGCGCAGTCAAACGAACAAAATTGCGTCCCATTCCCTCTGGTCAGGTGAGTGTTATGCAAGCAGTGGTCTGGATGGGATTTCAGGCTTTGCTTGCATCGCTCATTTTGTTTTCGTTTAACCGTGTCGCAGTTACGTTGGGTTTTATATCATTGTTTCCAGTCATGGTTTATCCGTTTGCAAAACGGTTCACGTGGTGGCCTCAGATTTTTCTTGGAATTGCTTTTAACTGGGGAATTTTGCTTGCCTTCGCGGCCCATAGCGGTTCCGTTAATGGAACTGCAATCCTTTTGTATCTGAGCGGAATAGTGTGGACACTTTTTTATGACACGATTTACGCCCATCAAGACAAAGAAGACGACGCACTGGTTGGGATCAAATCGACGGCCCGCCTTTTTGGAGATGCAACAAATACTTGGTTATGGCGGTTTTCGCTACTGAGTAGTACTTTAATGCTGGGGGCACTCTGGTTTGGTACCTCCGGATTAAGTATTATAATTGGCGGATTGGGCGTGCTTGGCTTTTGGGTCCATATGGTGTGGCAAATTCGTCGAGTGAACTTGGATGATGCCGAAAATTTGTTAATGACTTTCCGGTCCAATCGAAATGCTGGTCTTGTTCCGCTGATCTTTTTTGCTTGTGCGATTATTCTTTGATTGAATAGTTGTAATTTGGGCAGTATCACGCGCATCAAGAATTATTTCTGTGGGAATAATATGAAATTACCGTCTCTGGTTTACAGCGCTCTATGTTTTATAGTTTCAGCAGTTTTATGCATCTTAGCAGCAATATTTTTGGCACAGGGGACAGAAGAATTATCCAAAGAAGATATTAGACGCACATGGGCCGAGAATAACCTTGGTTGGGCCGAGATTAAGGCTGATGGGCTGCAATTATTCATTTTTGGTGATGCTGAAAATGAAGTAGAGCGGTTTTCCGCAATTAGTGTTGCGGCTAAAGTGTCGATGCTGCGCGTCTGATAGATCAAATTAATGTTAAGGAAAACTCTTTTCAGAGTTTGCCAGAATTTGGTCTTGAGATCCTTTGAAGCCCTAAAGCGCTTTCAGTTATTGGCCTGGTTCCTCGAAACACGGCACGTGATGCGTTTATGAACAAGCTACGCAGCCTGCGCAGTGACGAAACCACAGTCTCTGATTTTCTAGAAAGTCTTGAAATGCCGGCGCCTGAAAACTGGGGTGCAACAATGCGGCTTGCGCTGGGTGCTGTGGAATACACAAGCCATGCTAAAATATCAGTTACACCTGGCAAAGTTTCTGTTTATGGGCTTGCTTCGACAAGGAAAGATAGAGAAAAAATTTTGACGAAACTAGCGCGTCACAAAATTGGCTCTGTCAAGCTTGTGACGGACATTATGGTTTCACGGAGCGCTATTCAACCATTTACTTTTCGCGCCGTAAAGACTGATAACATCGGATATATTGATACCTGTGCTGTGGATAACGAATCTACCAGAGAACAATTATCCACGCTTGTGGAAGCTAATGGATTTAACACGCCGTTTTATTGTCAAACTGGATTGGGCATGCCAGATGAAAATTGGGTTGGCGTTATTGAGACCTACATGAAAGTACTAGGAAATTTCACATCTGGAAGCCTCACAATTACAGATACTGAAATTACTCTTCTCGTTCCAGAAGGCACAGTACAGCAGGATTTTGACATTCTCGTGGCTAGGCTTCGCAAGAAAACACCGGCGGCCTACCAACTAAAGGCAATATTGCCAGAAGCTTCTTCTGTTTTCGAAGCAGGGCAGGACAAGTTCCGTGTGACCCTTAGTCCAGAAGGTTTTGTCCAATTACGCGGTGTCTTGCCTGACGAGCTTTCAAAAACAACAGTTACAAATATTGCAAAGGCAAGGTTTGGTCGTGATAAAGTCTACACTGCAATCAAAATTTTTCCAGACCTATTACCCCAGTGGCCAATCAGGGTCATAACGGGGCTTGAAACATTGTCTTTTTTGAAACGGGGTTCTGTCTCAATCACGGATGCAGATATTGTGCTTTCCGGTATGACCGAGCTTGAGACTGGAAAATCGTCCATTACCAAGTTGTTTAGTACGAAATTGAACCCACATGATAGTTACAACATTAACACTTTTTTTCAACGGCCTATTAAAAAAAAGCTGCTCAAATTGTCTCAAGTTGCGTGTATTAAAAAGCTTGATGCGTTGCTAAAAAAAAATCAAAATTAGATTTGAACCGGGATCAGATCGAGTGGATCTAATGGGACAGGAGCTTTTGGATGTGATAGCCAAGCTTTTAAAAACCTGCCAAGTGATGGCGTTGGAAATATCTGGACATACTGATAGCCAAGGACGCGAAGAAATGAATCAGAGCCTTAGTCAATCGCGCGCGACTGCGGTTTTGCAGGAAATTCAGAGACGTCGAGTGTCTACATCAAATTTTGTTGCCAGAGGATATGGAGAAAGTCAGCCAATCTCTAAGAATCATACACAAGAAGGTCGCGAGACCAACCGAAGGATTGAATTCCGATTGCTAAATACTTTGAAATCATCTTTGCCCAACAAATCATAAGGGCCTTAAAAAAAAATGAATAGAACTGAATTTGTCATAACAACGGCCATCATCCTATTTATTGCTTTCGCGATGGGCTGGTTCACAAACTGGCTGTTACATAAATTTACTAAGGTGTCTAAATCGGACTTGTCTGAGTTTGAGAAAATGGCACAGGAACTCCACGAAGTTGAAGAAACCCGCGATCAGGCCATAAACTACCTTCGGAAACGTGAGGCCGAACTCACTAAAAAACTGACGCAAACTGAAGCTGAGCTGAATGCAGCCATGGAAGGTCTGCATGGGGCTCGGCTTGAAACTGAAGAATTACAGAGCTTTATTAATGGCTCCAAAAAGGCTAGGGCGTAATGCTTGTGTAGAAATTTCAAGCAACTCGTATTCGCTGGGGTGAGCCCTTTCGAAGAAATTTAGGTTAAGCCTAATATTGAGTCTTTACTGCCACTTTTTTAATGCGGACTCGTCTTCAACTTTGGAAACGACCCAATCTTGCGATTGGTCGGTGGCTTCTTTTTTCCAAAAAGGTGCTCGGGATTTGAGATAGTCCATCAGGAATTCTGCGGCCTCGAAGGCATCCTTGCGATGCTTGGATGCAGTTGCCACCATCATTATAAGGTCATCTGTGGAGAGGCGACCATAGCGGTGTATGACTAAAATATCGCCAAGTGACCATCGATTGGCTGCCTCGTCTGTAATCTTGTAAATCGCTTTTTCGGTCATACCGGGATAATGCTCGATATCCATATATGACAGATTGGTCTCTTCCAAATTGCGCACAATACCCAAAAATGTTACTATGGCTCCCATGTCGGTTTGAGCGGTCGCAAAGTTATTAGCCTCAAGTCCAAAATCAAATGCTTCTGTTTGGACTCTCACGTTCATTACTTAACCTCCTGTCATCGGAGGGAAAAAGGCCACTTCTCGGGCACCCTTTAGAGAAGCATCAAAATCTAGTAACTCTTGGTCAACAGCAACACGCAGGGAGCCGAGATCAGAAAAGGCCAATGCATAGCGCTGTCCGCGTTCGGATAGTTCTTTAACCAAACCTGCGACTGTTTCAGCTTCTGTTTCAACAGTTTCTTTGGTCTTTCCAATACGTTCGCGCACCCATGCAAAATAAAGTACATCAATCATTTTTCATCTCGCAGATATGGCAACGCTTTCACAAAGTAATCCAAACCCGTGATCAACGTCAAACCCGCTGCGATCCAAAGCAGCCAAAGACCTATGTAGCTTGACCAGACCATACCTCTAAAAGACCACCATAGGCGGCTTGCTCCATCGATTTTCAACGCTAACTGCTGGCCCTCATTGCTGTTTTCCAAACCGGAAATAGAAAGTGCAAAGTGGTGTTCAAAAATACCTTGCGAAAATAAAGTGGCAATCGCGACCATCTGGGCTGATGTTTTCCACTTGGCAAGTTTCGTCACTTTAAGCGTGCCAGCTGTATCGCCCAAAAATTCCCTAAGGCCCAAGACGAAAACCTCTCTAAAAACAATGATAGTGGCGGGTAATACAAGCCATGGGGACATACTTGAATATCCAACAATTATCAAAAGGGCGATGACCACCATTGCTTTGTCGGCAATAGGGTCAAGCATGGCGCCAAATTTTGTCTCTTGTTTCCAAACCCGAGCCAAAAAGCCGTCAAACCAGTCTGTGAACGCAGCCACCATAAAGAGAATAAGGGCAAACCAATCAGCGTATAACCTATTAAAGTATAAAAACATCACCGCAACTCCTGGTGCAGCCAGTAATCGAAGGATTGTAAGTACATTTGGGATGTTCCAGATCATGTATCTGATGTAGTAAAAATTTGCCCTAAGTTAAAGCAAAAGTGCACAAAGCCAATCGATTTAATTTTTCCAGCTCACAGGAACGCTAATGGGGCCGCGAAATGCCCAACCTGAAAAAGTGACCGCACCTATCAGTTTAATAGAAGGAAACGCCTCTATAAGCATCGGCATGGCAACATCTATAATTAGGGATTTTGCAGCCCAAGCGCCTGCGCAAAAATGAGGGCCTGCGCCAAAGGTGATGGATTTAGATGTATCCCTGTACGGATTAAATTTGTTTGGATCATCAAAGATGCTCTCGTCGCGATTACCAGAGCCAAACATTAAGAAAATCTGGTCGCCTGGATCAAATCGGATCTCTTTATATTCATAGGGTCGAGTCACTATTCGCGGTGACATGCCGATGGGAGAAATCCAACGCGTGAATTCTTCGAACACTTGCAAGTGGTTGATCTGTCCCCTTTTAAGATCTTTGAAAGTCTCTGGATGTTCTAAAAGCGCCCAAACGATACCAGCTATTGCATCGCGGGGTTCGTTTTGACCACCTGAAATTGCCAGTTTTATGTTGGCGCGCAATTGCTCGTCGTTCAGTCCTGCACGCAGTTGAACGGCTAAAAGTGACATATCGTCGTCTCGTAAGCCCAGTTTAATCCGATCCGAGATATGAAGGTCAATTGATGCTGTACAATCGTTGCACTGTTCTTCAACCTCTGGATCGCCGGCATAATTGGAACATCCATCAATCATTCCTTGGCTCACACGGTCCATCTCTCGCCATGTCATATTGGTAAGCCCAGTCATCGCCTTAAGCGCTTGTGCAGACACTGGCATCGCAAAATCAGTAACAATATCACCCTGTCGTTTATTCTTTAATCTGCCAATGATCTCTTGAACGGCACTCTCAAAACAGGCTTGCCAGACGTTTTTAACGGTTTTTGGCGACAAGGTCGGGAAAATAGCTTTGCGCTCCAGTTGATGCTTAGAGCCATCTTTGCGCATCATGTTTTGCCCCATGAGGCGGGTCATAAGACCCTCGGGTTGGTCTGACGAAAATATTTCAATTTTTTTTTCTAGAGTGAATATATCGTCCCGTTTGCTAATCAATACAGCGCCAAGTGCGGGCACATAGGCAATCGGTGCCTGGTGGCGCATATTCTCTAAAATGGGATAAGGGTTTTGTTTGAATACGGGAAAATCGATATCGAATACTGGTGCATTGGCCATATGCTGATCCACGCTAAATAAATAATCTTTCAAATTTTATTGTGCGTCAATTTGCAAAGTTTGACCATATCATCAAAAGTATGTTTTGTATTTTATATAATGTCGGGTAAATTTTGTTGTGAGTCCTAATATCGGATATAAATTGCTGGAAAAGCTGCTTCTCCACCCTTTTTTAGAGTGATGGCTCCAACTTCATCAGGGATAGATGATTCGCTAGCCTCACCACCATTGATAACAGTGCTGCCATGCTCGTCTAAGAGGGTATTACTCACAGCCCCATCGTCGACTTTTTCGTTCCCTCCCAAGATTGATATAATTTTGGAGGTTGGTTTAAGGGATTGATCGCTCCCAAAACTGGAGAAATCTAAAGTATCATTGTCGCCAGTGTCATAACTGGTAATGGCAACGCTGCAATCCTAATCCTTGATAAGTCTGAGATTGTCTTCTGCATTGGACTTTTGTCCCATTATCGTGTCGCTTGTTTTAATCTTATTTGATGTTCCATAAAGATTTTGCACTGCAAGAATGTTTGCGATCACTAGGTTTTTATTATAGGCACAACCTGCGCTAATGTCGGTATTTTCTTTGGCCCGATACGTACCAATCATTCCTTATCTAATCTCTTGAAATTGTTATCTCGGAATACGAAAGTCTGCCGCTTGCCTCAAAGTGCTGGCACCACTCCGTTAAATTGAATCCTCCACCTTGATAGATAATAATTGCTCCACTCTGAAAATTGTCAGGTAATTCGTCGAAGCGAACACCAGTTGTATTGGCACGAACATCAAAAGCTCTAGAGCAAATAAACCTCAATCTGGATTTATGTCAGAAAGGTCCATACGCAGTAAAATGCCGGTGCCAATCAAACTTTTCTGGACTGTGGCCAGTAAAGGTTTGCCAATAATTGTTTGCAAGCGGGTCTGCCATTTCGTCATATGAATAAAACAACCCAAATTAACTATTATAAAGGAACAATTTTTTGATTAGTTGAAAGTACCATATACTAAGACCTTAATAGAGCAGAATTGAAACAATTTTTAGTGATCAACGTAGGTGCATTTTGAGGCTACATACCAATAGAATAAATGTCTATTCAATAGGCTGGTCAAAGGTGTGAAGCAGCAGAAGCGTGACGAAACACTAGTCCAAAAGTCTACTCATTGACTCCACTGCGAGTTCATATCCATGCAGACCAAGCCCCGCAATAACGCCATCCACACAGAGCGAAACATATGAATGATGGCGAAAGCTTTCCCGTCGGTGGATATTAGAAATATGCACTTCAATAGTACGCCCCTCAAAGCTCTTTAGCGCATCGTGAATTGCAATTGATGTATGTGAATACGCAGCCGGATTTATTATGATACCTACGGCAGTGTGCCGGGCTTCATGAATCCAGTCGACCAATTGACCCTCAAAATTTGACTGCAAGAATTTTACTGACAATCCAGACGCGCTCGCCACTTTTGTACATGTCTCGGCTAAATCATTCAAAGTCTCATAACCATAAATTTCAGGTTCGCGCTGACCCAACAAATTAAGATTTGGGCCATTCAGGATATAAATTAGTTTGCTCAAGTTCTTAGTTCCTGTCTTTTATTCGGTGCGGTGCCAATTTCATTATGTTGCAGAATCTCACTTAATTATAGGCCCACAAGATCAAAAAAGTCCCAAAAATAATCCTGTAAATGACATAAGGAGTAAAACTGACGCGTCTTAACCACCGCATCATTAGCGCAAGCGCAATAAATGCTGAGACTGCAGCAAAGCAAGCAGCCATGGCTGCGTCGCGTAGAACCGCAAAATTTGCATTGCTTGCCGCATCAATTGTCCCCAAAGTCGCAGCGGCAATAATGATGGGAATAGACATTAGCATTGATAAACGGGCGGCTTCTTCCCGCGAGAATCCCATAAAGCGGGCGCCAGTGATGGTTATGCCTGATCTCGATGTACCAGGAATAAGCGCAATCGCTTGCCATAGACCAAGAATAAAAGCTTCTTTCAAAGTCCATCCATCGCTTGATTTCTTTGAATAACCTTTTCGGTCAGACCACCACAAGACTATACCAAAGCCCATCATAGCAGCTCCAATCAAAGCAACATTATCTCTTAATTCTACATCAAAACCTGTCATTTTGATCGCCAAGCCTGCAAGGATTGCCGGAATGGTAGCGACTACAAGGCACAATGCCAAAAATTCATCCTTAGTTTGGATTTTGCCTTTAGATAAGCCAAGAAAGCCGCGGTAGATACGCCCCGTATCCCGCCGAAAATATGCAACAACTGCGCAGAGTGTGCCTAGATGTACGGCAACATCTATTAAAGGTCCCTGATCTTGTGATCCAGAAAGATTGGGAAATAAAATCAAATGTGCACTTGAGGAAATTGGAAGAAACTCGGTAATGCCTTGAACGATAGAAAGTATGATTAAGTGTAAAATTGGCATTCAGCATCTCTGATAAAACTTGATCCTTTGTACATCTCTCTACGTTTATAAGCAAAGATCTATTTTTAGAACCAAATCGGACCTAATATTTTAATCTTGCTTGATTGGGCTGACTATATTACAGACGGACGTTCAAATTTATGTCAAGAGTGCTGTCTTTTATTTTTTGCGCCTGACGTTATAATGATGTACATGAACTAAATTGCGATCTGCCTAAACAAGAACTTTGATACCGAGGAAGCTACTATGTCACAGCAACCGATGTTAAAATTTGTATCCCTTGGCCGTGCCATGCCCGATAAACGAGGCGCGGATGAACGCGCGCAAGACTTCGACGAAATATATACTGAGTTTGCGAAGGAAAAAGCTCAGGAGCAGTCAAGCCGGTGTAGCCAATGTGGTGTGCCCTTCTGCCAGTCCCATTGCCCATTACATAACAATATACCTGACTGGCTGATGCTCACAGCAGAAGGCCGTCTTGAAGAAGCTTATCAATTATCCCAACAAACCAATACGTTCCCGGAAATTTGCGGTCGTATTTGTCCTCAGGATAGATTGTGTGAAGGTAATTGCGTGATTGAACAGACTGGTCATGAGACAGTTACTATTGGTGCAGTTGAGAAATATTTGACTGATATGGCGTGGGATAAAGGTTGGGTAGAAGCGATCAGACCGAGCCGTGAATTACATCTATCAATCGGTATAATTGGTTCTGGTCCAGGCGGCTTGGCGGCAGCAGACAGGCTGCGTAGAGCAGGTGTGCAAATTACTGTTTATGATCGTTATGACCGTGCTGGTGGTTTGATGACGTATGGCATTCCTGGCTTTAAGTTAGAAAAAGATGTGGTTAACAAGCGCAATGCCCAATTGATTGATGGTGGGATCAAGCTTGAACTGAACTGCAACGTTGGCAAAGATATTTCATTTGAAAGTCTACGTGCTTGCCATGACGCGGTTATTATAGCCACTGGTGTATATAAAATTCGTGATATCGAGGTGCCTGGCACAGAACGTATCGGAGTCGTTCAGGCATTGGATTTCCTAACTGTTTCGAACAAAGTTAACTTTGGCGATAAAGTTGTGGCTTTTGAAAATGGAGAGTTGAACGCCAAGGGGAAGAAGGTCGTCGTGATCGGTGGGGGTGACACGGCTATGGATTGTGTTCGCACGGCAGTACGGCAAGGCGCAACTTCGGTAAAATGCATGTACCGCCGGGATCGTGCAAATATGCCTGGCTCGCAACGCGAAGTTCAAAACGCCGAAGAAGAGGGCGTCGTATTTGAATGGCTCTCTGCACCGAAAGCCTTTGTCGCCTCCAAAGACATTTCAAAACTTGGGGATGCCGTCAAACATGATGGGTTTTGCCAAGGTGTCTTAGGATATAAGATGCGTCTTGGTTCGCCCGATGCGACGGGACGCAGAGTTCCCGAAGTGATAGAGGGCAGCGAATATGTTGAAGAGGCAGACCTTGTGGTTAAAGCGCTTGGTTTTGAGCCCGAAGACTTGCCAACGCTTTTTGATGAGCCAGAACTCCCAGTGACGCGCTGGGGAACCATTAAGGCAGCTTTTGGAACTGGTAAAACTGAATTGGAAGGTGTCTACGCTGTGGGTGACATCGTACGCGGTGCTTCACTAGTGGTTTGGGCCATCCGAGATGGTCGTGACACAGCTGACGCTATTCTTGAAGAATTGGATCTAAGTGCGGCGATTGCTGCCGAGTAAGCAGATGCATAGAATGTGCCGCTAGATAAACATTGCCAGCGCGCAAACGCGCCGGAAACTGCACCAGACAAATACTTAAAATAGGAATTTATAATACACTGACGCCGCTTTATAAGGACAAACCGACCTCAACCACGGTGGTGGCTCTGGGTATTTTGAAGCATCAGTTGGTTGCTACGGGAGGAACTGAGATATGACAAAGTTTGATGATACTTGGGCTGCCAAAGAATCTGTAAAGAGGGCGTGGATGTCTGAAAAAAGCCTCTATCGTAATGAAGATGAACATTCTTCTTGCGGTGTGGGTTTTGTTGTGTCTGTCGATGGCAAACCAAGCCGTAAAGTGGTGGAAAATGGGATTGCTGCGTTAAAAGCTATATGGCACCGAGGCGCAGTAGACGCAGATGGAAAAACGGGTGATGGTGCTGGCATACATGTGCAAATACCAGCTTCCTTTTTTTATGACCAGATCAGGCGCACTGGCCATGAGCCGCGCAACGGCGAACTGATTGCTGTTGGCCAAGTATTTTTGCCACGCATTGACTTTGGCGCACAGGAAACTTGTCGGACCATTTTGGAAAGCGAAGTTTTGCGCATGGGTTATTATATCTACGGCTGGCGGCACGTCCCAGTAGAGATTGATTGCCTAGGCGAAAAGGCAAACGCAACCCGGCCGGAAATTGAACAAATCCTGATTAGTAACTCAAAGGGTGTGGATGAGGAAACCTTTGAGCGCGAGCTTTATGTCATCCGCCGCCGGATTGAAAAAGCCGCCTCTAACGCTGGTATCTCGGGACTTTATATTGCGTCTTTGTCATGTCGATCGATCATCTATAAAGGTATGATGCTGGCTGAGCAAGTTGCCGTCTTTTTTCCTGATTTACGCGACGAACGGTTTGAAAGTGCGTTTGCTATTTATCATCAGCGCTATTCGACAAACACATTTCCGCAATGGTGGCTTGCGCAGCCGTTCCGAATGTTGGCGCACAATGGCGAAATTAATACGCTTAAAGGCAATGTTAACTGGATGAAGAGCCACGAGATTCGCATGACCAGTGCAGCTTTTGGCGAGATGGCTGAGGATATAAAACCAATAGTACCGAGTGGATCTTCTGACTCTGCTGCTTTGGATGCCGTGTTTGAGATGCTGGTCAGAGCAGGTCGTGATGCCCCGATGGCGAAAACGATGCTGGTCCCGGAAAGTTGGTCGAAACAAGCGAGTGAATTACCCCAAAGCTGGCGGGATATGTATTCGTATTGCAATTCGGTCATGGAGCCTTGGGATGGCCCTGCAGCTCTCGCTATGACCGATGGGCGCTGGGTGTGTGCCGGACTGGATCGTAATGGCCTAAGACCGATGCGCTATGTTGTTACTGGCGACGGACTGCTCATCGCTGGATCCGAAACGGGGATGGTGCCGATTGATGAAGCCTCGGTGCGTGAAAAAGGCGCTCTTGGCCCTGGACAAATGCTTGCTGTGGATATGCAAGAGGGCAAACTTTATCACGACACAGATATCAAGAATAAACTTGCGGAGTCGCAGCCCTTTGGGCGTTGGGTCAGTAAGATAACCGAGCTTGATAAGCCTTTGGCGAAAGTCACTGAAGAGGTGATGTTTAGCGGTGAAGAGTTGCGTCGCCGACAGATAGCCGCTGGTTATTCGGTTGAAGAGCTGGAACATATTCTTATTCCAATGGCAGAAATGGCCAAGGAACCTTTGGCTTCGATGGGTGATGATACGCCAAGTGCCGTCTTGTCAAAAATATACCGGCCTCTTTCCCATTATTTCAGACAGAACTTTTCCCAAGTGACCAACCCGCCAATTGATAGTCTGCGCGAATTTCGTGTGATGAGCTTGAAAACCCGCTTTGGCAATTTGAAGAATGTGCTCGACGAAAGCAGTGCGCAGACCGAAATACTGGTTTTGGATTCACCTTTCGTTGGCAACGCCCAATGGGATGAGGTTACGCGTCACTTTAATGCCAGCTTGACGGAAATTGACTGCACATTCTGCGCTGCCAATGGCCCAAATGCTTTGCAGGCTGGGCTTGAAAGAATTCGTTCGGAGGCCGAAGATGCGGTCAGGTCTGGAGCAGGTCATCTTGTACTGACAGACCATCACTCTGATAGCGAAAAAGTTGCTATGCCGATGATCCTTGCAACGTCTGCTGTGCATGGGCATTTGACTGACAAAGGCCTTAGAACCTTCACTTCGCTCAATGTGCGTTCGGCGGAATGTGTCGACCCGCATTACTTCGCAGTTCTCATTGGCGTTGGTGCAACGGTGGTGAACGCCTATCTTGCTGAAGATAGTTTGGCAGATCGGATTGCACGCGGTCTGATGACCAGTAGCTTGAATGAAGCGATCGATCGATATCGCACAGCGATCGATCAAGGGCTTCTAAAAATCATGTCCAAGATGGGAATTTCTATAATTTCTTCTTATCGCGGGGGATTAAACTTTGAAGCTGTTGGATTGAGCCGTGCGATGTGTGCGGAGTATTTTCCTGGTCTAATGAGCCGTATTTCTGGAATTGGTGTCAGCGGTGTTCAGAGAAAAGCCGTTGCCGTGCATGAAAAAGCATGGATGGGGCGATCAGATTTCTTGCCCATGGGCGGGTTTTATAAATCGCGAAAATCGGGTGAATCTCACGCTTGGGAAGCGCAAACAATGCATATGATGCAAACTGCCTGTAATCGGGCTAGCTATGATCTCTGGAAACAGTATTCCGCACGGATGCAGGCCAACCCACCAATTCATTTGCGCGATCTATTGGCGATAAAACCACTTGGAAGCCCGCTCCCTTTGGACGAGGTTGAAAGCATCACGGCTATTCGGAAAAGATTTGTCACGCCGGGCATGTCGCTTGGAGCCTTAAGTCCAGAAGCGCATAAAACACTCAATGTTGCGATGAACAGAATTGGTGCAAAATCAGACAGTGGTGAAGGTGGGGAAGATCCAGCGCATTTTCACCCAGAACCGAACGGTGATAACCCCTCTGCTAAGATCAAACAGGTGGCCTCAGGCCGTTTTGGTGTAACAGCCGAATATCTAAATCAATGCGAAGAGTTGGAAATCAAAGTAGCTCAGGGCGCAAAGCCAGGCGAAGGGGGACAATTACCTGGAATGAAGGTGACAGATCTTATCGCTCGGTTGCGCCATTCGACAAAAGGGGTAACTCTGATCTCTCCACCACCGCATCATGATATTTACTCAATCGAAGACTTAGCACAGTTGATTTATGATCTCAAACAAATCAATCCGCGCTGTAAAGTGACAGTCAAGCTTGTTGCGGCTTCAGGGGTTGGCACTATTGCCGCGGGAGTGGCCAAAGCCAAGGCGGATGTTATTCTAATTTCGGGCCATAACGGGGGGACAGGCGCTTCACCAGCCACGTCTATAAAATTTGCTGGTCTTCCTTGGGAAATGGGTCTGACAGAAGCGCATCAAGTTCTTGCGATGAACAAATTACGAGAACGCGTAACGCTTCGAACAGATGGTGGCTTGCGCACGGGTCGCGATATTATTATGGCGGCGATGATGGGGGCTGAGGAATATGGGATCGGGACTGCGGCTTTGATCTCGATGGGATGCATTATGGTGCGCCAGTGCCAGTCCAATACATGCCCCGTTGGTGTGTGTACGCAAAACGAAGAGCTTCGTGAGAAATTTACTGGAAATGCCGATAAAGTAGTTAACCTTATCACTTTTTATGCTCAAGAAGTCCGTGAAATCCTTGCTAGTATAGGTGCACGATCATTAGATGATATTATTGGTCGAGCAGATCTGCTTAGTCAGGTGAGCCGGGGGGCCGATCATCTTGATGATCTGGATCTCAATCCTTTATTGATCACTGTGGATGGGGCGGATCGGATTGTTTATAATCGCGACCGCGAGCGTAACCAAGTACCAGATACTCTGGATGCTGAGATCGTGAGCGATGCTTCGCGTTTTCTCAATGAGCGAGAGAAAATGCAATTGAGTTACGCGATCCAGAATACTCACCGTACCGTTGGAACCCGTGTCTCCAGCCATATTGTGCGCAACTTTGGAATGCGAAATTCGCTACAGCCTGATCATTTAACGATCAAGCTAACGGGAAGTGCGGGCCAGTCACTGGGCGCTTTTGCAGTACGGGGCTTAAAGCTTGATGTATCAGGTGATGCCAATGATTATGTTGGTAAAGGCCTCTCTGGAGGAATGATTGTCGTTCGCCCCGCGATGACGAGCCCATTGGTTGCCGCAGAAAATACTATTGTTGGCAACACTGTGCTGTATGGTGCTACGGATGGATTCTTGTTTGCGTCTGGGCGAGCTGGTGAACGGTTTTGTGTGCGAAACTCTGGTGCCAGAGTTGTCGTGGAGGGCTGTGGCAGTAACGGTTGCGAATACATGACAGGTGGTGTCGCAGTTGTTCTAGGTGCGATTGGCGCAAATTTTGGAGCTGGCATGACGGGTGGCATGGCCTATTTATATAACCCGAAGCGGTTAGCGTCTTCCATGTTGAATATGGAAACACTTGTCACGTGTCAGGTTGCCGTGGAACATTGGGAAAAAGACCTTAAAGATCTTATCTCACAACATGCCGATGAGACTGGTAGTCCTAAGGCGGCAGAGATTTTACGCCACTGGGACTTGGAAGTTGGAAACTTTACTCAGATATGTCCTAAAGAAATGCTAGTACATTTGCGCCATCCTCTAACCATTGAGCCTGCGAGCATGCCTGCTGAGTGAACCAAATTGTCGGAATATAACAATATCTTTATGCGCATCTCAAGGTGTGAAAACAAACCACAGGGTGATATATTTCGACAAATTACGCATTATTCATCTTTGAAATATGCTTATAATTCTGAAAAACTATTTATTCTGGCTAATTGTTTATCACTTTTCTGACATAGACGTAGCATAAAACTGAATGATTCATTGAAATCATTGTCCTAAATGGGCATTGAGTAGCAAGATCAAAAACTATGGATTTCTTTAGATGCTACGATTGTACCATTTCGCTCTTTCTCCGTTCTCTCGTAAAGTACGTTTGAGCCTTGCTGAAAAGAGGATTGAAGTGGAACTTGTTGAAGAAAGATACTGGGAACAGTCCGCGGAATTCCTGCGGCGCAACCCGGCTGGCATGGTTCCGATCCTTAGATTGGATGGCAAAAACTATACGGAGAGCACAGCAATTTGTGAGTATTTGGAAGATCTATACCCTGCTCCTGAATTGATGCCCAAAGATATAGCTGAAAAATACGAAGTGCGCCGTTTGGTTGACTGGTTTGATGATAAGTTTTACAACGAAGTCACCAAAAAACTTTTGAATGAACGTGTAATTAAAAAGATTTCTGGCGAAGGTTATCCTGATAGTAAGAATGTGAAGAAAGGTGCCAAGCGAATTAAATATCATCTGGATTATATGGCTTGGCTTTTGGAGCGTCGGCGTTGGTTGGCTGGTGACATAATGACTTTGGCTGATTTTTCCGCAGCCGCGCAATTGTCCTGCCTTGATTATCTCTCTGACGTTGACTGGAACCGGTCGGTGGCTGTGAAAGACTGGTATGCCAAGATTAAATCGCGCCCTGCATTTCGAAATATCCTCGCGGATCAAGTCCCTGGATTTCCCCCGCCCAGACATTACAATGATCTGGATTTTTGATGCCCAAGAAAAGCATATTTGTCGACCTTAAATTGTGCCTGCAGAAAAAATCGCAGAGCGAAGGATTTGATGATATGCGCATTTGTCGTCCATGGGATGTCCCCCACGTTTCAGACAAACTTAATCTATTTCTAGACAAAGGCTATCATGGTCAGATGAACTGGCTGGCAGAACGAAGTAATTGGCGTAGCGATCCCTCAGCACTTTGGCCCGAGGCGCGATCCGTGATCATGCTTGCACAGAGTTATGCACCTCATGGCGATCCCATGTATATCGTCGGGGAACGTGACAAAGCGGCAATCTCTGTTTATGCACGCAACAAAGATTATCATGACATTGTCAAAAAACGTCTTAAAGCAATCGCAAGATGGTTGATTAGTGAGGCGGGGGGTGACGTAAAAGTCTTTGTTGATACTGCTCCAGTTCCCGAAAAACCATTGGGCCATGCTGCGGGATTGGGATGGCAGGGCAAGCATACAAATTTGGTGAGCCGGAAGCTTGGAAATTGGTTTTTTATTGGATCTGTTTTCACGACTTTGGACTTACCAGAAGATTCTGCCGAAGAGGATCACTGTGGTAGTTGCACAAAATGTCTGACTGCCTGCCCGACAGATGCATTTCCAGCACCCTACCAGCTAGACGCGCGTCGCTGTATTTCTTACCTGACGATTGAACACAAAGGCTCTGTGGCTCCGGAGCTTCGAGGGAAACTGGGTAATAGGATTTACGGGTGTGATGATTGTCTGGCGGCCTGTCCGTGGAACAAATTTGCTCAAGACGCACGAGAAGTGCGCTATCATGCGCGTGATGATCTAATTGCGCCGCGTCTTGAGGATCTTGTTGCGCTTAATGACTCTGATTTCCGTCAAAAATTTTCTGGCAGTCCAATCAAACGTATTGGTCGTGACCGATTTGTGCGTAATGTGCTCTATGCTATTGGAAATTCCGGTCAACGCGCCTTATGTACATCTGCGCAAAACCTCTGCGGTGATCCTGATCCCATTGTGGCAGAAGCGGCTAGATGGGCAGTTGAAAAGCTAACAGCTGGAATTTAGATGCAAAACGTGGTCCGTTTTGCCGCAAACGGACTTGCAAGTTTTCATTTGTTGACCCACCGATAAGGCAATAGCAAAAGAGAGGCATAAATGACCCTTGTCTTAGGCATTGATACGGGTGGTACATATACTGACGCAATCATTCTGCGCGATGAGATTGATGTGATCGCAAGTGCAAAGTCATTGACCACGCGCCACGATTTAGCGATTGGTATTGGCGCTGCCGTTCAGGAAGTTTTGTTTCAATCTGGTATTGCACCCTTGGAAATTGCGATGGCCTCTTTGTCGACGACGCTTGCCACCAATGCGCTTGTCGAGGGGCAGGGCGAGCGAGTCGCGCTCGTCTATATTGGCTTTCGCGCAGGTGATCTAGACCGTCATGGCCTTGGAGATGCACTGCGTGGGGACCCTTTTTTGGAAATGGACGGGGGTCATTCCTATGCTGGATCTGAAGTTGCTCCTTTTGATGACGCACGGTTAAACGATTGGTTGGCTGGGCTTGACGGTGTTTCTGCCTATGCTGTGGCTAGCCAGTTCGCGACGCGTAATCCAGCCCATGAAAAACGCGCCGCAGATCTGATCCGTTCGTGGACCTCAAGGCCTGTGAGCGTCTCTTATCAGCTTTCTGCAAAGCTGAATGGGCCCAAACGTGCCCTGACCGCAGTGTTAAATGCCAGGCTTATTGGGATGATAGACCGATTGATTGGGCGGGCTAGAGATACGTTGCGCAATTTGGGTATTGATGCACCTCTTATGGTGGTGCGCGGAGATGGAGCTTTAATTTCTGAAGATAAGGCACGGGAAAAACCCATAGAAACTATCTTAAGTGGTCCGGCCGCCTCGATTGTGGGGGCATACTGGATGACTGGGGCCAAGAATGCGCTGATCTCCGATATTGGTGGCACTACAACCGATATTGCTCTTTTGCGCGACGGGCGCCCGATGATAGATCCGCAAGGGGCTCAGGTCGGGCCCTATCGCACAATGGTCGAGGCAGTGGCGACGCGAACGACGGGCCTTGGCGGTGATAGCGAAGTACATTTTGTGTCAGAAGGCTTGGCCGGCGGTGTCACGCTTGGCCCGAAGCGTGTTCTTCCAGTCAGCCTAGCTGCTATGGAGAACAGCGCAGTGATCCATGCCACCCTTGATGCACAACTTAAAAATGCACTACCAGGTGAATATGACGGACGATTTGTGCGCAAAATGCCAGTCCACGACGCGGGTGGTCTTGCAGAGCGGGATGCAGCCCTTTTTGCAAAGTTGAGCTTAGACATTCAACCGATGAATACGGTGATAAAATCGAGGCTCGAAGCGCAGGCTTTGATTAGGCTTGTTGGTCGAGGGCTGGCCCAAATATCTGCACTCACGCCATCAGATGCCAGTCATTTTCTAGGTTACATCAATGTCTGGGATTGCGATGCTGCCACGAAAGCGCTGCAATTGTTTGGACGTAGAAGAAATGGGGCGGGGACTCTTCTTGGCCAAGATGCAAAGAACATGGCCCAAATGATTGTGAATCAACTGACAGATCAAACCTCGACTGCTTTGCTGGAGGCCGCATTCTTTGAAGAGGATACGGATTTTTCCAATACTCCGCAGACTCTTGCCAATCATCCTTTGATGCAACAGGGCCTTACAGGCCATAAAGGATTGGTTAGGATCGAGACGGGATTAAATGTCCCAGTTGTCGGTCTTGGGGCATCGGCTAGTAGTTATTATCCAGCAGTAGGGGAAAGGCTGAACTGTCAGATGATCCTACCTGAACATGCAGGAGTTGCCAATGCGATTGGAGCCGTTGTTGGCCGGATTAGCATTAGGGCAAGTGGGATTGTGACCTCGCCATGTGATGGAGTTTTCAGGTTACATCTGGAAGATGGTCCAGAAGATTTTAGTCAAGAAACTGCTGCATTGCTGCGCCTTGAATATGTGCTCCGGGAAAAAGCTATCTCTGACGCAAAAAATTCTGGTGCAGAGGATTTACAGGTCACTGTCCACAATGACATCAGGAAAGCCAATATTGAGGCTAGTGAGATGTTTTTAGAGGCCACTATAACCGTTACAGTGATAGGGCGGCCACGGATTACAACTTTATAGAATATCGCATTCTGAATACTCATCATTTATTGAGCGTTAGTATATTTGAGCTGTAATAGTTTATGAAACCGAAACGCGTGACACTCATTATTCTTGGCCTAAAAGGTTTGACATGCGCAAAGGAGTCTTATGAAAATATTGATTGCATGGAGCATATTCGCGTGCGCGAGTGTATTACCATTTTTTCAAATAAACACTTTGGCTTCGGGTCTATTTAAGTTAGTGGCGCTGGCGGATGACGAGGTGTGGTCTAGGACTAAGCTTGGGACTGGGGCAATGACCTTTGCAATAAACTATGAAACGGTCCAGGCAGTTGATTAGGCATTTGCTGTGGTGACTAAGGCTGGAGCGAAAGTTCTTTAAAAGCTAAAAGAATTTTTTTGCGTGACTATTCTGACTGTTATTATGGATCCTATCATCCCACCTGGAAAATTTCTAACAACCCGTCTTGGCTGCTGAATGACGACTCCATTCTCACTTTGCCAAATACGATTATCTAGTTGCGAGCTTAACTTCCGTCGTAGCCGACCATATGCTGCTCACCGCGCTGGCGCGACAAAAGTATTTGTTTCTGGCGTTCGCGAAAGCGATCTTTGTCTTCTTGCTTTGTCTCATGGTCACATTGATGACAGGCAACTCCGTGCTCATATTCAGGCCGGTTTTGATCTGCTGGAAGGATTGGGCGACGGCAGGCATAACAAAGCTGATGGGGCCCTTCTTTTAAATCCTGGCCAACAGACACGCGAGCATCAAAGACAAAACATTCACCGCTCCATGTACTTTGTGGTTCTGGCACCTCCTCGAGGTATTTTAAGATACCGCCTTTGAGGTGATAGACGTCTTCTATTCCCTGACTAAGAAGATAGTTGGTAGATTTTTCACAACGAATGCCACCCGTGCAAAACATTGCAATGCGCTTATATCGGAATCGGTCTTTGTTTTCTTTCCACCATTTGGGAAAATCGCGAAAGGATTTTGTCTCTGGGTTGATTGCACCTTCAAACGTGCCTATGCCAACTTCATAATCATTTCGCGTATCAATCACAGCAACGTCGGGGGCTGAGATCAGCTCATTCCAATCCTTTGCCTCGACATAATGTCCAACTCGCGCCTTAGGGTCGACATCGGGCTCACCCATTGTGACGATCTCTTTCTTGAGCTTCACTTTCATACGTGGAAACGGGGGTAGGCTTGCACTGCTTTCATTATGCTCAAGATCACTGCATCCCGGCAGTTGACGCAAATACGTAAGGATCGCATCAATTTCATCACGGGGCCCAGAGATTGAGCCGTTTATACCCTCTCTGGCAATCAGTAAAGAGCCGTAGATGCCAAGCGCATCACATTTGGACTGTAATGGATTTCGCATAGCGGCTGGATCATCAAACCGTGTAAAATGATAGAGAGAAACGACTGTAAACATTGCCGAAACATTACCTTGAAAGCTTTTATGGATGCAAGACCGCAGATCATTCATTGAGATCGAGTATACGCATTTTGTGGCCTTCAATGACAACAGGCAGAAGTAGTCTGCCGTGGTCCGCTTAAATATCAAAATTAATTCGATTTCTATATTGTTTCCAGGAGCTATTGCGGTATGTTTATGGATAATCAGTTTTGGGTGTGGGGCCTTAAATGTCAAAAAATCCATTCGTATCCAAATCAGATCATCCCCAGCTTGTTCACACAAAGGAACCTTTGAGTTAAAGCCAGCGTGGTTAAAGAATAGGTCACCGCGCTAATGGCAGGTTACAGGGTTTTGAGAAACCTGACATGGGTCTCTGGAACCATATCCTCAGCATTAGCGCGTATGTCGTTCAATTTTTGGCCTTCGACCACTTGCATGCGGTAAGATTTCATTGGTTCTTTCCTGCTAAGAAACTCATGAAATCAATGATATCTGAAGCAAAAGTAGGAATCATGGCGCTGTAGGTTTTGCATAAGCCAGTCAAACATCCGGTCGTGATCACCCTTAAGAATGGTCAAATCTTGGCCCAGTGTCTTCAGCTTCATAAATAATTCGATCACGCGGGGGCCGTCGGGGGGCGACCTGCCAGATCACCAACAAGGACGCTCTTTGCCTTTGGTCCCCCATACTTTTCGATAGCTTACAACGCTTTTCCTACTCAAAAAACTGACCGTAAATTTGGCGAATGGCGTATAGCGAAGCTGTGTTACAAAGAGATTATCTTAAAGACCTTATGATCCCACGTATTCTTAAAAATTTGTGTCTCCACTGCGTTTAGAGCTCTGCCAACTTCTGTCAAATTTGCCCTCAACACGGTCTGGTGACGTAGAATTAGTTAAAATCAAAACACAGTGCTTTGATTTGTTTGAACAAACCCGTTTCTACTAATTTTTGAAGCACATCCCTGTGAACAGGTTGATCTACGTATAACAGGGCTATGGCTTCCCCACCTGCCGATTTTCGGCCTAAGGTGAAGTTTGCAATGTTCACACCGTTTTCACCCATTGTTCGGCCCAGCGTTCCGATGATGCCTGGGACATCTTCGTTTGTGGTATAAAGCATATGTGCGCCGATTTCAGCGTCAATATTAATACCTTTGATCTGGATAAACCGTGGTTTGCCGTCACTGAAGACAGTTCCGGCAACTGAGCGCTCCCGCTCTGCTGTCACCACAGTCACTTTGACGTAGCCATCAAACGCGCCCGATTTATCCTGATTAGTGGTACTGATCTGGATTCCGCGTTCTTTTGCGATGTAGGGAGCGCTTACAAGGTTTACGTCTGGGTTAGCTCTTTGCATTATTCCTGCAATCACTGAGCAGTTCAGAGCGTCGAGGTTCATTTTAGCGACTGAACCGTCGTAAAGAATGTTTATGGCTTTGATCGGTTCATCGGTCATTTGTCCAATAAAGCTTCCCAAATAACTTGATAGCTTGAGCCATGGAGCCATCACCTTGGCCTCTTCTGCAGTCACTGAGGCCATATTCAGCGCATTTGTCACTGCTCCGGTTAAAAGATAGTCTGACATCTGTTCCGCGATCTGAAGTGCCACGTTTTCCTGAGCTTCGGTAGTTGCTGCACCTAAGTGGGGCGTGCAAACCACATTTGGCAGATTGAACAGAACGTTTTCCGTGGCTGGTTCCTCTGCAAAGACATCAAAAGCTGCGCCAGCTACGTGGCCTGATTGCAATAACTCAGCGAGTGCCGCTTCATCCACAAGCCCCCCGCGCGCGCAGTTTATAATACGCACTCCTTTCTTTGTTTTAGTGAGATTTTCTCGGCTAAGAACATTGCGGGTTTGATCTGTCAGAGGGACGTGCAAAGTGATGAAATCAGAGCGTCCTAACAAAGCGTCCAATTCTACTTTTTCAATGCCTATTTTTTTGGCTTTCTCTTCGCCCAGATATGGGTCAAAAGCGATGACTTTCATTTTTAACCCACGGGCGCGTTCACATACTATCCCGCCGATATTGCCTGCACCTATTACGCCAAGAGTTTTCCCGGTCAACTCAACGCCCATAAATTTGGATTTTTCCCATTTACCAGCGTGGGTTGAGGCACTTGCCTGAGGGATTTGTCTGGAAACTGCAAACATCATCGCGATGGCGTGCTCTGCCGTAGTGATCATATTGCCAAAGGGCGTATTCATTACGATCACGCCCTTTTTGCTGGCTGCATTGCTATCAATATTATCCACACCGATTCCAGCGCGTCCGACAACTTTTAGGTTATCAGCAGCCTCTAAGATTTTTTTGGTTACTTTGGTTACCGAGCGAACCGCAAGTCCGTCGTACTGGCCGATCACCTCGCGCAGACGATTTTTATCTTTGCCCAGATCAGGCTCAAAATCTACTTCAATTCCACGATCCCGAAAAATTTGAACGGCAGTCGAGGATAGTTTGTCAGAGACAAGTACTTTGGGGGCCATTAAGAAGCTCCTTTAAAACTGAATTGTTAAGATTAGGCAGCTTGTGACTGTTGGGTGATTTCTGTTTCGAAGGCCCATTCCAGCCAAGGCAACATAGCCTTGATATCAGATGTCTGAACCGTGCCACCGCACCAGATACGCAAACCAGAGGGGGCATCGCGATGGGCCCCGATGTCGAGCGCAATATTTTCAGCTTCGAGCCGTTTTGCGATCCCTTTGGCAAACTTTGTATCATCAGAAATTCTTTTGTCAGCAAATTTTAAACACACTGAGGTATTGGAACGAAGTTCAGGATCCCGTGCTAGAAAATCTATCCAACTGTGCTTTGTGACAAAGTCAGTGATCGCTGCGGTGTTGGTATCGGCGCGTTTGATAAGCCCGTCAAGGCCACCCACAGAGCGGGCCCACACTAACGCAACAAGATAGTCTTCGACTGCGAGCATCGAAGGAGTATTAATAGTTGCCCCTTCGAAAATGTCTTCAATAAGCTTTCCACCTTTGGTCAGGCGAAAAATTTTTGGTAGCGGCCAAGAAGGCGTGTGGCTTTCCAGCCGCACCACAGCCCGAGGGCTCAAGATCAACATGCCGTGAGCGGCTTCACCTCCGAGCACTTTCTGCCAGCTAAATGTTGTGACATCCAGTTTGTCCCAAGGTAAGTCCATGGCAAAAGCGGCCGATGTAGCATCGCAAATGGTCAGGCCTGTGCGATCCTCTGGTATTGCATCTCCATTTGGCATACGCACGCCGGATGTGGTCCCGTTCCAAGTGAAAACGACGTCAGTATGATAGTCAATATCGTACATATCAACTATCTCGCCATACTCAGCAGTGCGTACATCAGAGTCGATTTTGAGTTGCTTGACCACATCCGTGATCCATCCCGCCCCGAAGCTCTCCCATGCAACCATGGTTACCTTGCGTGCGCCCAAGAGAGACCACATCGCCATTTCTATGGCACCTGTGTCCGAGGCTGGGACAATTGCTATCCTGTAGTCATGTGGGATCTTTAAAATCTCACGCGTGCCCTCTATCGCGGCTTTAAGTTTGGCTCTTCCAATTGTTGCGCGATGTGAACGACCCAAGGGCGCGTCTCTTAAGAGCACAAGGTCAAAGGAGGGGTTTTTGGCGCAAGGGCCAGAAGAGAAACGTGGATTATCCGGCCGCAATGCCGGTTTTGTAATTGTCATAATTATTATCCTCACAGATATGTGCCTCTCGTTGGGGAGAGGTGTCCCAGCTACGACCTTACAGGTTATCTCTAAGGGCCTCAAGTGGGTGACTGGCTTTTTTGAAGAGCGTCTAAAGAATTAATATTGCCAATTAAGCCTATCGAAAATTTTACATAGTGAGGAATTTGTCTCTTTTAAAAAAACTGAGCTCCTACTCAGTGTTATAAATCGATGGTAGTCCCAAAATGAGGGTCTGGAATATCATTCTTTCGCGCGTTTTGGCTTTTAGCCTTTCATGGGCCTATAATCAGCTCAGATTCTAGGTAATCCCGTAAGTAAATAGCCTCGTGACATTCCCGTTATATTGCGGCAAGTAGTATATCCCATTGTGAAATTAAAAATAGCAATATTCCCTTGGGTAAGAAATTGATTATGATCATGAAGACTGTTGGCTAAATGCGGGTCCAGTTGCTAAAGGAAACCTATGTTTGTTGCTTCTTTGATTGCGCCACCGGGAATGCTTGATGCAAGTCTCGTAGACAGCCTTCGCAACGCTTGGGGAGGTGGGGTTGTTGACTGGCTTGGTATAGATGAAGCGGCAGAATTTACGCTTGATCTGATACCGTACAATCGTTGGAAAGTATGGCAAGATCTGCAGGCACTGCAGGTGGATTTGATTGTTCAGCCAAGTCAAAACCGTCGCAAGAAAATGTTGCTTGCCGATATGGATAGTACAATGATTCAGCAAGAGTGTATTGACGAATTGGCGGATGAAGCTGGCATCGGAGAGCATGTAAAAGCGATCACAGTGCGGGCTATGAATGGAGAGCTTGATTTTGAAGATGCCCTGTCAGAGCGTGTTTATGGGCTCAAAGGGCAATCATCAAGTATTATTGAACGTGTCTTAGGCAAGCGAATAACATTTATGCCTGGGGCTGCAGTGCTGCTTGCAACGATGAAGGCAAACGGAGGATATGCTGCTTTGGTTTCTGGTGGATTTACCGCTTTCACCACAAAAGTGGCAGATAGTCTTGGCTTTGATGAACATCACGCTAACACATTATTAATAGAAGATGGCCACTTAACTGGAAAAGTGGGATGTCCTATTTTAGGTCGTCAGGCAAAAGTTGATGCTTTAGAAACAATCACTTCACGCCTTGAAATCGAAGTCTCTGATGTCATTGCTGTTGGTGATGGAGCAAATGACCTAGGAATGTTAGGCTGTGCTGGGACGGGTGTCGCACTACATGCTAAACCAAGCGTTGCAGCTGAATGTGATGTTCGCGTTAATTTTGGAGACCTGACGGCTCTTTTATTTTTGCAGGGATATGGCAGCCATCAATTCGTTGAGCCTTATTAAAAAGTAATGGCCCTCTTTAACTTTGG
The DNA here is from genome assembly GCA_028150825.1 of Paracoccaceae bacterium. GTDB lineage: Bacteria > Pseudomonadota > Alphaproteobacteria > Rhodobacterales > Rhodobacteraceae > LFER01. The sequence continues at coordinate 29,824 of JAOGIM010000017.1, forward strand.
TCTATTTGCACCATTTATTGCTATGCGGAGTGAAGGAGAAAATTATGGCTAAATATCACCGAAACGCAGATGTCATCTCTTCGCTGAGTGAAGAGGAGTATTGGGTAACTCAGCAAAGTGGGACCGAGCGCCCTGGCACGGGTAAGCTTTTGTCCAATAAAGAGCCTGGAATTTATATAGATATTGTGTCGGGTGAGCCTTTGTTTGCCTCCTCTGACAAGTATGAGAGCGGCTGCGGCTGGCCAAGCTTTACCAAGCCAATTGAAACAAAAAATATCACTGAAATAAAGGACAATACCCTTGGAATGATGCGCATCGAAGTGCGTAGTCATCACGGGGACAGTCATTTAGGTCATGTATTTACAGACGGTCCGGCTGATAGGGGAGGTCTGAGATATTGCATCAATTCAGCGTCGCTCCGATTTGTGCATCTGGATGATATGAAGGGTGAGGGCTATGGTGAATATATTGAACAAGTGGAGATATTGGTATGAATGAACGGGCTGTTTTGGCAGGTGGCTGCTTTTGGGGTATGGAGGATCTTATCCGTAAGATGCCCGGTGTAATTTCAACGCGGGTTGGTTATACCGGTGGCGACGTTCCTGATGCGACTTACCGGAACCATGGAACGCATGCTGAAGGCATTGAGGTTATTTTTAATCCGGCAAAAATGAGCTTTCGCAGATTGCTGGAGTTTTTCTTTCAAATTCATGATCCAACCACTCTGAATCGCCAAGGCAATGATCGCGGTTTATCTTACAGATCTGCGATTTATTATGTTGATGAGTCCCAAAAGGCAGAGGCTCAGCGCACCATAAACGACGTGAATTCCAGCGGAATGTGGCCCGATACGGTGGTCACCGAAGTCGCAGAGGTGAGCGATTTTTGGGAAGCAGAACCAGAGCATCAAAACTATATTGAGCGAATTCCTCACGGCTATACCTGCCACTTTATCCGGCCGGATTGGGTCTTGCCTTCATCTGCATAAGGGCGCAAGGAATCCCAACCGTGCGATCGCGGTCCGGGATCACCTAATGGAACCAACACGAGGCATTCTATTCAGATTTTGTGCTGTCATTTGCTTTGTCGTGATGTTTGCAATGATCAAAGCAACATCGGATAGCGTGCCGGCGGGTCAAGCCGTATTTTATAGGTCTGCATTTGCATTGCCTATGATCATTGGCTGGATGGTGATACGGTCTGAGCTTAGTATCGGGCTGCAGGTGAAATCCCGCTCTGGCCATTGCTGGCGCAGTATTTTTGGTACTGGTGCTCTAAGTTTGAATTTTGCTGCGCTTGGGTATCTACCGCTGCCAGAAGTGACTGCGATCGGTTATGCCGCCCCGTTACTTACTGTGGTGTTTGCAGCCTTTATACTCGGGGAGAGGTTACGTATTTTCCGGATCTCTGCCGTTGTGCTAGGCCTGTTAGGGGTTCTGGTCATTGTAGAGCCGCGGCTCACGGTCTTTAACGATGTTTCGGCCGACAAAAGAGCCGCCATAGGATCCTGCCTAGTTTTGTCTGCCGCTGTCTTTAATGCATTTGCCCAGATTCAAATTCGACGCCTTGTCCAAAATGAACACCCTGCAGCAATTGCGTTTTACTTTGCTTTAACGTCGACATGTCTGTCGCTGCTCACGCTGCCGTTTGGTTGGGTGAGCTTAAATTCATTACAAGTCTTTTTGTTGATAGCTTCCGGGGTGATGGGAGGTCTTGGACAGATATGCCTAACACTTTCTTACTATTATGCGCCAGCTTCTGTGGTTGCGCCGTTCGAATACGCCTCGATTATCTTGGCACTTCTAATCGGCTATTTTATATTTTCTGAAGTCGTTAGCAGCCAAATGCTCATCGGTGTAAGTATTGTGATTTGTACCGGTGTCATCATCATCTGGCGTGAAGCCCAGCTAGGTATTGAGCGATCCAAAGCAAATGCGCTCAAACCTTCGCTGCATTAGCGATCCTGCCAAGCCTTCCACTGATATATTGGGCGCAAAATTTGTCGGCGATAACGCCCGAAAGGAAATCTTTGGGGAACCTGATGCATAGCTGAAGAACATGGGCCTGACGGTGTCTGCCCCATCGCTAAATCGCTCAGCAAAGCAACAGAATAAGTGCCCATAGCAATGCCATTTCCATGCCGCAAACACTTTGTTGAAATTGCGCCTGATCAGCTGTTCGATATAGCGGTTCTCTTTGCGTGTGGAGAATAATCCACCGCGCATTCCGAATAAGAAGCGGTTATTGGTTAGAAGACGAAAATAATGCAAAAGCTGGCGCGTATCAAATTTCATTTGATCACTAGCCCAGCCTTGATTTATCAGGTCTTGATCGCTTAAGCGTCGCGTTACGTTAATCGAGGACTGCACGGGCATAAAGCGCGCGTATCCAGCTTGGAATATCTTCGCTGGAATAGTCATTTGTTGCCAGGATAATGCGGTCTGCGGTAATCTCTGCATTTTGTGTGCGCAGGTTAAACCCTCTGTTGAACTTTGAAATTTTCTCAACTGCAGTATTTCCATAGACTTTCGTCCCGCCGCTGATGGCATTTCTTGAAAGCCCTGCTGCATATTTATGAGGGTTCAGACTAAATCTGATAGGGATTGTCAGACCTCTGTGAAACCGTCGACCAAGCCCAAGTTGGATTAATTCTTCTTTCGGGTGATAGGTGGCAGACACGCCGTAGTTCTCTTTGATACTTGCTATTTCTTTCTTTAGCCGCGAGGCGTTCTTGGCTCGGTGTGTGAGTTGAGTTTCTCCGTTGGAATGTGTGTCCGCGTCGATGTCTAAATCGTTGATTAGCCTAAACACTAGATTGACAGCAGCGCGTTCGCTTTGTCAGTAAATCAGCCGTTCTTGTTTACCGCTGTAGTGGTCAAGCTGGCGATCTGTGATTTGCCCACCGCTCAGGCAGCAAAATCCGCCATTGCGCCAGTTGCGCTAAACAAAGGCTGTTGTGTGTCCAAAAGCACTGCTTAAATACCTTTTTGTGCCAGATGGTAAGCTGCTGATATCTCGGTAAAGCCAGCGCCAAAAATAGCAACGTAACAGCGTATATTCTGGCTTAATGGTGCAAATTGAGTTTGTGGGCCACTGGCCTGCCAAAAACATGCTCTGATAAGACCAGTTCCATAAGCTCGCCGTTCGTAAACACATTTCATGAACCTATTCTTTCTGCCACTTGCTCCTCCTGCCTTGTCTTTTTCGAGGTGCTCCTAGAGATCAAAGAGACTGAAACCACGCCTGCCGTAACAATCCCACATATTTGCTCTCCCTAGCTAATAGATCACCTTAGTTCAGATATTAATTTGATCAAACATTACCTAAGCAATCATATACCAGCGTTTCCAAGGCATTGTTGGTCTCACAAGAGAAGTTTGATGAATCAAGGCTTTAAGAATGCTTAAATTTCTACTATGAGATACGGTGCATCAAACAGGCTGTAGAATGAAAAACGAGAGTAGTCATCTGAAAGTTCCAGCGCATGAACTTGTTTATCAAAATTTGCGTGAGCAGATTTTGTTTGGTGAAATTGCGCCAGGGCAGGCAGTCACGATCAAGGGGTTAACAAAAGAACTGCATGCTGGGATGACGCCAGTCCGTGAGGCCATACGTCGTTTGAGCGCAGCGGGTGCACTGACATTTCAAGGCAATCGTCGGGTGATCGTTCCCGTGCTGTCAGAAGAAAATTTGACTGAATTGAACTTTTTAAGGGAAAAACTTGAACCTAAATTGATTATGTTAGCGACCAAACGCGCAACACCAGCGGATATTGAGGGTTTGAGGGAAATAGATCTTGAACTGGATAGGGCCATTACGAGTGGTGATATCAATGCCTATCTTCGCCAGAACTACCAGTTCCACAAAACTCTGTACAAGCTCGCGGATGCGCCTATTTTAGAACAGATTGCCGATATTCTTTGGCTGCTTTACGGCCCGTCTTTGCGTGTTGTTTGTGGTAGAATTGGAACTTTGAACCTGACTGATCAGCATAAAGAGACACTAAACGCTATGTCCGAAGGCGACGGCCAGAGAGCAGCGGATGCAATCAGAGCTGATGTCACACAGGGAATTGATCAGATAAGGCACTCGATGCTTAATTCCTGAGGCACCTGAGATTAGATTGACAAAAATAAATTTGATCATATTCTAGTTTAAATTTATTTCTGGTGGATCAAAGACAGGCATTACGTAAAGGTGCAATTATGAATATTATCAAAAATACTTTTCCTACTGAAGATCTGCAACGCCGCGATGCCGCACATCACATACACCCTTTTACAGATCAGGCCGAACTTGCACAAAAAGGGGCCCGGGTTGTTACAAACGCCGAGGGCGTATTTGTGACTGATAGCGACGGGCATAAGATGCTGGATGCCATGGCAGGTCTATGGTGCGTGAATATTGGCTATGGTCGCCCCGAACTTGCTGAAGCCGCCTTCAGACAGATGAATACTCTGCCCTACTACAATACGTTTTTTCAAAGCACTCATATGCCTGTTATCGAGTTGTCCGAAAAACTTGCAAGGCTGGCACCTGATGGTCTAAATCATGTATTTTATGCTAGCTCGGGATCCGAAGCCAACGATACCAACATACGTCTAGTGCGCCAGTATTGGGCTTTAAAAGGTAAACCAGACAAAAAAATTATCATCAGTCGAAAAAATGCCTATCACGGTTCGACCATGGGGGGGGCCTCGCTTGGTGGTATGCAAAGCATGCACGAACAAGGTAGCCTGCCGATTGCAGATATTCACCATATCGAGCAACCTGATTGGTGGTCGCGTGGTGGAGATATGACACCGGCAGAATTTGGTAAATTCGCAGCCCTAAAACTTGAAGAAGCCATACACCAATATGGCGAGGATAGCATCGCGGCTTTTATTGCTGAGCCTATACAAGGAGCGGGTGGTGTCATTGTTCCACCAGATACCTATTGGCCAGAAATGCAAAGAATTTGCGACAGCTATGAAATCTTGCTGATTGCGGACGAAGTGATCTGTGGCTTTGGGCGCACTGGTAATTGGTTCGGTAGCCAGACCCTTAATATAAGACCGGATATAATGACAATCGCCAAAGGACTAAGCTCGGGATATCAGCCGATTGGAGGGTCGATTATAAGTGACGAGATTGCGCAGGTCATCGGCTCTGAGGAATTTACCCACGGATATACATATTCTAGCCACCCAGTCGCAGCGGCAGTCGCTTGTGAGAACCTGCGCATTCTTGAGGAAGAAGCTATTGTTGATACCGTCCGCAACGTCACTGGCCCCTATCTCAAGTCAAAATGGGAGTCACTTGGGGATCATCCATTAGTTGGAGAAGCTAAAATAGTCGGCCTTATGGGATCGCTCGCGCTGAGTCCTAATAAGAAAGCCCGGGCTCCGTTTAAAGTGAAAGAAGGGACAGTCGGTGTAATATGTCGCCAGCACTGTTTCAATAATCATCTTATTATGCGCGCGGTCGGGGATCGGATGATTATCTCTCCACCTCTTATTATCTCAATAGACGAGATTGACTTGTTGATCGATCGTACGTTGAACTCACTAGACGTAGCCTACGCAGAAGTCAAAAATCAAGGGCTTTGGGAGGCTGGTGCATCACATAAATGAAGCAGGCCTGTTAAACAATAGGATTGGAGTTTCAGCTGTTTTAATGGTTCGCAACATAGCAGTCTTCTTGCTTGTTTCCAACCCTTTTTGATTCGCAAATTTGTAACCATCAATTTTGTAAAAAAATTAATTTTTTTTGTTAAATGTAGGTTTTTTATACTTATACTAAAGTTTTCGAGCTATTTTTGGTTATTCAACTGTTGCATCATGTTCGCGTAAGCTATTTATAAAAGCGAAATTTGCTAGCTTTGTGAGCGAAGGTAATTGGGGATCCAGATTTGACTGACAATACTGCGCAAGATGCTTTTGTCGAATTCGAAAAAGTTCAAAAAAGCTATGATGGTGAAACGCTGGTAGTTAAGGATTTGAACCTTAGAATAGCCAAGGGTGAATTCCTGACAATGTTGGGCCCTTCTGGGTCGGGTAAGACGACTTGTCTTATGATGCTGGCAGGTTTTGAAACGGCCACGCACGGATCGATCCGCCTAGATGGAACATCAATCAACAACATACCTCCACACAAGCGTGGCATCGGGATGGTGTTTCAAAATTACGCGCTATTTCCTCATATGACAGTAGCAGAAAACTTAGCCTTTCCGCTAGAAGTTAGGAAACTTGGCAAGTCTATCCGCGAGGAAAAAGTAAATCGTGCATTGGAAATGGTGGAAATGCAGACTTTCGGCGGTCGCCGCCCGGCTCAGCTTTCTGGTGGTCAGCAACAAAGGATAGCTTTGGCTCGGGCTTTGGTGTTCGAACCCGAGCTCGTTTTGATGGATGAGCCTCTAGGTGCATTGGATAAGCAACTGCGCGAAAAAATGCAGTTTGAAATTACGGGTCTAGCGCATCGCTTGGGGATTACAGTTGTATACGTTACCCACGATCAAACTGAGGCGTTAACCATGTCAGATCGTGTCGCCGTTTTTGATGATGGCCGTATTCAACAATTGGCCACCCCCGATCAGCTATATGAACAACCTGAAAATAGCTTTGTAGCTCAATTTATCGGTGAGAACAACACAATGGAGGGGATCGTCAAAGAGGTAGACGGAGATCTGGCCAAAGTTGAGTTAGAGGGTGGCGACGTAATTGCCTGTAAGCCGATTAATGTCAGCCAACCAGGAGAACGTACACGGGTGTCAATTCGTCCAGAACGCGTCGAATTCGACAAAAAGCGTTTAAAGTCTGGTGCGCATACGCTAAAGGCAGAAGTTCTAGAATTCATCTACATGGGCGATATTTTTCGTACACGACTTAGAGTGGCCGGTAATGATGAATTTATAGTGAAGACTCGCAATGCTCCGGATCAAGTTCGACTGGAACCCGGAGCTCAGGTCGAAATCGGTTGGTTGCCATCTGATTGTCGCGCCTTAGATGCATAGGAAGGTAAAGAGATAGCGCACCCATCTAAGGGTGTAGCTTAACAAGTATCTGTGGTGTTACCCGTAACGCGGATACTGTTTCAAAAACACGGGTTGCATGGGAGAATGCAATGACTTTTACTAAAACATTTGTAGCCTCAGCGGCATTGTCGCTGGCTGCAGGGGCGACTTTCGCTGACGGTCATATGGCCAATGAAATGACTATCGTGTCCTGGGGCGGTGCCTATTCAGCTTCACAGCTAAATGCTTATCATACACCCTATGCTGCTAAAACTGGTGTCACTATACTTAATGATGATAGCTCGTCCACAGCAGTTGCTAGATTGCGTGCGATGAATGAAGCTAACAATATCACATGGGACGTTGTAGACGTAGAAGCTGGGCCAGCGATGCAGCTTTGCGATGAAGGTCTCGCAATGGTTATCGATCCAGATACAATGCTTGCACCAGCACCTGATGGAACGTCTGCAGCGGATGACTTTGGCGATATGCTTGTGTCTGAGTGCTTTATTCCACAGATTGTGTATTCAACTACGTTTGGCTATCGTACCGATCTTGTTGGTTCTACGGCTCCAACAAGCGTTTGTGATGTATTTGATACTGTAGCATACCCTGGAAAGCGTTCGTTATTCTCTGTACCAATAAATACGATGGAATGGGCATTGTTGTGCGACGGCGTAGCAAAGGCTGATATTTATGATGTTCTTGAAACTCCGGAAGGCCAAGATCAGGCGCTTGCTAAACTAGACACCATCAAAGACGACGTAATCTGGGTATCTTCAGGTGCTGATACACCTCAGCTTTTGGCTGACGGTGAGGTAGTTATGGGAGCTACTTATAACGGTCGTTTGTTTGCTTTGATCGAAGAGCAAAAACAGCCTGTCGCGATGATCTGGGACGGTCAGGTTATGGATTTGGACGGATGGATCATTCCAACTGGTCTTAGCCCAGAGCGTCAGGCACGTGCCCTTGACTATATCATGTTCGCAACAGACACTCAGCGTTTGGCAGATCAGGCAAAATGGATAAGCTACGGTCCAGCTCGTGCATCGTCGGCACCTCTTGTTGGCAAGCACGCTGATTTGGGCATCGACATGGGACCACACATGCCGACAGCTCCGGAAAATCTAGAACGTGCGTTCCTTATGAACTATAGCTTCTGGGCAGATTATCGTGATGATCTTGATGCGAAGTTCCAAACTTGGCTAGCTAAATAAGAAAAATAAGGAAGGGCTTCAAAAGCCCTTCCTTTTCGCCGAGTGCGAACATAATCAATTTACTTTAAAATAGGCAGGTCATGACCGTTTCAACGAAGACTGATCAAATACTATCCGCTGACGGTATGCCGCTTAAAAAGAGCTTGGGTCGCGCACTACGTCTCCAAAAACGGCGGGCTCTAATGCTGGTTGCGCCTTTATTGATCTTTATTTTTGTCGCTTTTATCATGCCAATCGTATCGATGCTTTTCCGCTCTGTTGAAAACGACATAGTTGTAAATACGCTACCGCAGACAGTAATGGCCTTGCAGTCTTGGAATGCAGAAACTGGAGAGTTGCCAGATGAGGACGTGTATGCGGCATTTGCGGCTGATATCAAATTGGCTGCTGAGACTAAAACCCATACAAAAGTTGGGTTGCGACTAAATTATGAACAGGCAGGGATCGCATCACTTTTTAAGAAGACTGCCCGCAAGGTCAAAAAATGGGATATCGAAAGTGATGGGCCTTTCAAGGAAAAGTTCATTGGAGTCCACAAAAATTGGGGAAAAATTGAAATTTGGACGACCCTGAAAGTTCACAGTTCTCGATATACTTCAGGATATTTTCTGAATGCAATCGATATGCGCAAAACTGCTGGTGGACCAAAAGCTCAGCCCGAAGATAAACAGATTTTACTTCTGCTTTTCCAGAGAACGATCATCATGTCTCTTGTAATAACAGGGTCTTGTATTTTGCTTGGTTATCCGGTGGCTTGGTTGTTGGCTAATGTGCCATTACGACAGGCTAATCTTCTTTTGATTTTAGTTTTGCTACCGTTTTGGACGTCGTTGCTGGTTCGGACATCGGCTTG
>JAOGIM010000018.1 GCA_028150825.1 Paracoccaceae bacterium
CGTATGCGTAATAGTGATACAATCACTGATGGTCTAAGTGGGCATTTTCATAAAAATACAATGGGGATTGCCTGAGCTGGAACATAACCTCTGTCGCAGACATAACAGATCAGTTTTTACAATACATAACTTTTCAAACTTATTAGAATAGGCATTGATGCGAATTGTGAACTCTTGTGTCCAATATCTGTATGGGTCCACTTTATTCGGAAAACTCTAATATAATGCACAGTTTTCCGTTGGAAAGAGCGGCAAAGGTTGCCGCCTTTTCGCAATTCTTTTGTTAAAGGCTCGTTTAATCACGAAGTAAATCATTAATTCCTGTTTTGCTTCTTGTTTTTGCATCAACCCGCTTTACGATGACTGCACAATAAAGACTGATATTATTTTTCGAAGGCATGCTGCCCGAAACAACAACTGAATATGGAGGCACTTCACCATACATGACCTCTCCACTTTCACGGTCAACAATTTTCGTAGATTGTCCTATATAAACACCCATGCCAAGAACTGCACCTTCACGCACAATGCAGCCTTCGACGACTTCTGAGCGCGCTCCAATAAAACAATTATCTTCAATAATTGTTGGCCCCGCCTGCATTGGTTCAAGAACACCGCCAATGCCAACGCCCCCAGAAAGGTGAACGTTTTTCCCGATCTGTGCACAACTGCCAACCGTTGCCCAAGTATCAACCATCGTCCCTTCGTCAACATACGCTCCAAGATTGACAAAAGACGGCATCAAAACAACACCTGGCGCAATAAAGGCCGATTTGCGCACAATACAATTTGGAACAGCTCGAAAACCAGCTTCACGCCATTGGTTATCACCCCAACCTTTGAACTTACTATCAACTTTATCCCACCAGCCAGAGCCTTGAGGTCCGCCGTCTTGAATTTCCATATCCTTAATGCGAAACCCCAAAAGAACGGCTTTTTTTGCCCATTGATTTACACACCAATCACCATTTTCCCGTTTTTCAGCAACGCGCAATTGTCCACTATCTAATGAATTTAGGGTATCTTCGATCGCTTCGCGAGTCGCTCCAGTAGTCGCTGGACTTATCTGATCGCGAACATCCCAAGCAGATTCTATTGCCTGTTCTAACTGTTTATTAGACATTCTTTAATTCTCCGAATATAGACGTTATGGCTATATATCTCTTAGAGAGCTTTCGCACAATGCTTCGAAACAACAGTGGGCAGTAAAAAAGCCCCACCCTAAGGTGAAGCCTTATATTAAAATGTTTTGCAGATTACGATGCAGATGAAACCGCGCGGCCCGTTAAGACGCGAACCAAATTTGCACGATATTCTTTTGTGCCATGAAGATCCGAAATCATCTCAGATGAATCAACGCTCATGCCCAATATAGCATCAGCAGAAAAATTCGTGCTCAGCACGCCTTCAGCTTCGCTCCAGCGGAATACGCCATTCTCAGAGGCACCCGTTACTGCAACCCGAACCCCATCAGCATATTTGGCAACAAATACACCAACAAGAGCAAACCGAGATGCGGGCTGTTCAAACTTTTGGTAATTCGATACCTGCGGTATCGGCATTCGAACGGCCGTAATAATTTCCACGTCTTCCAGCGCGGTTGTAAACATGCCTTGGAAATAATCGTCTGCATCAATCTCACGGTCATTTGTTACAATAGTGGCACCAGTTGCCAAAGCGGCCGCCGGATAACAAGCCGCTGGGTCGTTATTTGCCAACGAGCCGCCGATTGTCCCTCTGTTGCGAACAGCAGGATCACCTATTCCGCCGGCAAGACCCGTCAGACCTTCAAATGCGCCTGCCAAGGCGACATTAGCGTGCGTAGTCGCGCCTCCTATCGTCACTATATTTCCAGATATGTCGACGCCTTGCATCTCAGAAATACCTGAGAGGCTTACCAACTTTTCTGGACTGGCCAGTCGTTGCTTCATGGTAGGGATCAATGTTTGACCACCACCCAGCGCTTGCGCTTCTTCGGATGCCAGGGCCACCAGGGCATCAGCGACATTCAAGGGTTTTACGAAATCAAAATTATACATTCTTTTTCCTCCGATTAGCTATTGATCGCAGACCAGACCCGCGCAGGCGAGACTGGCATATCGATATGGGTTACGTGAGTATGGCCACCAGAATGCAGCGCATCTACAACAGCATTTACAATTGTAGGCGGCGATCCAATGGCACCAGCCTCACCACACCCTTTAACGCCCAAGGGGTTGTGAGTACATGGCGTGACACATGAGTGATCGACAGTATAAAACGGTAAATCAGAAGCGCGCGGCATTGCATAATCCATATAGGAAGCGCTTAAAAGTTGTCCATTTTCATCGTAGGTACAATTCTCCAGTAAGGCTTGACCAATACCTTGACCAATACCCCCATGAACCTGACCCGTCACAATCATCGGGTTTATTACGTTCCCAAAATCATCAACAGCGGTAAAGCTTTCAACAGTAACTTTTCCTGTTTCTGGGTCAACCTCAACTTCACATGCATAAGCTCCTGATGGATAAGTGAAATTAGCAGGATCGTAAAACGCAGTCTCTTCTAAACCTGGCTCTAATTCGTCATGCGGATAATCGTGTGGAACGTAGGCCTTAAAGGCGACTTCGCCAAATGCAACAGACTTATCCGTTCCAGAAACCGAAAACTTTCCATCCTTGAAGTCAATATCACTTTCAGATGCCTCAAGCATGTGAGCTGCAATCTTTGTCGCTTTATTAATTATCTTTTCTGTAGCCCGGACAACCGCTGATCCACAAACTGCCAAGCTCCTAGATCCATAAGAGCCCATTCCAAAAGGTATTTTAGATGTATCACCATGAACAATCTCTATACTATTTTCCTCAACACCCAACATCTCAGAAACCACTTGCGGAAATACTGTTGCATGACCTTGCCCATGGCTGTGAGCACCAACCATTACAGATATATTTCCTGTTGCATTTACACGCACAGTTGCAGCATCGTACAATCCCACTCTAGCACCTAAAATACCGACCAAATTAGAAGGAGCTATGCCACAAGCTTCGATATAACTATTGATCCCTAAGCCACGTAGCTTTCCACCTTTTTCAGACTCAGCTCGCCGAGCCTTAAATCCGCCAAAATCGACGATTCCTTCAAGCTTGTCAAAGAGAGCATCATAGTTACCTGCATCATACTCAAGCCCTGCAGCAGAGGCATACGGAAATTGATCTGGTTTGATGAAGTTCTTTCGCCGTAACTCGATTGGGTCCAAAGCAAGCTCCCGTGCACATTTGTCAATTACTCTTTCAAGTGAATAGGTGGCTTCCGGCCGGCCAGCCCCACGGTAAGCATCAACCGGAGCAGTATTAGTGAAAACTGCTTTAACATTCACATACACATTGGGGACTGTATAGTTTCCAGCCATCAATGTCCCATGGAGAAATGTAGGCGTAACAGTCGAAAAGTTAGACAAATAAGCGCCTACATTTGCCATTGTGTCAGTGCGAAATGCGATGAAAGTTCCGTCTTTTTCGCATGCAAGCTCGATTTTAGTAACATGGTCGCGGCCATGCGCATCTGTGAGAAAGCTCTCCGAACGAGACGCGGTCCACTTTACAGGGCGGCATAGTTTTTTGGCTGCTGCCAGAACCAATGCCTCCTCCCCATAATGATAAATTTTCGAGCCAAAGCCACCACCGACATCTGGAGAAACAACCCGCAGCTTGTTTTCGGGAATACCCAAAACAAACGCGCAAACAAGCAAGCGGGTCAAATGTGGGTTTTGTGATGTGGTATAAAGCGTGTAATCACCCGTACCACGATCATAATCCGCAGTAGAGGCACGCGATTCCATCGCATTTGGAACAAGTCTGTTGTTCACCAGAGAAAGTGTCGTAACGTGGGGAGCTGCTTTGATTGCTGCATCGGTGGCTGCACGGTTATCCTCAATCCAACCCCAATCAAAACATTGGTTAGTCTCTATTTCATCGTGCACAAAACCACCACCAGCCAAAGCAGCCTCCATGTCCACAATAGCGGGAAGCTCTGTGATGTCTGCTTTGATTGCCTCAACCGCATCCTGGGCCTGTAAAACAGTTTCGGCAATCACTGCAGCGTAGGCATCACCAACATGACGTACTTTTCCATACGCCAAAACTGGCCGCTTTGGTTCTTTCATTGGCTCGCCATCACGGCTGTTAATTAACCAACCTGCAGGGTTACCGCCAACATCAGCAAAATCCTCACCAGTAAAAATAGCCAAAACACCAGGCATCGTTTCAGCTGCTGATATATCAATATGATTAATTTTTCCATGCGCAACGTCGCTCCGCGCAAAAACTGCGTGTGACTGTCCTGTAAGGTTAATATCGTCTGTATATTTTCCGTTCCCTGTCAAAAACCGAATATCTTCGCGTCTCTTGGGGCTTGTTCCAATACCACTATCTTTAGGCATAATAATCTCTCCTTGCATTTAAGCTGGGTTATTTTTCACTCTGCCGCAATTGCGGAAACATCTTGGCCGGACGCGGCCATAATCGCTTTTACGATATTATGATAACCGGTACACCGACATATATTCCCATCTAGATGATTCCGAATCTCGGCTTCAGTTGGAGTTGGAGTGTTTTGTAGCAAATCCGCTGCAGCCATAACCATGCCGGGGGTACAAAACCCACACTGCAAACCGTGATGGTCCTGAAAAGCTTGCTGGATCTTGTTCAAAGATCCGTCTGTATTTTCCTGCCCTTCAATTGTGTCAATTGAAGCACCGTCTGCTTCTACCGCAAACATAGAGCAAGACTTAACCGCTATGCCGTTAACGTGGATCGTACAAGCTCCGCATTGGCTGGTATCACAACCCACGTGGGTACCCGTCAAATGCAAATCGTTTCTGAGAAACTCAACGAGTAACGTACGCCCCTCAACAGTGCCCGAGACAGCCTTGCCATTTATTTTCATAGTTATATTCAGCATCTTTTTCTCCCCATTGGTTATTTTTTTGGTTAACTTAAGAGCAAACCTTTTTTTATCGCCTAAATCTTTTCCCCTTTAATTGCTTTGCATTCGCCGAACGCTTGTTAGCTATATTTTTTTCCCCGTCACCAAATAGATGTAGTGCTTTAGGCTTACTGCCGCCTCCTTCATTGCACGTTTAACTTCTAGACCTCTGCCTGTAGCAGTTTTTTTAAGTTCTTGAGATTCGTTTAAATGAAAAAAATTTGCCGCATCCTTGCGGATGGCATCAAATATCTTGTTTGATGATAAGGTAATATGCTTTTTGAGAGCATATTTAGCGACCTCGGAATCCCAGACCGTTATTACGCCAGAAGAAATCTCTTTCGAGCAAGAGGGGTTCATAGATTGCTATCCTCGCTGTCTAGAACCATTAAACGTGAACCACTAGGGTTTTGTGATTCCGCTTTTTGGGTTAACTTTTACGTCTTTGCTTGTTCTTGAGATTAGGTCTTTTTTTTATGACTTGGCAAGTTTTTTCACTCTTAACCATAATGAGGTTCAAATTGACTGCCAAGAATAAATTTCTCTACCGGTCAAACAGGTTCCTTTATAACAAATCGTAAGGAAGCTATGGTTCAAATATTCCAATATTTGTAACTTAATATCGAGATTTTCCATAACACAGAATCACCACTTTGGATTTTAAATATCCAATTTATTTTTCTTTAAATAAACATAAAGAGCACCAGCGCCTCCATGCCGGGCATGAGATTGCTGTACTTGCAGAACACATCTGCTTAGCGGAACAATTGACAGCCACTGAGGAACTTGCTTACGCAAGATGCCACGGCCCTCATTTGCAAAGTCAAACTCATCATTTGGTTGGCCTTTGCCCGTTATTACCAAAACAAGCCTGCGACACTGAACGTAAGAGGATTGAATAAAATGACTCAAAGCGGGGTGTGCTTTTGCAACAGACAGACCATGAAGGTCTATATGCGCTTCGGGAATAAGTTTTCCGCGCCGCATTTTTGCGTAGGACTTATGATCCATCTTAACATTTGGTTTAGATGAGGGCGTTGGAATCGCGGTCCCTTCGAGAAGTGGCGTATTTTGACCGATCTCAAAGTGCAGGCTTTTATCTATATTTTTCTTTACTGCATTACCTTTTTTAGAACTTACAGGAAAAATATTCAAATTAGGTTTTTTGAGCGGCGAGGTACCTTCAGCAACCTGACGCCAAAGATCTTTCTCCTCTGTACTTAATTTCCGCCTACTCATAACACTCACTGGGTAGAAAGTTCAAACGCTCTTTTAACGGATTAAAATACAAAAAGCGAGCATATGTCTTTAACAATTTAGGCTTTTTTAGCATGAGAAGTTGTGTCCATAAAAATATCAACTCACTGGGCTTCTTTTATCGCCGGACCATTATCTTAAGCAATCAAAGACAGTTAGTAAAAATTTTGCGCTGTTCATATATCCAATACGGACCACCAAAAAAAATAAACTGTGCCTATTGCCAGTGAGCATCAGCTTCAGCCTACGCTAAACATAGCTTTACAAACTTTATCTCAGGAACCTTTTTTATATGGGATAAGAAAGTCTTGAGATCCGGATTAGAGAGCCTACTGGTTTTCGCCCTTAAACTTCGAGAAGTCACGTTAAATGGCTCAAACGTCTTTATATAATTGCCAGATAACCAAGCGGAAATTTTTTTCCTAACATTGCAAAAGCACTGAATGCCAAGAAAAAATTGAACAAAGAAAAGGCGTCTCAAGCATCATTCATCCGTTGCTACAAGACGCCAATTTGGATCGTCGCTGCTCATATCTTTTGAAAATGTCCACACATCCTTCTGGCGCTTTACCTGTTTTCCATCACCCTCGACAACAACCCCATCCGCATTCTTTACGACAGATATAAGTTCACCCAAAAAGAGTACCGTTAAATCGGCCACGTTTGTAGAGGCATCAAGGCCGACCTGTTGCAATTTCATTTCGCGAATGCCTGCGAATTCTGCATGTATATCTATCCCAAGATCCTGCCGTTCTTTAATAACCATATCAAAAGTGCCTGCAACCTCATCTGACAGATAAGCGCGCGTTTCCTCAATATCACCACGCTCAAAGCTCATCAAAATCATTTCATATGCAAAGCGAGCCCCACTTAAGAATTCTGTCACGCTGAATTCGGAATCTATACGCTTTATCATTGCTAATTTTTCAGCCATCTCAGAATTGATAGCAACGTGATCAGTTATGTCTGTATCAGGACTGCCATCAATTACTTGGAGGTCCGGAGACCGCTTGGTTGCGATAGTGTTTGTTTCGGGCTTTTCAAAGCCTTCTCGTGTGCCGAGAACATTTCTTAGTCTCAGCACCAAAAATAGCGCGATACCCGCCAATACCAGTATTTCAATTGTCATAGGATTCATTGGATCCTCTCGTCCCGCCTATAGAAAATGATGTCGATATCTATTATGTAGGTTACAGGGAGGGACAAGTCCACAACCTACAGTGAATCAGGAGGCTTTCTTATGTGGTTATTTTTAATTTTTGTGGCAGTGCCAATCATTGAGATTGCCCTTTTTATAAATTTAGGTGGATGGCTGGGCACTTTTCCAACGTTGGCAATTATTGTGATCACGGCTGCGCTAGGAACGTTTTTGGTCAAAACTCAAGCTATTTCAGCATTTAAGACTATTGGGACGAAGTTTAGGAGCTTGCAAAACCCAACGGAACCTGTCGCTCATGCTGCAATGATTTTGTTTGCTGGTGCTTTACTTTTGACGCCCGGCTTCTTCACCGATGCTGTCGGGTTCTCGTTCCTAATGCCGTGGTTTCGAACCTGTATTTTTAAATTTGTAAAGCGCAAAATTGAATTTCAAAATGTGAATTCCAAGGACTTTAACGATAATACACGTCACGGATACAACAAAAAGTCGCACGGCGATATCATAATTGAAGGTGAATATCGGGAGAATAAAGCGACACCCCCAAAAGATATTCTAAAGTGAAAGCCAAAGGTATTGAGGCCAGCCTTTCATGCTGATAAATGCTTTTTACAAAATTTTAGGAAGATGAAATGACTGAAGAAACTCAACAACCTATACAACCATCAATGAATATACTTGCACAATTTATTCGCGATATGTCGTTTGAGAATATTTTGGCCCAGAAAGGGACTGAGGGTGAAGTGTCCCCAGACGTCGATGTACAGGTTAATCTTGATGCGCGTAAAAGATCTACTCAGGGTCAGTATGAAATAATCATCAAGCTTAACGTTAACTCGAAATCAAAAGAAAACGCTGATCCACTTTTTTTACTTGAAGTGGAGTATGGTGGAATCTTTCAAATTGGTGGTGTTCCAGACGAACAAATGCATCCGTTCCTTCTTATTGAGTGCCCAAGAATGTTGTTCCCATTCCTTCGCCGTATTGTCAGCGATATAACAAGAGATGGTGGCTTCCCACCATTGAACCTTGAAAATATAGATTTTCTTCAGCTTTACAAAAGAGAAGCTGCTCGCAGGAAATCCCAAACTGAAGACACAGACCCAAATAAAGTTTTAAATTGAGTTTAGCTTATTTGGCCCAACACGGTTCCATATAGCCTCTTCCCCCATTTTTTTAACGAAATCTCTGTGAGCCTTTAGTTCAGGTGGGGTAAGGCGAGAAGCAAGTTCCCGAGGCCGTTTTCCTGATGTGGTAAACTGTTTTTCAATCAAAGGCATTTGGCTTAGAGATGCTTCATGTAAAAGACCAAAGTCCGGCTGTCTCCCGCCTATAAGCTCAAGGTAAACTTCTGCAAGAATTTCTGAGTCAAGCAACGCGCCATGGAGTGTCCGGGAAGCATTATCGATAGTAAAACGTCGACAAAGCGCATCTAACGAGGCAGGCGATCCCGGGAATTTGCGGCGAGCAATTTGCAACGTATCAATTGCGCGTTCACTTATAATTTTTGGTCTGCGACACCAATCAAGTTCTGCATTTAGAAATTTGACATCAAATTTCGCATTGTGAATTACCAATGTGTCATCGCCAATAAATTCCAAGAAATCGTCTACTATTTTAGAGAAGATTGGCTTTTCTTTCAGAAATTCGTCTCCAAGACCATGGACAGCAAAGGCATCACTCGGCATGCCGCGTTCTGGATTAATATATTGATGATATGTTTTACCAGTTGCAAGGTGATTCCACAGCTCGACAGCACCTATCTCTACGATTCGATGCCCTTCTTGAGGCTCAAAGCCAGTTGTTTCCGTATCCAAAACTATTTCACGCATTTTCTTTATGGCCTTTAATATCATCTAAAATTTCTACGACTTGGCGCTTAGCGTTTCTGAGTGTGTCGGTAGTTATAATATAGTCTGAACGTTCAACTTTTTCGGCAATGGGTAGTTGTTTCGCAGTAATCTGTGAAAACTGAGCAAGTGTCATTGTACCACGGCCCAAGACCCTTTGTTTTTGTGTGGCATAATCAACAGCAACACAGGCCACTGCATCCATATTCTTATCACCGTCTGTTTCAAATAAAAGGGGTATGTCAAAAACACAGACTTCTGATGTAGCGTTGCTAAGAAAGTGATTCCGATCTTGGGCAACAAGGGGATGAACTATTTTCTCTAATATATGAAAATTACTTGGATTATCTTGTAATATTATCTTTAGTTTTGCTCTTGATACTTCACCATCTATAACGGACCCTGGAAAGACATTGTTAATTGACATGACAGCTTTACCACCAGCTTGGTACATTCGATGAACAGCATTGTCAGCATTCCATACTTCACAGCCTGCATCTCGAAATAAATTGGCTGTGGTTGTTTTTCCCATTCCAATCGAACCGGTCAATCCCAAGCGAAAAGTCATTCGCTTAACAACACATTGCGGGCCGCTTGGTCCGCTTCAGGCTTTCGGCCAAACCACCGTGCAAACCCCACTGTAGCTTGATGAATTAACATTCCCAAACCATCAACAGTGTCACACCCATTATTGCGTGCTGCTTTTAGAAGCAGCGTATCTAAAGGCGTATAAACAAGATCGGTGACTAATGCTTTCCGGTTTAGCCTATCTAGATTAATATTTAGGGGTGGCTTACCAACCATACCGAGAGAAGTGCTGTTTATAACAATGTTTACATCTCCTAGTACTTGACTAGAATTTACCCAATCAATAATCTTTAGTCTGGCGCCAAAATCTATCACAAATTGCTCTGCGCGAACTTTGGTGCGATTTGTGATCCACACTTCGGGAACACCACTTTCCAGTAAAGATGCCGCCACAGCCCTTGCGGCCCCGCCAGCCCCTAAGAGCAACGCAGGCCCATTTTGAGGTAACCAGTCAGGAGCATTTTGGCGAATATTTTCCATAAAACCTACACCATCGGTATTGTCGGCATGAATTTTACCATCGTCCATGAAGCTTAAAGTATTGGCAGCTCCGATTAATGCTGCTCTATCTGATATTTGATCTGCAAAAGTAAGTACACTTTCCTTGTGTGGTATCGTAATATTCGCTCCAACAAAGCCCATTTTCGGCATGGCTCTCAAAGTTTGGTTTAAGTCTGCTGATGTAACATCAACCGGTATGTAACATCCTTTGATGCCATATCTATTTAACCAATGGTTATGTAACAGTGGGGATTTTGAATGTGCTATTGGCGATCCCAACACAGCCACTAAAGGAATTTTTGTTAATATCATGACTCTAAAACACCTCTTACTTTTAGAAAGTTTATTATTTCTAATAATGGCAAACCAAGGATGCAAAAATAATCACCTTGTATTTCGTTAAATAATTGTACGCCCCTCCGTTCTATTTCGTACCCTCCTACACAAAATTTGACTGTATCCCAATTTTTCTCAACATATTTTTCAATAACTGAGCCTGATAGTGAGTCCATAGATAGTGTCGCAACACCAACATGACGCCATATTGGTTGCATATCTTTATATATAACAGCAGCTGAAATTAACTGGTGAGTTTTTCCCGACATGTCCCGCAATTGTGTTTCCAAATTGAATTTGGTTTCAGGTTTTGAATAAAGTGATCCCGCAAAACTAAGAACTTGATCACACCCTAGAACATAGCTCTCTGCCCTTTGAAGACTTACTTTTCTCGCTTTCATATCAGCGATCTTGTCCGCTATGTCGCGGTGTGAGTAGCCATCCGCCAACATCGCCACTTTAACCGAATCTTCATCTATTTGTGGACTTAGAATTTCGTGCACAACACCTGCATTATTCAATACTCTAGATCTGGCCAACGATGAGGAAGCTAAAACAAGCTGCATCGACATGTGTATAACCCCGTGGAGATCATGCTTTTAAATTACAATTAAACCCTTAACGATTTAGAATGAACCATCAAGCTGGGGAAAACCAGCGGGTTTCATAATTATGTACAACATTTTATACATTGTGGAAAAGGATAAATCTTTTCCTGTTGATAATGTTGATAATTCATAAATCAGACTCATTGTTAATAATTTATAGATCTATAAAATTGATAATATTAGATAATTTAAGTTACTTTTTATTTACAAATAATAGCGGACTGTTGATAAACAGCAGGAAAAGATTTGACCCACAGATTTTTTTTTCGCTACTAACACATTCACTTTTTATAAACCTTTATTATTTATTAAGTAAGGCACTAGCAAATTTCCACCAGTAATAAACTTAGCTTACCTGTTTTTGATGACCTGCATGCTGTTGACCTTTACGCTAAATAGGCCTATTCTGAAATGGTGCCTTTTCTGGCCTGTATCTTCCAATTTTAGTTTATTAGCCTCAGCTAAAGAGAGCGTATTTTTATGGAATGCTTAAAATTATCCGATTTGAAGGTTAAAAGTCCAAAGGATCTTTTAGCAATGGCCGATGAACTTGAGATCGAAAATGCGTCGACTATGCGAAAGGGTGAAATGATGTTCCAGATTCTGCGCGAACGGGCAGATGAAGGGTGGGAAATTTCCGGTGATGGTGTTTTAGAAGTTCTTCAGGATGGATTCGGTTTTTTACGTTCTCCTGAAGCTAATTATTTACCAGGCCCAGATGACATTTACGTATCGCCAGAGATGATTAGAAGTTTTTCGCTCAGAACTGGGGATACAATCGATGGGTTGATAAAGTCACCCGAGGATCAGGAACGATATTTTGCACTTACAAATGTTGACAAAATAAATTTTGAAGATCCTGAAAAAGCACGACACAAAATTGCTTTTGACAATTTAACACCACTTTATCCTGATGAGCGCATGACAATGGAAATTGAAGATCCGACAGTAAAGGACCGTTCTGCGAGGATTATCGACCTTGTTGCACCAATCGGGAAGGGCCAAAGGTCGTTAATTGTGGCGCCACCACGCACGGGTAAAACAGTTCTCCTTCAAAATATTGCTACAAGTATCGGTAAAAACCATCCAGAATGCTATTTGATCGTTCTATTAATCGACGAACGACCAGAAGAAGTTACCGATATGCAACGGTCAGTGAACGGCGAAGTTGTATCTTCTACTTTTGATGAGCCAGCTACGCGTCACGTTGCAGTATCAGAGATGGTAATTGAAAAAGCAAAGCGGCTAGTCGAGCATAAAAGAGATGTTGTTATATTGCTTGATTCTATTACTAGGCTAGGTCGCGCATTTAACACGGTAATTCCATCCTCTGGTAAAGTTTTAACGGGAGGTGTTGATGCGAATGCACTTCAACGGCCAAAACGTTTTTTTGGTGCGGCACGTAATATTGAAGAGGGTGGATCTCTTACAATTATATCGACAGCGCTCATTGATACCGGTAGCCGTATGGACGAAGTTATTTTTGAAGAATTCAAGGGGACTGGAAATTCAGAGATTGTTTTAGATCGTAAAGTGGCTGACAAGCGTGTCTTCCCAGCTATTGACATTTTGAAATCAGGTACGCGTAAAGAGGAGCTTCTTGTTGATAAGCTCGATTTACAAAAAACTTTTGTATTGCGTAGAATTCTTAATCCTATGGGGACAACCGATGCCGTAGAATTCCTGATTTCAAAATTGAAGCAAACAAAATCAAACTCTGATTTCTTTGATTCGATGAATACTTAAATGTGCTTGGCTAAAGTCAGGGTACGCCTACATGGATACGATTTTCGCTCTTGCCTCTGCTTCAGGGAAAGCAGGCGTTTCCGTTGTTAGGATTTCAGGCGAAGATGCATTTCAAGTAGTTTCTAAGATTACTGGTAGTTCAGCGAAGGTCCGATATGTAGGTTTAAGAAAAATTCAAGATTTATCTGGCGTTACAATTGATTATGGTTTGGTCGTCAGTTTTAAAGGCCCTCAAAGCTTTACAGGCGAAGACGTCGTGGAGCTTCATCTACATGGGAGTAACGCTGTAGTAGCTTCTGTTTTGCGTCTATTAGGTAGTTTTAGGTCTTTAAGATCTGCTGAGCCAGGAGAGTTTACGCGTAGGGCGTTAGAAAATAATAAACTTGATTTAGCGCAGGTTGAAGGCCTTGCAGATCTAATTGAGGCTGAAACTGAAGCGCAAAGAGCACAAGCTTTCCGAGTTTTGTCAGGTGATATTGGGAAAAAAGCAGATATCTGGCGCACAGACCTAATTAGGTCGTCCGCATTGTTAGAAGCAACTATAGATTTTGCGGACGAAGACGTCCCAGAAGATGTTACTCCTGAAGTTATTGATATTATCAATAAGACATTGAATTCATTGACTTTAGCGGCATCTGGAGTAAATATCGCCGAGCGCGTCCGTTCTGGCTTTGAGGTAGCTATAGTTGGTGCACCAAATGTCGGAAAATCCAGCCTTTTAAATAGGTTAGCTGGCCGCGAGGCTGCTATTACATCAGAGATAGCGGGTACAACGCGTGATGTTATAGAAGTCAAGATGGATCTTGATGGTTTGCCTGTAACGTTTTTAGATACGGCGGGCTTAAGGCTTACGTCTGATGCCGTTGAAACCATCGGAATTGCAAAAGCTTTAGAGAGAGCTGCACTTGCAGATCTGACGCTTCTTATTTCCGAGGACGGGCAGGTTCCTGAACAGGCACGCCTCAAAAAAGATGATCTTTTAGTCTTGTCAAAAGCTGATGTGACAAGGCGTGATGGAGCAGTATCCTCTATAACTGGACAGGGAATTGACCAACTGATAAGTAATATAACACGTATATTAAATAAGCGGTCAGCGACGGTTGGCGTCGCCACGCGGGAGCGACACCGCGTTGCGTTAACAAAGTCAATTAAAAACCTGGAAGATGCGCAAGGCAAAATTAAATCAGGTTGTACAGAAATTGAATTCATTGCCGAAGATATACGCCTGTCTGTGCTGTCTTTGGACGCACTTATAGGTCGTGTTGATGTAGAAAGTGTGTTAGACGAAATTTTCTCAAATTTTTGTCTGGGAAAATAAGGAGTGTTTCACGTGGAACAATTTGACGTCATTGTTGTTGGTGGTGGCCACGCCGGTTGTGAGGCAGCAGCGGCGTCGGCACGTATGGGTGCAAAGACAGCACTTGTTACGCTACGTGAGCGTGACCTTGGTACGATGTCGTGTAACCCAGCCATTGGCGGTTTGGGAAAGGGGCATTTGGTTCGTGAGATTGATGCGCTCGACGGCATCATGGCGAAGGCCGCCGATGCATCTGGTATCCAATTCCGGCTACTGAACCGCAAAAAAGGACCTGCTGTTCAGGGGCCACGTGCTCAGGCTGACCGACAGCTTTACCGCAACGCTATCCGAAATCTACTTGGCGACCAAAAAAACTTAGAAATTATATATGGCGAAGTCATCGATTTTTTGGGTAGCACGTCAAGAGTTGATGGTGTGGAGTTAGCTGGCGGCTATACGGTGCGAGCAAAGAATACTATTTTGACAACTGGAACGTTTCTTCGTGGAATTATCCATATTGGAGATAAGCGTATTGATGGTGGCCGCCTGGGCGATGATCCATCGATAAAGTTGGCCGCGAAAATCGACGATTTTGGTTTAAGTCTCGGTCGTTTAAAGACAGGAACACCCCCGCGTCTTGATGGGAATACTATTGCCTGGGATAAGCTGTCTATGCAGCCTGGTGATGATCATCCTGTTTTGTTTTCTTTTATGGATACGATACCGCCAAAAAAGCAAATTTCTTGTGGTATTACACATACTAATTTGCAGACGCACGAAATAATTCAAAAAAACCTTAACAGGTCGGCGATGTACGGTGGTTACATTGGGGGCGTAGGGCCAAGGTACTGCCCTTCGATCGAGGATAAAATTGTCAGATTTTCCGATAAGGAGTCTCATCAAATTTTCTTAGAGCCTGAAAGCTTGACTAGCTCAACGATATATCCAAATGGTATCTCAACTTCTCTGCCGGAGGATGTGCAGATTTCGTATGTTCAATCAATTTTCGGGCTAGAAAATGTGAAGATCCTTCAACCGGGATATGCTATAGAATATGATTACGTTGACCCACGGAGTCTTGGGCCAACTTTATCCGTACGTAATGTAAAAGGCTTTTACTTGGCTGGCCAAATCAACGGAACAACTGGGTATGAAGAGGCTGCGGCGCAAGGAATTGTAGCTGGCTTAAACGCAGCAAACGCGTCCAGGGGCGGGGATGAAGTATATTTTTCGCGCAAAGATAGCTATATTGGGGTGATGATAGATGACCTGACTACTAGAGGTGTAGTTGAGCCGTATCGCATGTTTACGTCGCGGGCGGAATTCAGATTGTCGTTACGCGCCGACAATGCAGATCAACGGCTTACACCCAAAGGTATTGAGCTAGGGTGTGTCAGCGCTGATCGTGAAGCCCGGTATCTGGAGAAGCAAGCTAAGTTAGACAACATAGAATCCATTTTAAAATCCGGTGCCTTTACACCCAAAGATTTGAACTCTGGGGGTATTACGGTTAATTCGGATGGATCAAGACGAAGCTTGTACCAGGTACTTGCGTTTCCAGGGGTTACTTTCAAAGATATCATTGATTTTGATGTTCGGTTACGGGGCGTATCGCCTGATATATGTGAACAGGTATCGCGGGATGCCCTTTATGCGAACTATATTTCCCGTCAACAAAAGGATGCGGATGCAATTTCACGGGATGAAGCCCAAAAGATACCGGATGATTTCAATTATCTTGATATTGAAGGCTTGTCTTCTGAGCTTAAGGCCAAGTTGAACCGTGTGAGGCCTGGCAATATGGGTCAAGCATTGAGGATTGACGGCATGACGCCAGCTGCAGCCTTGTTAATTTTAGGTAAGGCGAAACGTGAAAAGCGGCGCCGGCGCGGTTGATGAGTAGCCTCCTTCTTGACAATTTACTTGTTTCACGTGAAACATTGGAGCACCTTGAGCACTATGAAACTTTAGTTAAGAGGTGGTCAAAAAGCATAAATTTAATTTCCACAGCCTCAGTAAACACTATGTGGAGCCGTCATATCCTTGATTCAGCACAATTATATCTTAATTTGCCTCAAAAATGCAGGGTTTGGCTTGATTTAGGAAGTGGTGCGGGCTTCCCCGGATTGGTGATTTCAGTTTTAGCCAAACAGTTTTACCCGCCATTACACGTTTATTTGGTTGAGAGTGACAAAAGAAAGAGCGTGTTTTTAAAGACGGTGATCCGAGAGCTATTGTTAGACGCAACAGTAATTAACGATAGAATTGAGAGCGCTGATGTGCCCAAGGCAGATGTAGTTTCGGCCCGGGCGTTAACCAGCCTAACTGGATTATTGGCGTATGCTTACCCTCATATAAAGGAGGGGGGCAGCTGCTTGTTTCTAAAAGGTAAAAATTGGGAAAAAGAAGTTATTGAGGCACAAAAGAAATGGTCTTTTAATTTAAAAATAAATAATAGTATAACACAAAAAGGGGCGGTGACGCTCGAGCTAGGAGGAATTAGCCGTGAGCGGTCAAGGCGGTAAAAAAGATCCAAAAATAATTGCGGTGGCGAACCAGAAGGGTGGTGTTGGGAAAACTACAACAACCATAAACTTGGCGGCGGCTTTAGCTGAGATTGGTAAACTTATATTGATAATTGATCTTGATCCACAAGGCAATTCATCAACAGGATTGGGGATACAGAATGATAGGCGCAAATTTACGACTTTTGAGTTATTATTAGAAGATGTTGACCTCGATAGTATTATTTTAGAAACCGACGTTGAGAATCTGTTCATTGTCCCAGCCACAGTGGACCTTAGCTCGGCGGATATAGAGCTTTACACTGATGAACAAAGGGTTTTCAAGCTCCGTGAAGCGCTTAATAAACCGTCAATGAACAAATTTGGCTTTGATTTCATTTTGATTGATTGCCCACCATCGCTGAATTTGTTGACTATAAATGCGATGGTAGCGTCGAACTCTGTTTTAATTCCACTTCAAAGTGAGTTCTTTGCTCTCGAAGGGTTGTCACAGCTGATGCTTACCATCCGAGAGGTGAGGGCAACAGCTAACGAAGACCTTAGAATAGAAGGTGTCGTGCTGACAATGTTTGATTCTCGGAATAACCTTTCGGTTTTGATTGAAGAAGATGCGCGCGAAAATCTAGGGGAGTTGGTATTCAAGTCCAAAATTCCAAGAAACGTTCGTGTTAGTGAAGCTCCATCACACTCCAAACCTGTGTTGTCTTATGATCCAACCTCAAAGGGAGCGCAGGCCTATCGAGACTTAGCGTGTGAGTTTCTAAAAAATAATCAATCGGCATTGTCCAAGTAAAGGAGTTATGATGAGCGAATCCAAGCCAAGATTAAAAGGACTCGGCCGCGGACTATCTGCATTAATGGCAGATGTAGAGCCTAATAAGGCTAAAAGTGGGTCTACATCAGACAGTCAACCTGGCGTAACCTCTGTACCAATCGAAAAAATTCATCCAAATCCGGATCAACCAAGAAAGGATTTCAAGTCTGATAACTTGGAGGACCTAGCGAACTCAATACGCGCAAAGGGCGTTTTACAACCGTTGCTTGTCAGGGTTAGGCCCAAAGACCTAGGTCAATTTGAAATTGTAGCAGGGGAACGTCGTTGGCGTGCAGCACAAATTGCACAACTTCATGAATTACCCATTATTATCAAAGACTTCGATGATGATGAGGTTCTTGAAGTAGCTATTATTGAAAACATTCAGCGTGCTGATTTGAATGCAATTGAAGAGGCAGCTGGATACCAGCAGCTGATGGATAAATTTGAGTATACTCAAGAGAAAATGGCCAAAACTCTTGGAAAAAGCCGCAGTCACATTGCAAATCTTTTACGGCTTCTGAACCTTCCTAACGATGTACAGCAGTTATTAATATACGGAAAGCTGTCGTCTGGGCACGCTAGGGCACTAATTACGTGTCATAACCCGAGCGATCTTGCAAAGATCGTTGTTGCAAAGGGTTTGTCGGTGCGTGAGACTGAGAATCTAGTTAAGAAAAGTACATTTGACTTAGGCGGTGATAAGAAAGCGGTGGCTAAACAAATTACTAAAAGTCAAAAAGATGCAGATACTAAGGCTCTTGAAGGGGATTTGTCTGCTGCTATTGGCATGAAAGTGGTAGTTAACCATCAATCTGATACCGAAACTGGCAACGTAATGATTTCTTATGGCACGCTAGAACAGCTAGACGATCTTTGCCGTATACTTAGTTCTACGGATACTGGTGACTCCGAATAGGGGGCAGAACAGATCCTAGTACCCATTGGTTGAACAACGAGAATCTAAGTTTAGCTTTAGTATAACGTCAACAGAAAAAGCATCAATAAGAGACACTTTTGCTAAGGCGTTTGATTATCTTGAAATCGTCCCTAGCGGTTGCCATTCTTTTATTTTCGAATCCAATATTGAATGTGATAAAATCTAATTATGCAGCCACGTGGATGATGTCTAAAAGAAAAATGCGTCAAAGATTAAAATGGCTCTGTTTGAGGAAGGGGTAGGAAAACCCCTAAAGGCCCAAGAGCTAATGCGGCAAAGCGACGCGAAACTTAAACTACCCGCATCTTTAATCCATCAATAATTCCCGAATAACATAATTCAGTACCATCCTACCTCGCGGTGTTGTAGATATTTTTTCTGAGGTAGTTTTGATTAAGCCTTCATACTCCAAGCTTTGAATGGCTGAGGGCTTTGCTGAATATCCGAAAAAGTTTTGGTAGCGCTTTTTACAAATTCCTTCAGTTAGCCGCATGCCCATTAAAACAAATTCCTGTCTCTGATCGTACAGGGACAGTTTTTGCGTTAACTTATCCCCGCAACCCTCTGAAACTGCCGATAACCATTTACTTGGTTGACTGTACCCCTCTGTAGAGTAACGATTATTTTCAAGAGTTAACCGGCCATGCGCGCCTGGCCCTATTCCCGCATAGTCACCGTATTTCCAATAGAGAATATTGTGTTGGCATTCGGAACCCGCCCGTGCATGATTTGAAACTTCATAGGCTTTCATCCCATTCTGTTCGCAAAGCTCTTGCGTAATTTCAAAGAGATCAGAGGCTCGATCTTCGTCAGGAAGTCCGGTTAATTTCCCAACAGCGTAGCGATCACCGAATGCTGTGCCCTCTTCAATGGTAAGTTGATATAAAGATAAATGATCAATATCTCTGTTTAGTGCTTGTTGTAACTCAGATTTCCACTGTGAAATAGACTGCTCTTGGCGCGCATATATCAAGTCAAAACTTACTCGTTCATAAATATTTCGTGCAGTTGTAAAAGCCTCCAGCGCTTCTTTTGCTGAATGTTGGCGTCCCAAGCGCTTTAAGTCTTGGTCATTAAGTGATTGAATACCCATAGAAACTCTATTTATACCAGCACTCTTGAAATTAAGAAATTTCTGTGCCTCAACAGATGTTGGGTTAGCCTCTAAGGTTATTTCGCAGTCATTATTTATAAGCCAAAGCGATCTGATATGGCTCAATATATCAGATACAAGATCGGGACTCATAAGGCTTGGTGTTCCCCCACCAAAGAAAATCGATTTTACTCTCCGACTCTTAGTCAGTTGGTGGATACGTGAAATCTCTTTTTGATATGCTTCTAGCCAAAGCTTTTCATCAATGTGGCAAGATACATGGCTATTAAAGTCACAATAAGGGCATTTTGCTGCGCAAAAGGGCCAGTGGATATAAATCCCAAAGCCACCGTGCTCCCAATCTTCATTTATCGAAGTGTTCAAAAAACTTCTCAAACGCTTTTGCGCGATGGCTGAGCCTGTTTTTTTCCCAACGGTCCATTTCCCCAAATGTTTTTTTGTAGCCGTCAGGTTGAAAAATTGGGTCATAGCCATGTCCTTGGTCACCACGCATGGGCCACACAATTTTTCCTTCCATTTTCCCTTCATAAACAAAGTCTTTTCCATCGGGCCACGCAAGAACCAAAGTACAACAAAATCTGCCTTTTCTGGGGAAAGGCGCATTTTTTTCTTCTAAAAGGTCATGTGTCTTCGTCATGGCCACTACAAAATCGCGCCCTAAAGGTGTTTCGGCCCAATCCGCGGTATAAACTCCTGGTGCACCACCCAGCGCGTTAATTTCAATTCCGCTATCATCAGAAAGTGATGGAAGGCCACTTGCCTGAGCAGCGGCATGGGCCTTTATGCGCGCATTGCCCACGAATGTATCTTCAGTTTCTTCTGGTTCAGGAAGATTAAGATCTTTTGCGCTCACGATAGTGACGTTTAATGGGCCTAGTAGCGCTGATATTTCTTCTAGTTTTCCTTGGTTGTGGGTTGCTGCAAGAATTTTTTTCCCCTTGATTGAATAGATCATGTCAAGGCTTTGGCCTGTTCTTTTACTAGATGCCCAACACCGACTTCAGCAAGGTCCATCAATTGATCCATCTGACCTCTGCTAAACGCGCCACCTTCTGCGCTCATTTGAACTTCTATCAATTTTTTGTCTGCCATCATGACAAAGTTGCCATCAACGCCTGCTTCGCTATCTTCAGGATAATCTAGGTCAAGGACTGGTTGACCGGCGTATATGCCGCAGCTGACAGCAGCAATCGGCGAAATCAAGGGATCTGAAACTATTACCCCACTTTTTAAAAGCTTTTTTACAGCTAATTGTAGTGCAACCCATCCACCTGTAATCGCGGCACATCTTGTTCCGCCATCTGCTTGTATTACATCGCAGTCAATGGAAATCTGCCGCTCACCGAGTGCAACCCGGTCTACGCCGGCACGTAAAGAACGCCCGATTAACCGTTGAATTTCTACTGTTCTTCCGCCTTGTTTACCAGAGGTTGCTTCTCTACGCATCCGCGATCCAGTCGATCGTGGAAGCATTCCATATTCCGCAGTAACCCATCCTAGGCCAGACCCTTTTATAAATGTTGGAACCCGCTCTTCCAGAGTGGCTGTACAAATTACATGTGTGTCCCCAATTTTTATAAGGCAAGAGCCTTCAGCGTGTTTTGTAATGTTAGTTTCTATGGAAACCTGGCGAATTTCATCAAGTTTTCTGCCGGAAGGTCGCATGAATTCTCCTTCAAATGATGCATTCGACTTATATGTCCTACAATGCAATACGCAAGCCCGATTGACCTTTTCTTTTTATAACCTTTAATGAGGATATATATAAAGATTGCGCTATGGAAAATAATTCAAAAATCTTAGATGACATGAACGGCCGCACTCGTGAGGTTTTTCGCCGGATTGTTGAGAGCTATCTTGAGAATGGAGAGCCTATGGGTTCGCGGACGCTATCTAGATCTTTAAGTGAACAAATCAGCTCTGCGACTATTCGCAATGTTATGCAGGATCTTGAATTTCTTGGGCTGTTAGATAGCCCACATATTAGTGCTGGCCGCATACCGTCAGAGCTTGGCCTTCGAATGTTTGTTGATGGACTGCTTGAAGTTAACGCCTTGGATCAAAGTGATCGTGAAAAGCTAAACCAAAGTGTGCGAATAGGTGAGGGAGATGTGGCTGAAACACTTGATCGTATTGGTTCTGCATTATCTGGTCTTACACAAAGCGCTTCCTTGGTATTGACGCCAAAACAAGAAGAACCCATTAAACACATTGATTTTGTTTCATTGGCGCCTGATCGTGTCTTAGTTGTTTTGGTTTTTGCTAATGGGGAAGTTGAAAATAGATTGTTTACCCCTCCTCTTGGCCAAACCCCTAGTGCGCTTCGACAGGCGGCTAACTTTTTAAACTCGTTGATCGAAGGCCGCACACTTTCAGAAGTCTACGCAGTTGTGAGCAAAGAAGTAGCCGAGCGGCGTCAAGAGATAGATGAACTTGCCAAAGGAATGGTTGAAAAGGGTATAGCCGTTTGGCAGGATCGGGGGGAAACAAATGAACGTCTGATTGTACGCGGCCGATCGAATCTTTTGGAACCAGACACTGAAGAAAAGGATATTGAAAGGGTAAAATCACTGTTTGATGACCTCGAACGCAAGCAGGACATTGCCGATTTTCTGGATTTAACTGAAAAAGGTGACGGTGTACGCATTTTTATTGGGTCTGAGAACAAACTTTTTTCACTTTCGGGTTCCTCTTTGGTGGTTTCTTCTTATATGAACGCTGATCTTAAAGTAATTGGTGCAATTGGTGTAATTGGGCCCAAGAGATTGAACTACGGAAGGATCGTACCTATCGTAGATTATACAGCACAATTGGTTGGAAAAATAATTTCTGATCGAAATTAGAGGTGAAATATGTCGGAACCAAAAAAAGAAGAATTTTTGGATAATATAGAAGACCTGGAAGCACAAAGTGATCAGGAAGAGCTTATCGATATTGAAGAGGCGGTTGCTGAATTTGATGGGATCGATGAGATCCGAGCTGAACGGGACGACTTTCGCAACAAATTTATGCGCGCCCTTGCGGATGCAGAGAATTCTCGCAAAAGAGCAGATAAAGACCGGAAAGAAGCTGAGGAATATGGTGGCGCTAAACTTTCACGGGACTTGCTACCGATACATGATAATTTAGAACGCGCCATTGAAGCATCTAGTGAGACCAATGATAGTGAATCAAAAGCCCTTATTGAGGGAGTTGAGCTGACAATGCGGGAACTTTTAAATGTATTCCGCAAGCACGGAATAGAGCCAATTGCCCCTGAAATTGGTGATAAATTTGATCCTAAAGTGCACCAAGCTATGTTTGAAGCGCCACTGCCTGGTACAAATTCTGGCGATATTATCCAAGTCTCAGCGCAAGGCTTTATGTTGTATGATCGCTTGCTTAGACCCGCACAAGTAGGGGTATCTTCAAGTCTGGCAAATTGATAAAAAATTAAGTTTTGTGGGTTTTTTGCGAGAGCTGTTTCAAATCGTAAAGAATCTGCAAGGCTTTTTTTGGTGAAAGATCATCTGGATATATTTCGCTAATTTTTTTTTCTATATCGCTTTGCACGTTGTATTTTGGTTCTGGCGCTTTTGATACGGTTGCAAAAAGTGGTAGATCGTCAATCATCGCTTTTTGGCGCGACGCACCTTCTCGATCTCCTTTTTCTAAAGCACTCAGAACATAGCGTGCGCGCTCAACGACTATGGAGGGCAATCCGGCAAGCTGGGCAACTTGGACTCCATATGATCGGTCAGCAGCACCTTTTTTCACTTCGTGTAAGAAAACAACATTACCTTCCCACTCTTTAACGGTTACTGTCGCATTCTCAACGCGATCAAGTTTAGTCGATAAACTTGTAAGCTCATGATAATGTGTAGCAAATAGCGCTCGCGTTTTATTTACATCATGAAGGTGCTCCAGGGTCGCCCAAGCGATTGATAAACCGTCGTAGGTTGCCGTTCCACGTCCAATTTCATCTAATATAACCAAAGCCTGGTCACCTGATTGGTTTAAAATCGCAGCTGTCTCTATCATTTCTACCATAAATGTTGAGCGGCCCCTGGCCAGGTCATCTGAAGCCCCAACTCGGCTGAACAATTGTGTCACGAGCCCAATGTGCGCGCTTGCAGCTGGTACAAAAGTTCCCATCTGTGATAGAAGGGCGATCAGTGCATTCTGTCGCAAAAATGTAGACTTTCCGGCCATGTTAGGTCCTGTCAAAAGCCAGATACCGCCATTATTCAAATCACAGTTGTTGGGAATAAATGTTCCACCAGGTCTTTTGACTGCCGCTTCAACTACAGGATGCCTTCCACCGCTGATCGAAAAATGCCTGCTATTGTCAACAATTGGCCTAACCCAATTTTCCTGCACGGCAAGTTCAGCCAAAGACGTTGACAGATCAAATCCCGCCAAACCCTTTGAGGCAGCTAAGACAGCTTCAGCAACGCCCATAATTTCTTCACAAACACTTTTAAAAATGCGTTTTTCAATCTCAATAGCGCGATTGCCGGCGTTAAGTATTTTGGTTTCTATCTCTGAAAGCTCGACGGTAGTGAACCTAACTTGATTTGCTGTGGTTTGGCGATGGATAAATGCCTCGTTGAGCGGTGGTGTCATCATCTTTTCAGCGTGCGTAGATGGGGTTTCAATGAAATATCCAAGCACATTGTTATGTTTTATCTTAAGCGACTGGATATTCGCCTTTTCAATATACTCACCCTGCATTTTTGCAATAATACTGCGCCCCTCATCGCGCAAAATCAGTGCTTCGTCCAAATCCTGGTCAAAACCTCGTTCAACAAACCCTCCGTCACGCACCAGCACTGGGGGTTCAGAAACAATCGCATTTGACAGCAAGTCAAGAAGGGTTTCATGTCCCAGAAGCGCGCATCGCCCTGCATCAAGGACAGAACACAAGTCTGCAGTCTCCAACTTAGTGGCAATCTCACGGCCTTGTAAAAGCCCATTTCGGATATTTGCCAAATCTCTTGGACCTGCACGGTCAAGGGAGATACGTGACAAAGCGCGCTCTAAATCAGGAACTTTGCGCAGTGCCTCTCTAAGGACGTCTCTTAAAGTTGGATTCACGATCATTTGGTCAATTGCGTCAAGGCGGTTGCAAATCTCACTAGTGTTTAGTGATGGAGATGAAATGCGTTGCTCCAAAAGGCGCGCGCCTGCGGCTGTTACCGTTCTATCTATAGTGTATAAAAGTGACCCCTTACGGCCACCGCTCAAGGCCTGTGTTATTTCAAGATTTCGACGCGTTGCTGCGTCAATTTGCATAAATTCTAAGGTTGATTGTTTAATTGGTGGTCGCAGAAGAGGTAGCTTCCCCTTTTGGGTGATATCTAAATAATCAACGATAGCCCCTAGCGCTGCTATTTCTACCCGCTCAAAATTAGCAAAAGCTTCTAGTGTTTGTATCTGAAAAAGATCTTTCAACCGCTTTTCGCCGGAGGTGCTATCAAAGGACGCTGGACCAAGGGGTGTTAAAGAACACTCTGTATCTTGCATTATTTCTGAAATTTCTTGGATCTGACTTTCCGGAACAATAAGTTCACTTGGTCTAAGACGCGCAATTTCTGGACCAAGGCTGACTAGTGATATTTCTTCAACCCAAAGATCACCAGTAGAAATATCTACCCAGGCAAATGAATACTCGTCGCGTAATTTGGCAAATGCTGCCAGAAAATTATGCCTACGAGCTTCAAGCAATGTGTCTTCTGTCAAAGTTCCCGGTGTAACTAGCCGAACAACCCCGCGCTTTACTACGGATTTGCTACCCCGTTTTTTTGCTTCCGCAGGGGTTTCTAGTTGTTCACATACCGCAACTCGAAACCCTTTACGGATCAAAGTTAGCAGATAGCTTTCTGCAGCATGATGTGGAACGCCACACATAGGTATATCAGCACCATCATGCTTTCCTCGTTTTGTCAAAGCAATGTCTAATGCCGCCGATGCTGCAACAGCATCGTCAAAGAACAATTCGTAAAAGTCACCCATTCGATAGAATAAAAGAGCACTTGGATACTGGTTCTTGAGTTCAAGAAACTGGGTCATCATTGGAGTCACCGCATTTTCCTTTTCTTTGAATAAGATTTAACTGAGCTACTAGAAAGACGAAAGTCAAAAAATGATAAGGTTGCTGGACCAAACTTAGCAGGTTAACAATTGAAAGAGACAAATATACGGAACCCAAAATGCCTAAAACAAAAATAACCCGCGAAGAAGCCTTAGCCTTTCACTTGGAACCAACTCCGGGAAAGTGGGAAGTTTCCGCGACGGTTCCAATGATGACTCAACGCGATCTATCATTGGCTTATTCACCAGGTGTGGCCGTTCCTTGCGAAGAGATCGCTAAGAATCCTGAGCTTGCCTATGATTATACCAACAAAGGAAATCTTGTAGCTGTTATATCGAATGGGTCGGCGGTTTTAGGCTTGGGAAATCTTGGTGCGCTGGGTAGCAAGCCCGTAATGGAGGGAAAAGCAGTACTCTTTAAACGCTTTGCTGACATCAATAGTATCGATATAGAGTTGGATACAGAGGATCCGGACGAGTTTTGCAAAGCGGTCAAACTTATGGAGCCAACTTTTGGTGGCGTTAATCTCGAAGATATAAAGGCTCCAGAATGTTTCATCATTGAGCAGCGTCTTAAAGAGAAAATGGGTATCCCAGTTTTCCATGATGACCAACATGGAACTGCTGTCATCTGTGCAGCTGGTTTAATTAATGCTCTGCATCTAAGTGAGAAAGACATAAAAGATGTTAGGATTGTACTTAACGGGGCAGGGGCGGCAGGAATTGCTTGCATAGAGCTTTTAAAAACGATGGGAGCAAAGCCTCAGAACTGTATTGTTTGTGATACAAAAGGTGTTATTTATCAAGGTCGTACGGATGGGATGAACCAGTGGAAATCAGCCCATGCTGTAAAAACTGAGCTTAGAACGTTAGATCAAGCCATGGAGGGTGCTGATGTTTTTATTGGTGTTTCGGTCAAAGGTGCTGTAACAGCAAAAATGGTTTGCTCAATGGCAGATGACCCAGTTATTTTTGCAATGGCTAATCCTGATCCTGAAATTACTCCAGAAGATGCCCAAGAGGCTAGAAAGGATGTTATTATAGCGACAGGCCGAAGTGACTACCCAAATCAGGTAAATAATGTTTTGGGCTTTCCTTACTTATTTCGTGGTGCACTCGATATTAATGCGCGCGCAATCAACGGGGAGATGAAAATAGCCTGTGCTGAGGCCTTAGCGGCTCTTGCGCGGGAAGACGTTCCAGATGAAGTTTCAATGGCGTATGGAAAAGAGCTTAGTTTTGGGCGAAATTACATAATCCCTACGCCTTTCGATCCAAGATTGATTTACCGCATTCCCCCGGCAGTCGCCAAGGCGGGTATGCAAACGGGTGTCGCTCGTCGCCCTATTATTGATATACAGGCCTACGAGCTTTCATTAAAAACTCGCATGGATCCCACGGCGAGCATTCTTCGTGGCATTACGGAACGCGCCCGCGCAGCTCAGGCGGAAATGATTTTTTCAGAAGGAGATGATCCGCGCGTTTTACGCGCTGCTGTTATGTACCAAAGGTCTGGATTTGGAAAATCCCTAGTTGTCGGTCGCGAGATGGATGTTCGGGAAAAGTTAGAGGCTGCAGGTTTAGCCGATGCAGTAAATGAACTTCAAATTGTTAATGCGGCCAACACGCAGAATTTAGAGGTCTATAAAGGCCTACTTTATGAAAGGCTTAAACGAAAAGGTTTTGATCGGGCAGATGTTCACCGACTTGCTGCCAGAGATAGGCATGTTTTCTCGGCTCTGATGCTTGCACATGGACATGGCGATGGCCTTGTAACCGGTGCCACGCGTAAATCTGCCCATGTTTTGAATCTTATAAACCATGTTTTTGATGCAGACGCTGAGCATGGAGCAGCTGGTGTGACAGCCCTTTTACATAAAGGGCGTATTGTTCTTATTGCTGACACGTTAGTGCATGAATGGCCTGATGCCGAAGATTTAGCTACAATAGCAGAGCGTGCTGCCAGTGTTGCCAGACAATTAGGCCTTGAACCCCGCGTCGCTTTTGTGAGTTTTTCAACATTTGGTCACCCTGTTTCTGAGCGGGCTGAAAAAATGCAACTCGCCCCTCAGGTTCTGGATAAACGCCAGGTAGATTTTGAATATGAAGGAGAAATGACCGTTGATGTTGCCTTAAATCCGCAAGCTATGGCAGCCTATCCTTTTACGCGCCTCACTGGCCCTGCAAATATTCTTGTGGTTCCAGCACGTCACTCGTCAAGTATATCGGTCAAGCTGATGCAGGAAATGGCTGGGGCAACAGTGATCGGCCCAATCCTTTCTGGCGTGGACAAACCAATCCAAATTTGCTCAACCGTTTCTACGGCAACAGATATTCTCAATATGGCTGTCTTGGCAGCCAGTAAAGTTGGATAAATTTAGGGGTATTTAGAGTATGACCATTTATAATCTTGGATCTATAAACTCGGATTACTTTTATCATTTACCAAATCTACCGCTTGCTGGAGAAACATTGGCCGCCCAAGATTATAAGCGTGGCATGGGTGGAAAAGGTGCAAACATGTCTGTGGCTGCGTCGCGTGGGGCCGCTCGAGTAATGCACATTGGGGCAGTTGGGCAAGACGGTTTATGGGCGAAAAATAGGCTATTAGAATACGGAGTTGACACGCGCCATATAGCCATTGGATCTATAATGGGCCATGCTATTATTATGATTGATCCATCTGGAGAAAACTCCATTGTCATACAGCCAGGTGCGAATCGGGAAATCACAAAACACCAGATCGGCTCAGCCCTGAGCGAGGCATCTTCTGGTGACATCTTGTTAATGCAAAACGAAACAAACCAGCAAGCTTATACCGCAAAAACGGCTAAAGAACTTGGGTTAAAGGTAATTTATGCTGCCGCACCTTTTGAAGCTAAGTCCGTTGCAGATATATTGCCGTATATTGATATATTAGTTTTAAATGAAATTGAGGCGGAACAGCTAGAATCTTCCTGTGGGCAAGTCCTCCAAAGCCTTGGGGTTGACCACATTTTTGTTACTCATGGATCTCGTGGGGGTAAGCATTTTGATAAATTAAAAGATAAGACCACCCATTTTGACGCCATTCCCGTCAAAGCTGTGGATACGACAGGGGCAGGTGATACATTCACGGGTTACCTCGCTGCGGGACTGGACCGTGGCTTAAGTTTTGAACAATCAATACTGCTTGCGACGCGCGCTGCGGCACTTATGGTAAAGCGACATGGAACCTCTGATGTTATTCCTGATCTTAAAGAGATAGAGGATGAGTTTGGGCCGTAGCCAATCCAGGTTTCCCAGCACTTTATATGGAAAATTCTATAATTTAGTTACAAAAAACAATTGTTTAGCCCTGATTAAAAGCCATCTGGGTTTGTTTTAGAAAGAATAAAAATGGTAGATAAAATCACTACACATCAAGCAGAAGATGATGAGCGCAATGAAGATATCCTTATTTATGTAAATGGAGACTTTAAATCAAAAAAAGAGGCTGTCGTTAGCGTTTATGACAGTGGCTTTATGCTCGGCGATGGAGTTTGGGAGGGTATTCGTTTACACAACGGTGTTTGGGCTTTTCTTTGCGATCATCTTGATCGCTTAATTGAAGCCTCAAAGGCGATTGATCTCGATCTATGCTTAAGCCGCGAAGGCATAAAAAATGCCTTATTAGAGACACAAGTTGCTAATAATATGACCAGCGACGTGCATGCGCGTATTATGGTTACACGTGGCGTAAAGATTCGCCCATTTCAACATCCGTCTTTATCCCATTCTGGTCCAACATTTGTCATTATAATGGAGCATTCCCGCCCAAGCAAGCCGCGACCGGTTCGCCTTGCAACTGTTCCACATCTTCGTGGACTGCCGATGACGCAAGATCCGAAATTAAACTCACATTCTAAGTTAAATTGTGTTCTTGCTTGTATCGCTGCGGAGAAAGCTGGTGCAGATGAGGCTTTGATGCTGGATATCCATGGGTTCGTGAACACGACTAATGCTTGTAATTTCTTTATTGTCCGCAAAGGAGAGGTTTGGACCAGTACAGGTGATTATTGTATGAACGGAATTACCCGACAAAGAGTGATCGACCTCTGTCGCCAAAATGAACTTTCAGTGTTTGAAAAGAATTTCTCACTGGTCGACGTTTATGGGGCGGACGAGGCTTTTCTTACGGGGACCTTTGGTGCTCAAACCCCTGTTAGTGAATTGGATGGTCGCATTATTGGGAATGGTGACTTGGGTCCAGTGACAACCAGAATTAGATCTCTTTACAAAGATCTGATAAACGAGGTTTGTGCTTGATGCGTCTCGCTGTCTGGTCGGGGCCGCGTAATATTTCAACGGCTATGATGTATTCGTTTGCGAATCGATCAGATTTTGTCGCGGTAGATGAGCCATTTTATGCTTCATACTTATATTACACTGGGTTAAACCATCCAATGCGCGATGATATTTTAGGATCCCAGTCAACTGATCCAAGAGAGGTTATAGCAACGCTAACTGGTGAGCAAAAGGCTGGTTCATCGAGCCAGTATCAAAAGCATATGACGCATCACATGATCACCCAAATTCCGCGTGAGTGGATGCTTGATGTTACAAATATTTTTTTGTTGCGTCATCCAGCCCGTGTCGTTTCCAGTTTTGCCAAAAAATACCCAAATCCAGCGGTCAATGATATTGGGCTTTCCCAACAAGTCGCTTTGTTTAAATATCTTTGCGAAGCAGGACAAAACCCGTTGGTTCTAAACAGTGAGGATCTTAGGCAAGAGCCAGAGACCAAGCTTAGACAGCTTTGTGATCGTCTTGGGATTGAATTCCAAACCAGCATGCTCACTTGGCCAAAAGGAGGCATGTCTTGTGACGGTGTTTGGGCGCGCCATTGGTATAACGCGGTGCATGGTTCTAGTGGCTTTGGTGATAAAGAAGGCGTGCTGCCACGCCTAAATAAGCAATTATCAGATATCGCTAACAAAGCGTTCCCAGATTACGAGATTATGATGAAGTTTGCTCTTTAAGATATTGAATTAATGAATAAAATTTTTAAAATATTTTACTTGTGTGTTCTTTAATATAAATGCGAAGCCAAGGTGTAAACTTTTCGGGTGAACGTGAAACTTCGTCTTGGAGTACGTGATAATCGATCCAGTGAACATCCATAACCTCGTCTGGGTTGAGACGTACATTTGGCTTTTGATGAACATGAATTACAAAAAGATCGACAACTTCGTGCTCGATCAGGCCACCCCCAACATCTGCTCGATATTCAATTGTATCGCGATAAACTGGGAGTGTATCTTCTAAGCCAAGCTCCTCGTTCATTCGCCGTATTGCGCAGACCTTTGCGTCTTCTTCCCAATTTGGGTGCGTGCAGCAGGTATTGGCCCAAAGGCCAGGGGTGTGGTATTTTCCTAGAGCCCGCCTCTGGATTAATATCTCTTGCCGACATACCATGAAAACGGATATTGCTTTATGCTTGAAACCTTTCAAATGTACTTCAAGCTTTTCAACGGGTTGAATCTTACCATCCACCCAGGCTGGGATGGTTACAGTCATATGCGGTTAGGGGAAATGACACCCATCAAGTGGGCAAGATTCTTAATACCAATTTTAACATGTGCCATTGGTCTCGCGCGAACAAGTTTTTTGTTCATATACGCTTCGAATGTCAGCCTTTGCACATCTACATCGTGGCAAAGGGATACAAACCGTTCCCGACGATCATCTGATTTATAATATGCATTTTGCATTGAGGCCAAAACACGAAATACAGTTTTGTGTTCGCGCATGAACATACTTCTGGCAAGTTTTAGGTCGCGTGCTCGGCCTGAGGCCAAACATGCCGCAGTCGCCGTTGCCGCGACACGGCCGCCAACCATTGCATAATAAATGCCTTCACCAGAGCTTGGGGCAACAACGCCTGCTGCATCGCCGGCCAAAATAACATCTTTTCCGTTATCCCAGCGGTCCATGGGCCTTAAGGGGATCGGCGCACCTTCTTTACGAATTGTTTTGCATCCATCCAATCCTGAAGATTTGCGAAGTTTGGCGGTAGCGTCTTTGAGATCAATACCATTCTGACCAGTTCCCATACCAACACTCGCCGAATGTCCATGAGGAAAAACCCACCCATAAAAGTCTGGTGAAATCTCACCGTCGTAAATTACATCACAACGTTCAGGATCATATCTTGCACTTTTTGCTGGAGCTTCAATGATTTCATGGTAGGCAATTACATAAGGAATTTTATCCCCGCCGGGTACTTCTGCACGTGCAACTGACGATCTTGCACCATCAGCGCCTATAATAAGCTTTGTTTCTAAAGCTACATTTTTGCCTAATGCTTTGTCTTTAAAGTGGACAAATGTGCCTGCTTCATTGCGCTCAATCGTACGGAAGGTTCCAGTAAAACGTTTTGCTCCAGCGCTTTCAGCGCGCTTTCTTAGAAATTCATCATAGACGTCACGGTCAACCATTCCCACATAGCCATTTTCTATTGGAATATCGACAGAGCGCTGGCTTGGTGATACCATCCTCGCAGTTTTAATTTTTGCAACGATTTGCTTTTCTGGAATATCAAAGTCTGAGACGAGTCTTGGAGGTATCGCCCCTCCACATGGCTTGATCCGACCATCGCGATCAATCAAAGCCACTTTGTGACCGCTTCTTGCCAGATCGTCTGCAGCGGTCGCACCGGACGGCCCACCACCAATTACTACAACATCGAACATCTTTATTCTCCCGGTACCATTTCAGGCGATACGGATCGCTCTGACATAATTTTCATTGCCATAGTTGCTGAGACAAGGAAAATTGCCGCCTCAAGCAAAAAGACGCTTCCATAAGCTGTTGCCACAGTTCCTGAAACAAATTTCATAATATCGACTGCCACTGCTCCGAGTAAACCACCAAAGCCTGCAGCAATTGCTTGCGCCGCCCCCCAAATTCCCATTCGAGTGCCTTCTCTGCTATCGCGACCTTGCCCGGCCAGAGACATCATTGAGCCAATTGCCGCCACAGCAAACATACCATTAAAAAACCCCAGACAGGTGACTGCGATTGGAAGGTAAAACCCAGGTGCACCCATTCCCAAACATGCTATTCCAAACAGGCTAACGGCTGACCCAATGCATCCTGAGACAATCCAGACCTTTAGACTGCCAAGGTTCAAGCCAGTGCAGATTATGCCAACGCAGAGCATCCCAAGAAATACACCCCCGTTTTGTGCGCCTGACAATGAAGTTGATTCACCTGGTGTGAAGCCAAAAACTAGTCCGGCATAGGGCTCAAGAATTAGTTCCTGCATGAAGTACGCAGTCATCGACAAAAATACAAATATAGCAAACTGCCGGGCCTTGGGTTCCGACCAGATTTCGGTAATTCCCTGAATAAAGGAGGTTTCCTGCTCTGGACTGGGCTGATTTTGTTCGGTTTCCACCTTCCACATTGCAAGTGCTGTTAGAGAAACCGCACCAGAAGAGATGACTGCAACAATCTTTATTAAAAGTTCGTGTGAATATGGGTCCAGCATCACGCCTGTGGCTCCTGCGGTAATGGCGATACCTGCAATCATCATCAGCCAAGTGATCGTTGCCGCAGCTGCGCGTCGGCGCGGTGCAGTTGAAGTCGCTAGCAGAGCTAGTAGGGATGTACCTGACGCTCCAACGCCAATGCCGATCAAAAGATATGCAATTAAAGAGGTCAGCATACCGAGCCTGAAATTATTTTCTAAAATTGGAATAGACGTTGCTGCTAGGATGCCACCAGTTCCCAGAATAGCCATGCCACCAATTATCCATGGTGTCCGTCGTCCACCTTTGTCTGAGCGAAACCCCCAATTTGGCCGTGTAATTTGAATGCCATAGTGTAGACCCACCAAGACACCTGGGAGAACGGCAGGCAGTGCAAGCTCAACAACCATCAGTCTGTTCAGCGTCGCAGTCATTAGAACGACGATTGCCCCAAGGCTCATTTGTACGAGGCCAAGTCGTACTATCGAAAACCAACTTAAATTCATAATCCAGCCTCCAGAGCGCGCAGTGCAAATGCGCAGATCATCATTCCGCTGACGTACATAGTAACGCCTGTCGCATTATACCAAGGCGCTTTGGCTTTTGGATCACGCATCATTATTTGCATAGCCCAAACCTGCCCAAGTATTAGTGCTGATATCGCGATTCCGTGAAGTGATGGGCCGATCCAA
Organism: Paracoccaceae bacterium; assembly: GCA_028150825.1. Classification (GTDB taxonomy): domain Bacteria; phylum Pseudomonadota; class Alphaproteobacteria; order Rhodobacterales; family Rhodobacteraceae; genus LFER01. The sequence continues at coordinate 33,958 of JAOGIM010000018.1, forward strand.
ATATAAAGCAGTAAAACAATGATAAATTGTGAAATAGCCATTGTTATGCAAGCAACAAGTGCTGCTAATCGTGGGCCAAGAATAACTGGCAACGAGCGAATACCAGTCTGGCGGTCGCCCTCTAACGCTTTAAAATCGTTCAGCGTCATAATTCCATGAGCTCCAATTGCATATAGTGCAGCGATAATGATAACTTTTGGGCTTGGCATAGAGGCCGAAATAACAGCAGCTCCTGTAAACCAAGGCAGGCCTTCATAACAAAGTCCAACCAGTCCGGGACCCAACCAACCAGATTTTTTAAACCGGAGTGGTTCAGCAGAATATGCCCATGCCGCTGCTACAGCAACTATGGTTGCAACAAAACCCCAGACACCTAGGAATAATCCTAGAATCATTGATATAACTGTCATTATTAATGCAATCCAAAGACCCCATTTACCTGGGATTCTTCCCGAAGGAATGGGTCTTTCTGGTTGATTAATTGCGTCCACATGACGATCACACCAGTCATTGGCTGCTTGGCTCATTCCGCAGACTACTGGACCAGCCAGAAAAATACCGAGAAATACGATCCAAATCTGCGAGTCAAAGCTAACACCAGCAGAAATTGCACCACATGTATATGCCCACATGGGTGGAAACCACGTGATTGGCTTTATAAGCTCAAGGGCGGCAAACAAATTAGGCCTGCGGCTGGAGTGTAAGTCTTGTAAGACAGTCATGTGTCTAGTTTGCCTGACATTTTTCAATGACGCAAGCAAAAGAAAGATTCAAAGGAGTAAACTTTTTAGCAATGTTTTTACGAATAAGGTCGAAAGATTTAGTCTTTCGCAATCAAACCAAATTTACGAAGTTTTACATAAAGACTTTGACGAGAGAGTCCCAGCATTTCTGCTGCTGCTGCACGATTGTTTTTTGTCATTACAATTGCAGTTTCAATGCACATTTTTTCAATCATATCGTTAGTCTCACCAACGATCTCTTTTAATGTAGCGGACCCAACAAGCTCGACAATGCTCGAGTTCGAGGGTGTTTGCGACTGATCTGGCCTTGGTCGGAGTGTTTCAGCTCGATTAGCATCACGAATCACAAATGCTACGAGAGGTCGACTGGCAGTTCCTAAATGGGCAACGGATGCCTCAACACTTAACTTAGCTCCAAATTCATTTCGAATTTCGGTGGCATAAATCCGTACCTGCCCACTTCGAACCACGTTATCCAACATCAAAGCGAGGTCTATCTGCCCACGTGAAAGAAAATTAGCTAGACTGCGCCCTTGGATTTTTGGGAGGCTGGGTGCATTTATAAGGTCAAGAAAACCATTATTGGCAACTTCTATTACGCCGTTAGCCTGCGTAAACACAATTGCGTCAGAACCGGCCTGATAAAGCGATAAAAGATTTTTGGAAAGATCGTCATCTTTAACTACTTTTTGTTCATCTGTTTCAAGTCTACACAGAATGAAACGCTCACCTGCAGATCGAAATGCTGAAGGACTAAGCCTTACCTCACTATTGCTACGTTCTAGTGCACCTCTGATTTCGACAGCAGGTTCAGATTCTGATGCGTTTAGTAAACTATCTAGAAACTCGCCAGTTCTGCGATTCTTAAAATGACTAGCAAAGATTGAGCCTTGTAACGTATCTATATCTTCACCCAATATTTCCGCTGCCACTGCGTTTGCTTCTTTAATGCGCCCGTCTGAAGCGGATAGAAAAACAATTGCATCCCGTGTCTGTGATAGCAACATTCTAAAGCGCGCATCAAATTTTCTGCTTTCCTCATAACCGCGTTCCATTGCGATTTGGGCTTTGACTAATTGTTGCTGTGTCTCCGCCAAAGATCTTAGGTCTCTGCCTAACATCAAAACAGTGTCCTGAGCCCCAACGCGGTGAATGCTATAACTGACTGGAAATTTCCAGACGGCATTGTCTTGATGGTTTAGCTCTACTGAACGTAAAACACTTTTGCCGTTTGAGATTTTTTCAAACACTGTATCAAATTTTGGTAGGCAGTCAGGTGTCAAAAACTCTCGGATTGAGCGGCCTTGCCAGTGATCTAAATTTCCTAAGCCTCTTTCAGCTTCGTTCACAAGTATTGATAGGATCTTCCCATCAAGCTTTAAAAATAGCGCAATATCGGATCCCGCAGCAAGAATGCTCCCGAGGTATTCTGGCTCGATCATCGGAACAGAACCAAAGTCCCAAAATTTAGATTGGCTGGTTTTCATTAGGAAGCTCTTTCAATGCCTTGGAGGGCTGGTTTTTTTCTAATTGCGCTGCTTAGGGCAACATCGACTTCATTAGTTATTAAATCTACGTCGATTTCGTGGTGATCATCTTCTTTCAACAGGTCAATAATTGGGCCACCCAAAACCATTGTGGGAAGGTCGATAACGTTAGATTTCAGTAACGTGGCTACTTTTTTAACATCTTCAAAGGCCACCATGCACGAGCAGGAAAACAGTATTAGCTGATAATCCCCTGCTTCTGCTGTTTCCAAAAGTGCCTTGTCGGAAGCGCCTATCATAACATTAACTGAGTACCCTCGTCGGCGAAGCTGGTCTGCAAGAACAAGCGGGCCCAGTGTATGATCATCACTTTGACATACTATAAGGAAAATACCTTCTTCGTCTGACTTAAAAGTGGCGTCTCCCCAGCGCAGTGAAAGTCTTTTTAGCAATCCTTGAAGTCTTACTGTTCCGAGGCTGACCTGGCCAAAACTTCGCAGGCTTTCCATCCACCCATCGCCCAAGATGCGTGCAGCATCAGGAATACAGCAATCGATAAGCAGCTCCTGTGAAACACCACGCCTTAGCAAAGCATCAAGAACATCATCAGGTTCGTAAGTACCATCTGTAGTGGTCATGTTCGCAAGCCACACAGATGTTTCTACAACACTCTTTCGGCTTTCTGCGGGTGACTTTCTCCCAAGTCCCTCAATTACTAATCTAGCTAGTTCTTCAACTTGCAAAGAACCCTCATTAAAAAATTCATTCCCAGACATCTTCACTTTCCAATAAATCCGATAGAGGGGTTTAGAGATGTCGTTTGGCTAACTCTAACGGACTGCATTTTCAGTTTTCCGTATATTTGGCTAAAAGTCAAAAGGAATACGAATCGGCGATAAAAATTAAAGCTGTCAAAATAATTATATGAAGTTGTCACTTGGCTCCCCCCCACTCTTTCGCGCTCTTTGAAGTAACCCTACAATTAAAATGCGCCGTTGTCATTTAAAAATGTAAGTTTTAATTGACACTTTTTGGTCTAAGCGCTTACGGTGGAGTGGGAAAATACGTGAGGAGTCGCCAATGTCCCTTCTTTATGAGGGTCAAGCCACTAATAGGGAACTGTACACGAAAGAGCAGCGGCAACGCAGGGATTCGACAAAATGGACAATTGTTCAGGGGATTCTCGCACCGGTGCAATTTTTTGTTTTTTTGATTTCGGTGATCCTCGTCGTTCGTTATTTGGCGACTGGTGAGGGATACGCTGCGGCGACAATCTCAATCATCCTCAAGACACTTGTACTATACACTATTATGATAACTGGCGCGATCTGGGAAAAAGTCGTTTTTGGCCAGTATCTTTTAGCACCTGGCTTCTTCTGGGAGGATGTCGTTAGCTTTTTTGTTATTGGATTACATACATTTTATTTACTGTGTCTTTTCAACGACTTAATGAGTAGTCAGATGTTGATGGTTTTAGCTCTTTCAGCGTATTTTATATATATTGTAAATGCACTTCAGTTTCTTTTAAAGCTGCGAATGGCGCGTTTACAGCATGTGCCGGAGTTCACTCATGCTTAAGTCAAACCCAACAAGTTGCAGCAATGCCCCCATCCTTAAAGAGCGAGGGCAAAGAGAAGTGTTCTGTGGTCTCACCTCTATTATCTGGCTGCATCGAAAGATGCAGGATGCGTTCTTTCTAGTTGTTGGATCTCGAACTTGCGCACATCTTTTACAAAGTGCGGCTGGTGTTATGATTTTTGCTGAACCACGCTTTGGGACTGCCATTTTAGAAGAAACTGATTTGGCTGGCCTGGCCGATGCACAACAAGAACTTGACCGAGAAGTTGAGCGTTTACTGTCAAGACGACCTGACATACGGCAATTATTTTTGGTAGGATCTTGCCCGTCAGAGGTCATAAAGCTTGATTTGGCCAAAGCGGCACAGAGGCTTTCCCAAATATATGCGCCTTCTGTGAGAGTATTGAATTTTACTGGCTCCGGTATT
>JAOGIM010000019.1 GCA_028150825.1 Paracoccaceae bacterium
GATTGATCAAATGGCCATTGACTGCAATCAGGCACGAAAGATTTTGGGTGCGCTATGAGCACTCCAGACCCCATTGATCGTACCAACCTTGCACCTAAGTTTTGGGAGCGCAAAAAACTAAAGCATATGTCCAAAACAGAGTGGGAAGCACTGTGTGACGGATGTGGAAAATGCTGTTTGAATAAAATTGAAGACGATGAGACAGGTGAGGTATTCTTGACCCGTGTTGCCTGCCGCTTATTCGATGACAGTACCTGCAGATGCGGTCAGTACCAAACACGCAATCAGTTCGTTCCTGAGTGTATTTCTCTGACCCCTGAAACAATGTCACAACATGCGTATTGGCTCCCAAAAACCTGCGCCTATTTACTTTTATGGCAAGATAAAGCTCTTTTTGAATGGCACCCCCTTATATCAGGCGATTTTGAGACTGTTCATAAAGCTGGTATTTCAATCCAGGGGCAATCTATTCCAGAGTTTGAAGTCGAAGAAGATGACTGGGAGGATCATCTTATAGAGGAAGAACACTAGATGTTTTTAGCATCAGACAATATAGGCCCAGTACCTGACGAGATTTTTCAGGCTCTTGCGAATGCCAATCTGGGATATCAGTCCTCATATGGGAAAGACGATATCACAAAAGACGCTCGAACTCTTATAAGAGGGCTTTTCCAAGCTCCCGAGGCTGCTGTTTACATTGTGGGTACAGGAACCGCGGCAAATGCCTTGGCTTTGTCGACGTTGGCTAATCCTTGGGACACAATTTTTTGCACACCAGTCGCGCATCTGCACGAAGACGAATGTAATGCACCAGAGTTCTTTTCGGGAGGCTGCAAGCTGACCTTGGTCGAGGGGCATGACAAAATCACACCAGATGCCCTTCACAAAGCAATCCAATCTCAAGAACGACGCGGCGTCCATGGGCCCCAGCGTGGTCCCGTTTCAATCACCCAGTTGACTGAAAAAGGCACCGTGTATTCCCTGCAGGAATTAAAAACGGTTGTTGGTACCGCCAAGTCTTACGACCTTGCCGTACATATGGATGGCGCCCGGTTTGCAAACGCCATGGTGTCGCTCGGCTGTAGCGCCGCAGAAATGAGTTGGAAACTGGGAATTGATGCCGTGAGCTTTGGATGTTCCAAGAATGGCTTAATGTCTGCCGAAGCAGTTGTGTTTTTTGATCCCAAGCACGCCTGGGAATTTGAGTTGCGCCGCAAGCGATCTGGGCATCTTCAGTCCAAGCATCGTTATTTATCTGCTCAGATCAAAGGCTATCTAGAAAATGATCTTTGGTTGGATCTTGCCCGCAAGGCCAATGACCACGCCACATACCTTTTTACTGGATTGAAACAAATAGAACACTGCCAATTTGTTTACCAGCCAGATGGGAATATGATATTTGTGAAATTTCCAAGAGGCATGCACCAGATAGCAATTAAAGCTGGGGCGTATTATGACCTTAGAGGTCAAGACCTTGAAAACGGCCCAAAAGACGAGCTTTTGACCGCACGAATGGTATGTGACTGGTCCATTGGGAAAGACAATATTGATCAGTTTCTTGCTATTTTGAAAGCCGGTTGAGGACAAAACCTGCACCAGAATGCGCCTCGCCAAAACTGCAACAAACATAGCTGACAACCTTGGTAAATTTAATATTTGAGACCAAATTTTATGATACTCAAGATAGGCTGACGCATTGCCCTAAATTAATAGGCAGGGATCATTTAGAGAAATTTGCATTCATGCTTCTTCAGACATTACAGGTACAATTTAGGAAATATCTTTGTAACTGATTTCCTTGCGACCCTCGCCTGTTCTCTCACTTCGAACAAGCAAACGGTTTAAAGCTTTAATATAGGCTTTGGCGCTAGCAACAACCGTATCCGTATCCGCAGATTCGCCGGTTGCAATATTGCCATCTTCTTCCATACGAACGCTGACCGTAGCCTGAGCATCGGTACCTTCCGTCACTGCCTGAACTTGATAAAGCTGAAGCCGCGCCTTGTGAGGATGCAGTGCTTTGACAGCATTAAATGTAGCATCAACTGGGCCGTCACCCGCTGCCGAAGCGGTCATTTCTTCACCATCGATAACCATCGTCATATCAGCTTTCTGCGGGCCACTTGTGCCGCAGATAACGGTTAGCGACTGAAGAGCAAGGCGATCATTTTCCACATCATCGCTTGCCCGCATCAGAGCGATCAGATCGTCATCGAAAACTTCTTTCTTGCGATCTGCAAGCTCTTTGAACCTGACAAATACATCTTTAAGCTGATTATCAGAAAGACTGAAACCCAAATCTTCTAGTTTAGAGCGCAAGGCCGCCCGGCCAGAGTGTTTGCCCATTACCAGGTTGGTAGCGGCAAGCCCGACATCTTCGGGGCGCATAATTTCGAAAGTTTCAGCATTTTTCAGCATGCCGTCTTGATGGATTCCACTTTCATGCGCAAAGGCATTTTTACCGACTATTGCCTTATTGAACTGAACAGAAAAACCCGACACTGTTGCAACTCGATGCGATATATTCATCAGCTTGGTAGTATCAATATCGGTGTAATAAGGCATGATATCACCTCGGACTTTCATCGCCATCACGACTTCTTCAAGCGCCGTGTTTCCCGCCCTTTCACCAAGGCCATTGATTGTACATTCAATCTGGCGAGCACCACCTGCAACTGCGGCCAAAGAATTTGCTGTCGCCATTCCAAGATCATTATGACAATGGGTGGCAAAAATCACATCATCAGCACCAGGTACTTTCTCGATAAGCATGCGGATCAGATCAGCCGACTCCACCGGCGCAGTATATCCAACTGTATCCGGAATGTTTATCGTACTCGCACCTGCTTTGATCGCAATTTCAACGACACGAAAAAGATAGTCCAATTCCGTCCGCGTTGCATCCATGGGAGACCATTGTACGTTATCACAAAGATTGCGTGCATGCGTGACAGTCTCATATATACGCTCTGCCATTTGGTCCATATCAAGGTTTGGGATAGCACGATGCAGCGGAGAAGTTCCAATAAATGTATGAATTCGGGGTTTTTCTGCCTGTTTTACAGCATCCCAGCACCGGTCAATATCGCCATAATTGGCACGTGCCAATCCACATATTACCGAATTCTTTGAGCGCTGTGCAATTTCGCTGACAGCTTTGAAATCACCTTCCGAGGCAATTGGAAATCCAGCTTCAATAATATCGACGCCCATTTCGTCCAAAAGCTCAGCTATTTCAAGTTTTTCCAAGTGGCTCATTGTCGCGCCCGGGCTTTGTTCACCGTCGCGCAAAGTTGTATCAAATATTACAACTCTGTCTTTTTGAGGTGTCTGTATCATTTTAAGATCTCATTCTATCTACTAAGCTAAGTGGGGTTTGTATGATGCGATCTATTCCTCCTCTGAGCGGACGCACCTTGGACTGGCACGCTCAGAGGCAGCTTAGTAGGTTTAGGCCAAACAGAAGAGACCCACATAATGCAGTCTTGTGTCCCAATTTTTGCCTTTTTTTATCCATGAAACTGACTATACAGCCACCACTTAAAATTAAAAGTAAAAATCATTACTAAAATGTGCAGCTTAGTATTTTGACCTCTTTGCTAATTACTCAGAAATGCTATATGCAGGTTGATAAAAGCTCTTAGGTAACCTGTTTCATGCAGAATATGGCTCCGTTAAGTCAGGATGTACTTACCATCCCACGCAAGTCTTTGAACGGCCCAACGAATTTGATTGGCTTGACCCGTACGGGTCTGCGCAAAGTTTTGATTGAAGCTGGCACTCCAGAAAAACAGTCTCGTATGCGAGCCAATCAGATATGGCAATGGATTTATGCAAAAGGTGCGCGCAATTTTGATGTCATGACAAACTTGGCCAAGCCTTACCGTGCTAATTTAAAAAATAATTTTGTTCTGGATGTGCCCCACGTTGTAACCAAGCAGGTTTCAGAGGATGGAACGCGAAAATACCTTGTGCGGATCGAAGGTGGTCACGAAGTCGAGGTCGTCTATATTCCTGAAGAAGATCGCGGTACTCTTTGCATAAGCTCACAAGTCGGGTGTACTCTGACATGTTCGTTTTGTCACACGGGCACACAGCGCCTTGTTCGTAATCTAACCTCTGCAGAAATCGTCGGCCAGATTCTATTGGCACGTGACGACCTTGACCAGTGGCCTATCCCAGGCATAAACACCAGAGAACCCAGACTATTAAGCAATATTGTTCTGATGGGAATGGGTGAACCGCTTTATAATTTTGATAATGTGCGCGATGCGATGAAGATTGCAATGGATCCAGAAGGTATATGCATGTCGCGCCGCCGTATTACGTTATCGACCTCAGGCGTCGTACCAGAGATTGCTAAGACTGCTGAAGAAATAGGATGCCTTTTGGCCGTGTCTTTTCACGCCACAACAGATGAAGTGCGCGATAAACTGGTTCCAATAAATAAAAAATGGAACATCGCAACACTAATTGAAACATTGCGTACATATCCTAAACTTTCAAATTCTGAGAGGATCACATTTGAATATGTTATGCTAAAGGATGTTAACGACAGCGATGCGGATGCAAGACGGCTTATTAAACTTATTCAAGGCATACCGGCCAAGATAAACCTAATCCCATTTAATGAATGGCCCGGCGCGCCCTATCAGAGATCTGACTGGCAAAGAATTCGAGCATTTTCCGACATCGTCTTTGCCGCAGGCTATGCCAGTCCGATCCGTACACCACGCGGTGAAGATATCATGGCCGCGTGTGGCCAGCTAAAATCTGCCAGCGAAAAGGCCAAAAAAAATAGTATACGGGCAAAATCAGTAACACCGGCACAGTAGCCTGACCGCGAAAATGGGCTATGCATTCTCTCGATCTATCAGCTTAAACTGCATAACATCTACCATTCCATGGTCAGTTATTTTCAATGCTGGTATCACAGGAAGTGCCAGAAAAGCGAGCTGTAGAAAAGGTTCTTCAAGGCCAACCCCCAAGGATTTAGCAGCATCGCGCAAGTCTGCTAATCCAACGTGGACAACCTCAAAGGGCTGATCACTCATCAAACCAGCTATCGGCAGCGGTAGTTCGGCCAACACGCGCCCATCCCGAACCACCACAAAGCCGCCTTCAATTTCGCTCATACGATGAACGGCGGTTAACATATCCAAATAATTGGCGCCAACGCAGGCAATATTATGATGATCGTGGCAGACGGTCGAGGCAATTGCACCAGCCTTTAAAGAAAACCCCCGCACAAATCCATTGCCAATATTCCCATTTTTACCATGCCGCTCTATGATTGAAATGCGGGCTAAATCACGAGTAGAATCTGGGCGTTTATCTCCATCAGTTGAGGGTATGTCTTCAGTAAGGTAGTCAGTAATAATTTTGCCTTCGATAATACCGATTACAGGTGTCTGAGCACTCGATCCACCAATCTGAAAAACTCGCTCGCTCAAAGGCGGAAGAGTGACGGTGTGACGGCCAATAACAGGCAGAACACTAGGATCCGCGAACGCAGCCTTATGAACTAATTTGCCAGCACAAAAGACACTGTGGACCGCACATGTAGGAAGATCGCTTAAGACAACGATGTCAGCACGCAACCCTGGCGCAATCAAACCACGGTCCTTCAAGCCAAAGGCCTCTGCCCCACTCAGCGATGCAGCTCTATAGGCCGCCAATGGGGACGTTCCACGTGCAATCAATTCACGGATCATGTAATCTAAATGGCCATATTCACCGATATCTAAGGGATTTCGGTCATCCGTACAAAGACACATATAAGGGCTAGTCCGTTCACTTAGAAGTGGCTGCAACGCGATTAGGTCTTTTGAAACAGATCCTTCACGAATTAAAATCCGTAGGCCTTTTTGTAACTTCTCACGGGCTTCTACCTCGTTGCTTGCCTCATGCTCAGTACGGATTCCTGCAGCAATATAGGCATTGAGATCACGCCCAGAAAGTTGCGGGCAATGGCCATCGATATGGCCCCCCTGGAAGAGCTCCAGTTTGGCCATAACATCCGGATCGCGGTGAATTACTCCAGGGTAATTCATAAATTCTGCCAGACCAATTGCAGACGGGTGAGCCAACAGTGACTTTAAATCTGAGGCAAGTATCTCGGCACCAGATGTTTCCATATTCGTAGAGGGTACACACGAACTGAGTTGGACCTTGAGATCCATCATCATATGCGCACTCGCATCCTGAAACCACCTAATTCCCTCAATACCGACAACATTTGCAATTTCATGTGGATCACAGATTGCAGTGGTAATCCCACGCGGTGCAACGCAGCGATCAAATTCTAAGGGGGTCACAAGACTTGATTCGATATGTAGATGGGTATCAATAAAGCCTGGGACCAACGTGAGGCCGGTTACATCAATGACCTCCTTGCCAACGTAACCAGCAGCGACTCCAACAATGGTCTGGCCACAAATTGCGACATCTCCTTCAATAAAATCACCAGTTATCAAATCAAATATACGCCCCCCAGATAGTACCCTATCCGCCGAAGTTTCACCGCGGCCTTGTTTGATGCACTTTTCTAAATCGTCCATATTTGCCTCTTTATCCCTAAACAGAGCCTACAGCTTCAAAACAGAGCAGCTTTCAAAATAATCCCGCAACACTTCCTCCCTGTCTAGTACCCAGAAACACTCAGATAAAAATATTAACGGAGCAAAAGGCACAAGAAGATTGCACATCACCGTCGATTTGTTGCGACAAGGGGTTGCAGAGCCAGCACTGGCAGTTTAAGACGTGCAGATTGGCGCGGGATGGAGCAGCCCGGTAGCTCGTCAGGCTCATAACCTGAAGGTCGTAGGTTCAAATCCTACTCCCGCAACCAACCAAAAAGCGCTGACTCAATGGGTTAGCGTTTTTTGAATATTAAGACCTATTTTGTAAAGTTAAATAATTGTCGCGTTCATTGACACTTTTAATCTTTGTGTCGCTTTTACTGATTCCGGACCCTAATTTCTTAAAATTCCAAAATGCGGCTGAGCTTCACCAAGAACTATGACCCAGAGACAAATACCTGAGGTCCCCGAATTTTGCTTCACAATCCACCAAACGCAGCCAGCAGACCATTTCGAAGCAAAGTGTTTTTGGACAATCCACTATTTGATGTAACCGAATTCTTTCGTTATATCTGGGGTTTACTACGGCCAACCGCTAGGGATCAGATACAGTGGGCGCCGAGGGCGACACCCATTTAAGGCCCACCGCATCTCGGACCACGGCTCTTAAATAGTGGTTTCGTAAATTCATTCGGGGGTAATTTCGTTTGCCACCAGCAACTGAGGAAGCAGACATTGCTTTCGCCAAGCACTAACGGCTGTTGCGCGGAGATTGCCGAAATTTGGCGCGAACGAATCGATGATTATTGTAGAATGAAAGCGAATACTTGTGGATATTTCTCTTAAACAGGATATCCAAGGACGGTGCGCAAAGGAAAACCAATGTCATATAATCCAATAGATCGAGCGGCAGCCTTCTGTGAGACATATAGCCTCCAACTCCCTATTCTAATGGCTCCAATGGCGGGAGCATGTCCTGCGTCACTATCAATCGCAGTGGCTAATGCAAGCGGGATGGGCGCTTGCGGTTGCCTTATGATGCAGCCAGAGAAAATAATCAACTGGGCGCAAGAGATGAGAGCCAGTTCAAATGGGGTGTTTCAGCTCAATGTATGGATTCCAGATCCAGAACCGGTGCGCGATGTGAACCACGAAGCAGACGTGCGGGAGTTTCTTGGTCAGTGGGGGCCAGAAGTTTCTCCAGAGGATGCAGAAGCCCCTGCATTGAATTTCGACGCACAATGCGATGCGATGCTAGCTGTAGGCCCAAATGTGATCTCATCTATCATGGGTATTTATCCTGCTCCATTCGTAGTTCGAATGAAGGAACGTGGGATAAAATAGTTTGCAACTGTTACTTCTGTTACCTAAGCATTGGCCGCGAAAGCCGCAGGCGCGGATGTTATTATAGCGCAGGGGTTGGAAGCTGGCGGTCATCGCGGGTCATTCAACACTGAAGATATGTCGCGTTCGTTGGTTGGGCTCTTTGCCCTGCTCCCTGCGGTTGTCGATGCTGTAAAGGTTCCAGTGGTGGCAACGGGCGGTGTTGCGGATGCACGAGGGGTAGCGGCTGCGTTGCTTCTCGGCGCTTCAGCGGTACAGATCGGCACAGGTCTGCTACGCACTCCTGAAGCCAAAATTGCGTCTCCTTGGGCCGATGCAATCGGGACCTCGTTACCTGAAGATACTGTTCCCACTCGAGCTTTCTCGGGGCGGCTTGGAAGATCCATTCGGACTGCCTACACAGAGGCTGCAGATAAAGGACCGATACCAGCACCTTATCCAATCCAGCGGAATATCACAAAGGCAATGCGAACGAGTGCAACGGATATCGATAGAATGCAGGCGTGGGCTGGTCAGTCTGCTGGTTTAACGCGGGCCGAACCAGCAGCCGAACTGATAACTGATTTATGGAGCACCGCTAAAGAACTTTTGAACTCGTAAATTAGAACCACCATAATCTTTGCGATGCAGGAGGCATATGAGCACCAGTTTTCAAAAGACGCCAAATTGAACAAATTGGCTTGATTGTTAACATTTAAGCAGCAGGACCAGGGGGACCCCAGATCACGGGCTATGCGCCTCAGACCTTGTGCCTTTAGGGTTAGAGGCACGAATTCATTGGGGGGCAGTTTTGTTTGGTAACTTCATCTCTGTTAATGGATCAATTTCAAGCTGAACCGTGCAGCTGCTCTCGCCTAGTGGCGTCAATAATTGAGCTTGTAGATTTAAACTATACCAGCAATCCCATGCTTGTTCCCATAAGTTTGATAGTTACACGTTAACCGGTAAACGGAACCGCAAAAACAATCAGAACCGCATAATTCTTCCGGTTGCAGCCGCTTACAAGTAGCGGAGCTTCACTAGGCTTTAACGGAAAAGCTGACCGGTCAGCATATTTTGGCGAGCACGAGCCGCTCTCAGCTTCTGGCGTATACCGAGCAAAGCGACATGGGCCGTGAGTTACATCCCTGATGGTCTTATCATCAGTGAGTGACCAGGCTTGGTTACCTTCCCCGTCTGCCTCCTTGACCGTCAGAAGAGAAATATTTTCTTCACCGTTAGTTACGTAATACTGCCCAGCTGGAATAGGAAACTATGGTGCCTTCATAATCAACCCGTTTTCATCCAGCCACCAATCATCAATATCAAACCGCCAACCCAAAGGTGCAATGTTACCTGCTTTTGGCAAAGCTTGATAAAACCGTAACCACACACCGATTGGGCCTTGATCAACTTTCCAAAGACCCCAAGTTTCGGCACCCGTCCCTGAGGTTGCACCTTGAAGAGCCAATACCGCGATGTATTGGGTTTGAATTCGGCGAATTTTTGTTTGAGCAAACATTGGGCTGGCTATGGACGAAGCAAACCACTCAAAAGCCGAGACCAGCTATCGACGGCGGGTTAAGTTGAATCTGGCTTTCATGCTCGCCTCACTCTGTTTATGAACTAGAGCGACAAGTAGCGTCTTATTTCTTTTCGGCAAATGCGGTGACAAATTGATGTATGGTGGGAGGCCGCATCTGGTTTTTGAATTCCTATCTCTCAGCCCAAAGCTCTATTAAATAACTGGTTTAACAAATATTAATAAACTTATAAAATCTCTTTCTACAAAGAAATGTCAGATCAAAATAGAGTTGCAGCTATTTCATTTATTGAAATTTTATTTTTGAATATCAAAAACAATTCTAACCAGAAGATATCCTTTTTGATGGGGTTCTGTTCGGCCAGGATTTTGGGGAGAGAGAACGTTTTGCTCTTGAAAGAATAGGCACGTGAGGATGGCAAGCTTAAATGCTGCAAAAGCTGAAGCTTTTTATGACCTTGTTAGGGCATTAGATTTTTATATCGCATTGAATTTAAATCTTGCTTTCAGTTCTAATTAACCGATGGAATTGGTTTACTATCTCTACGAGTTTATCTGTTGGAATCTTTGGAACAAAGTTAAAGTCGCGCCCGGCCATACTTTTGTTAGATACTAAACTATTCAAAATTGACTCTTCAGTCGCTTGAATAACTGCTTCAAAAAAATCGTCTAGATCTTCGTCGGGGATATATTGGGTTGTTTGAACTTTTCCAAGTTTATGTGCATTTTTTAAATCGCTCCAAGTAGAAAAGGCTAGAAAAATATCTCCTGATCCATGCCTCGCAAATCCTCCCGTTTTTCCAACCCCAAATGTTGCTCGACGCGCGAGTCTTTTCAATTGATGAGGCAATAAAGGAGCATCGGTGGCAATGATCACTATAATTGAGCTTGAACTAGCTTCAATGGAATTACATACCATTTTGGGTTTGGAAAGATGCATTCCAACGGGCACCCCAAGAACGTTTAAATCAGTTCTAGAGCCAAAATTAGCTTGTACAAATGTACCTACTGTATATTCGGAATCATCGTATTTTACCATTCGCGATGCAGTGCCTGATCCAGACTTAAACTCAAAAGATTTCATACCAGTCCCACCGCCAACACTACCTTCCTCAATTTCGCCAGAAACAGCTTCATCGATCGCTTGTTCAACATATTTTGCGGTGATATGAGATCCATTTATGTCATTGAGAAAACCGTCATATGTTTCAGCGGAAACAGGTAGTAAGAAACTATTTTCTAGACGTTTTGGAAACCTCTTTTCTGCCCATCTAATGGTTGCATCCCTTGTAATTCCGCAGGCATGCGTATTCGTCATAGTTATAGGGAGGCAGAACTTGCCAACTTCTTCAATATAGTGAGAACCAGTTAACTCCCCATTACCATTCAAGCTGAATAATCCAGCGAATACAGGATTAAAAATTTCGCTAACAGGTCTGGGAAGGATAGCTGTTATACCTGTTCTAATAGGCCCTTTGCCTACAACTAATCTTCCCTCACCCTCTACAATAGTTTTGTAGCCGACTGTTACACCCGCTACATCCGTAATTGCATTAAAGACACCACTCTGCCCTGGGAATATCAAGCCTAAATCCGCAGCTCTTAAATTTTTTGACGAACTTGAACCTTCCGTCATGAACTTTTTTATTGTCATCTTTAAAACTCACACTTTGGACTTTTGGCAATTGCAAGAAACTAACAACGTGAACCACCTTTTTTAGGGCGTGCTTTGATTAACAGTAAAGATAGTTTTTATTCGTACAAGCCCTGCTCAAATTTAAGGTTAAATTTGGAGCTAACGTGGTAATTACTTCTTGCAATTAGAGCCAAGGCAGGCAGGATATTGTATAATGGAAAATGTTCATAGATATAACAGCGCCAATGAAATTTCCCTAAAAGTTTGGGCGAAATCTATCCGGCGTAACTTGGTTAGGATGGTTGCACGCAATGGTCAGGGCTACATTCAGCAAGGACTCGGAGCAGCAGACCTTTTCACCTATCTGTATTTTTCGGAAGCTCGTATGGACGTAAATGATCCTACATGGGAAGAACGCGATCGTATATTTCTGTCGACTGCCCATAATTCAGCGCTGTTCCATGCCACTTTAGCCGAGCGTGGATTTTTGGAAGATGCTGAACTTGAAACATATACCAAAGACGGCTCCAAGCTTGAGATAAATGTCTCGGAACGCCTTGGGGCTTTAGTGGAGGCAACTTGTGGGTCATTAGGCCAAGGGTTATCTGTGGCAGTGGGCGTTGCACAGTCGGCAAAAAGGCAAAACCGGCACTTTCGCAGTTATGTAGTCCTTGGAGACGGAGAATTACAGGAAGGGCAAGTCTGGGAAGCAGCTATGTATGCAGCTAGTAACAAACTAGATAATATCTGCCTTATTGTTGACCTGAATAACCTGCAAGTAGAAGGTAATACTCAGAATGTGATGATTATGGATCCTATTGACGATAAGTTTTCAGCTTTTGGATGGGAAGTTTTGAGCATAGACGGGCATAATTTCAATGCCCTTGGGGATGCATTTCAAAAAGCGCGATGTACATTTCATAAACCAACAGTAATTCTTGCGCAAACAATAGTGGGTAAAGGAGTTCCATTCTTGGAGAATAAGATGAGCCATAATATGGTTTTGCCTGCTGATGTGGCAGCTCAATGCTTCTCTATTTTAGGTTCTGGCCATGAGTGAAAACCTTCATCTTGGGGATTTTACCCAAAAGGTTGGAACCTCTCCCATCCCAAACTATTACGGCGATGCGCTGGTCACACTTGCAAAGAACGATCCCAAAATCGTAGCTTTAACTGGGGATCTTACACCGGCAACAGAATGCGATTTATTCCGCGATACATTTCCTGATCGATTTTTCAACCTAGGTATAGCAGAGGCAAATATGATTGGTGTGGCAGCAGGTATGGCCAGGTGTGGCGATGTACCCTTTGTACACAGTTTTTCTGTTTTTTTAACGCGTAGAGCATTTGATCAGGTCGCAATGCAAGTGGCATATCCTCGGCTGAATGTAAAATTGGCTGGCTTCCTACCCGGACTTACGACTTTATTAGGTGTTTCCCATCAGTCTATCGACGACTTTGCTCTTATGAGGTCCTTGCCTAATATGACAATAATTGAACCTTCCGGGCCAAGCCAAATGGCAGCATCGCTGAGGGCTGCTGCCTCAATCGATGGGCCTGTTTACCTTCGCATGCATAGAGCAACAGAAACTATTAGTGCTGCTAAAATTGAACACAAAATAGAGCTTGGTAAAGGCCAGATGTTAAGTAATGGTAATGACGCTATTATTTTTGCCTGCGGACATATGGTTGCGGAAGCACTGGGAGCGGCTAAACTTCTTAAAAAAATTGGGATAAGCGTGGCAGTTGCAAATATGCATACATTAAAGCCTTTTGATACAGATTTCGTCGTAGAGCATGCAACTCGCACGGGAGTGGCTATTAGCGCCGAAAATCATTCAATAATCGGAGGTCTTGGCTCCGCTGTCTCAGAAGCTCTCGCCGAGAGGCATGCCAATACTAATGTTAAATTCAAAAGACTTGGCATAATGGATACTTTTGCCGAAGGCGCGTCCACACCATATTTGTTCAATAAATATGGATTATCAGCCAAACATATATTCTCAGCCGTATCGGACTTATTGGAAATTAAATAAGGGAACCAACGCCTCGATTTGAAGTAATTTTGATAATCTACAAAGAGTCGCTCATCAATGAATTTAATTTATTTAATCGATTGAACTTTTATCTTATAATCGATCCGGTAAACAAAATTAATCTATGGTTTATTGCCTTAAACTGATCACATTAAATATAAAATATTTTGTTATTTTCTATTATACGGAACCCGATAATCATTTCAGGTAGGCGACTGCTATTTGCAGCTTCTCAATATCTAGTTCGCCGCTGCCACTGCCTCAAGGCCATACTGAGTTGCAGTAAGGGCTATCTCAATGTCAGTTTCTGAATGCGCCGCTGATAGAAACATATTATGCCAGGGATGAAGGTAAACCCCATGTTTAAGCGCCGTAATACAGAAAAGATTGCCAAGACGAAATTCAGGATCTTCGTGAAACAATATCTGTGGCATTTGCACAGGCCCTGTTTGGCGCACATTTATCCCTAGCTGCCGGGCTTGTTCCCGTATTCCGTCGCGCAGCATATTACCCAATATCTCCATGTGAGAGATTGCATCGATACGAATTAACTTTAAGATTGTAGCATGGGCTGCAGCCATTGCTGCAGAACCACACCAAAAAGACCCAGTGACAAAAACCTGCTGGGCAGAGTTTCGGTATGCATCCTTGCCAGTTACTGATGCAATGGGAAAACCGTTCCCAAGAGCTTTACTCCAAGCAGAGAGATCAGGGTGAATTCCTAATGACTCCCAACTACCACCCAAATTTATACGAAACCCCGCTCGAACATCATCAAGAATAAGGGCTGATTTGGTTCGATTTGCAATTTCGCGTACCGCACGTGCAAAAGTTGGGGACGGAAGCTCTTGATCGACCCGAGTGTCGTGGCGAAAAGCTGAGACCAGAATACCTGCCAGATCATCTCCAACAGAGCTTACGGCTGCCTCCAATGAATTAATATCATTATAATTAAAGTAAACTAGATGTGAACGATCTTCTGACGTGGTTCCCGCCAAACGTGGCGTGCACCAAGGCGCCGCACCGTGATATGCTCCCCGAGCAACAGCAATTTTACGTCGGCCGGTTTTTGACCGAGCTATCATAACGCAAGCGGTAGTGGCATCTGTACCATTTTTAGAAAACATCGCCCAATCTGCTGCTGGGATTATATCCACCATAAGTTCCGCCAAATCGATTAACTTTTCGCTAGGTCCATTGGCTAAGTCAATTTCTCTTAATTGGTCGACAAATGCCGTATCAACATCCTTATCTTTATGTCCCAGTATAATTGGCCCATAACCACACATAAAATCGATATACTTGTTTCCATCTACATCAGTTAGGCACGACCCTTTTGCATTTGAGAAATACTGAGGATATCCTTCAGGTAATGCTTTAACTGACATATGGCCCCACATGCCCCCAGGAATCACTTTTTCCGCCCTAGCTCTAAGGAAATGATCTCGTGATAATTTTTTCTGAATAAAAGGATTGTCTACCATTAATCAAAACTCACAAAAGACTTGGCGGTTTCTCTGTCATACTTACCACTAGCGGAAATTAGCTGTCTCGTATAAGCGTCTTCAGGCTCTGCGTCACGTAACTGTGCGGCACTTATTTCTTCAACAAATTTACCACGGTTCATAACGGCAATTCTATCACACATGTGCCCTACCACAGCCAAATCGTGGCTTACCATCAAATAGGTTAGGTCATGTTGGCGGCGAAGCGCTGTCAAAAGGTTAAGTATTTCAGCTTGTACGGACACATCCAAAGCGGAGGTTGGCTCATCTAAAAGCAGAATTTCAGGTTCCAAAATAAGTGCTCTAGCGACTGCAACACGTTGCCTCTGACCTCCAGATATCTGGTAAGGGTAACGAAACCTCAGATCAATACTAAGCCCAACATCAGACAACGCCTGTAGAATTCGGCTATCGCGGTTATTAACCCCATGAATCTCTAACGGTTCCTTTAGAATATCATTGACAGTATGCCTAGGGTGAAGCGACCCATATGGATCCTGAAAAACCATCTGCATCTTGCGAGCCGTAGATTTATCTCGCCGATGGCTGAGCGGGGCAGAATCAATTTCTATTATTCCGCTCCAGTCAGCTGTAAGCCTAGAAATTGCTCTCAGAATTGTAGATTTACCCGACCCTGACTCGCCGACTAGGCCGTATGCTTCTCCTGCCTTAATCTCAAAAGACACACCTTGCACCGCATGGAACAAATTCTTACCTTTTCCAAATGTGACTCTGAGATCTTGAACTCGGATCATATTTATACCTTCAATCGGTTAACCAACTCGGGTCGCGCTGCAATATTGGCAAAACCGTCTGACGATCTTTCAATCGAGGAGCACAATTCATTAAGCCTTTTGTATAGGGGTGCTGAGCCTCATGCAATTTTTTAGCTTCAAGAACTTCCATAACACGACCACCATACATGACGACCACTCGGTCACAAAACGACGAAACAAGGCCAAGATCGTGACTGATTAGTATCAACCCCATTCCTCGTTTCGTAACCATGTCATCAAGTAACCCTAAAACTTGCATCTGCACCGTCACATCAAGTGCCGAAGTTGGTTCATCAGCAATAATAATATCTGGATCAGGAATAAGCATCATTGCAATCATTATCCGTTGCCCCATCCCCCCAGATACTTCGTGAGGATATAAAGAATAGACTTTTTCGTGGTCTCGGATCTGAACAGTTTCAAGCATTTCTAATGCTTTTTTATGCGCTTCCTTTGCAGATGCCCTGCTGTGAATACGATAAGCTTCAGCGATCTGGTCGCCAACTTTTACAACCGGATTTAAAGAATACCGTGGGTCTTGCATGATCATCGAAATCCGCGCTCCCCTTATCAACCGCATATCCCGCTCTGAAGCACCAAGTATGTCCATTCCATCAAACTCAATACAACCTGCCTCGACTCGACCATTTCCAGCTATGAGTTTCAGAATAGCCCTACCAGTTTGAGATTTCCCTGAACCTGATTCGCCTACGATCCCCAAACGCTCGTGACCCAAGTCAAAGCTTACATCGCGCACTGCCTCCACCGGACCGCGTGGCGTATCAAAAGTAACGCTAAGGTTTTTTACTCTTAACAAAGATGTCATCGGTCGGAAGCCTTTGGATCGAGTGTATCCCGCAATCCGTCACCAAGTAGGCAAAACCCAAGGCTAACTACAAATATAGCGATGCCTGGCACGGTCGGAACCCACCATTGATCTAAGAGGAATTGCCGTCCCGTAGATATCATCGCTCCCCACTCAGGCAGTGGCGGTTGTGCGCCAAGTCCCAAAAAGCCTAATCCCGCAGCCGTCAATATTATTCCAGCCATATCCAGTGTAAGTCTTACAATTATTGATGGCAAACACATTGGAACCACATGGCGTAGCAAAATGCGTGCTGAGGAAGCACCCTGTGCCTGCGCAGCAAGAATAAATTCAGCTTTCCGGATTGATAAGACTTCTGCGCGAGCAATTCTAGCATAAGGTGACCAGGTAGTGAGAGCAATGGCAAGCACTGCATTTTCTATCCCAGACCCTAGTGCAGCAACCAGAGCTAATGCTAGGATCAATCGTGGAAAAGCCAAAAAAATGTCCGTTATACGCATTAAAAAGTTATCAACCCACCCTCCAAGATAACCTGCTACAGTCCCAATAGCTAATCCTATTGGGACCACGATAATTGACACTAGACCTACGATGTAAAGCGTAATTCTTGAGCCCCAGACAATCCTGTCATAGATATCTCTACCAAGTTGGTCAGTACCAAACCAATGATCCCAACTAAAAGGCTGGAGGCGGTTTCCAAGGTTGGGTTCCAATCCTGTACCTCTGGTAAGGATGGGCGCCAAAACAGCCACTATTATTAGTCCACTTACTATACAGAGGCCAATCATTCCAATTGGATTCGATCTGAACGACCTCCATGCCAAATATGCCCGCTGGCACCTAGCCTGAGCAGGCGATTTAGGCGCCACGGCTAACAACCAAGCTTTCAACCCAGTCGCATCTAAAGGTTTATTATCCAGAGTCACGATCGTGCTCTTGGGTCTACAGTTTTATAAAGGAGGTCAGATAGCATATTTATGCCAACAAAACATATTCCGACTACCACCGTTCCGCCCAGAACTGCATTCATATCAGCATTGAAAAGGGACGTCGTTATATACTGCCCAATCCCTGGCCACGAAAATACGGTCTCAGTTAGAACAGATCCTTCCAGCAGAGAGGCATAGGTCAATCCAATAATAGTAATCAGCTGTACCAATACATTACGGAATGCGTGACGCCATATTACCGATGTTTCACTGGCGCCTTTTACCCGCGCTGTAAGGATATACTCCTGATTCAACTGGTCGAGCATAAAACTCCGGGTCATGCGTGCAATATACGCAAGCGCGAAAGAACCCAAAAGTAGTGATGGCAAAATTAAGTGCGAGACAGCATTATGAAAAATGTCCCATTCTCCTGCTATTGCAGCATCAATGAGAATAAATCCTGTTACTGTTTCAACAATCCCATCATAGTATACGTCAATACGACCTGGACCAGCGACCCAATCTAATTTACCGTAAAAAACCAGAAGGCCGACCATGCCTAGCCAGAAAACTGGAACTGAATACCCAATTAGCCCAAAAATCCGAACGAAATGATCTATTAAGCGACCTTGATTAACCGCCGCTAAAACTCCCATTGGGACACCCAGAAGTATCCCAATAAGCGTTGCAATTGTCGATAATTCCAGTGTTGCTGGAAAAAACCTTTTTATATCCTCTAATACTGGTTGGGACGTCATGATGGATGTTCCAAGATCACCCCGAGAAAGCTCTCCCAGGTAGCGATAATACTGCTCATAAATTGGTTGATCTAGGCCCATTTCTTTATAAACACGATCGTAAGCAGCTTGAGGTGCTCGATCGCCGATAACCGCTAAGACTGGGTCGGCGGGCATTATTCGACCTATTGTAAATGTGACTGAAGTCAACCCAATAAATGTGAGTAATAAAGTTAAAGCAATACTACTTAAAACTCTTAATTGGCTCGATAGCGACGCATAAATACGCGCCGCTATCGTCTCTTTTAAATGCATCAAAAAAGCTGCCTATTTGTTTATGTTACGATAGAAAATGAGATCAAAAAGAGATCCTGAAACATAATCCTTTACTTCTTTTCTGAGCACAGACGCCTCTGTCTGCTGGAACATTACTACATATGGCGAATCCAGTTGTAGGCTAGCTTGAATTTCATGATAAAGTTGTTCACGAGTATCAAGATCTCCTTCGTTCCTTGCTGCATCAACCATGGCATTCATTTCGTCCTTTTGCCATGCATTTCTCCATGCTAGGACGCCGGTTAATTTTGCCTCAATACGGTTATCTGGATTTCGCGCAAAGGCATCTAAGTTAGAATGTGGATCGGTATAATCTGGTGACCAACGAGCTAATATAAGTTGATGTTTACGCGCTCTATACATCGGCCAAAGAGTTTTCCCCTCAGCGGTTGTTATACTTGCTTTTATACCTGCTTGCGCAAGAGTTGCCTGAATAGACTGCGCGACTTCTGGGAAAGGAGATGCATTTAACGTGTCTATGGATATTTCAAACCCATTTGCATAACCAGCCTCTGCAAGGAGCTCCTTCGCCTTTCCAACATCTAAAGAAAATGGTGTTTTGTTGTAGGCTCCCCAAAGCCCTGATGGCCATGCAGCTTGATGTATATTGTATTGACCTTTTAGGAAGCTGTTGACCATACCTTCGTAGTCAACAAGATATCGTAAAGCTAGAGCAACTTTAGAATTTCCAAGTATAGGATCTGCTGCATTAGCCGCCATATACATCAAAGCGCCTTTTGGATCTGATTGAACCTTAAGATCGCTATTGCCAGTTAGACCATCGACTTGATCTGGTGTCAGGTTGCGAGCAAGGTCAATATCGCCCTTTTCGACCAGCAATCTTTGTGCCGAAGGCTCTGCAACATGCCGCACAATTACTCTCTCAACTCCCGGGGCGCCGTGACGATAGGAAGGGTTAGCTTTGAGAGATACAAGCTCGTTGGCTTTCCACGCTTGCAACGAGAAGGCTCCAGAACCAGCACTGTTGGACTTTAGCCAGCCATAGCCCATATCGCCATCGACTTCATGAGCCATTACTTCTTTTTTATCTACTATAGATGCGATGCCTGCCGATAGAGCATTTAGGACAAGCGCAGGTGAAAATTCTTCAGTAATGGTAATCTTTGCTTTATCTCCATCTAACACAACTAGTTGATCAATATTATCAGCATTCCACCCAAATTGGGTAATTATAAAAGACGGTGTTTTGTTGAGTTTTACGACCCGCCTTAAGCTAAAGACCACGTCTTCTGCACGCACTGGGTTCCCAGAGTGAAAAGTCATTCCTGAGCGAATGGTAAAGGTTACGCTTTTCCCGTCGCTTGAGGTTTCCCAACTTTCGGCTACCCCTCCAACCAGTGTTGTTAAATCCTCAGGCTCGTACATCATCAGGCGGTCATAGATATTCGCTATCATTTCACCACCAGTGAATTCAAATACTTCAGCTGGATCAAGTGTGATTATATCACTTATATCCTTCGCCATAATAAATGTATTTTTTGGGGTTGCGGCATTTACAGCAAAACTCAGGGATAGAGTAGCAGTAATTGCAATAGCCCATTCCATAATACGACACATAATATTTTTCATGATTTTATCTCCATTTTTGCGAGCACTTTGCCTCCGCTAATTAAGTGCGCTACTTCGTTGTTTTTAAATGTTAAGCGTTTTACCTGTATTGTGCTGAGTGTCTGCGATTTTAAAATTTTGGTCAAGAATTTTATATCTGTCAGTAAGGAACTGTCATCCTCTAACTGCGATTTCTGACAATCCAATCATTAAACTTTCTTTAGCATTACTCTACCTCAAAGTACTCTAAGTACATAAAATCTCTATAAGGAAGCATATACTTACAAACACCTACCTGAGCTGAGAGGATCTACTAGAACCAATCAAGTGAACCTGATTTGAATATTAAACCTTTATTAAAATAATGTTACACAGGGGCAGAAAGAGCCCCAGAAAATACTATAAAACTCATTGAAATCCTATTCAAAAAACCTTCAAAGCCTAAAATATAGCAAAGGCAGGCCATATTCTGGTAACTGGCAGAACTAATCGGATCAAAGCTTGCTTTTGTTATTTCAATGGGTCAGCCTAAATTAGAGCCCAACTAAAGATCGTTCCATCACATCGAGCCAATTATCTCGACATATCTTGTCTATCAGGATATCACCAAACCCAGACGCACGCATCGCAGAAATCAGATTAGGAAGTCCGCCCGCATTGCCGATTTCGCTAGGAAGAACGCAGCCGTCAAAATCAGATCCAAGGGCGACACCATCCTCACCCAAGATGCCTATCAAGTGGTCTAGGTGCCGGATCATTTGGTCAAGAGATGCGTCTGCTGTCTCGTCGCATAGCGCATTCAAAAAACCCACATGAAAATTAAGCCCAACAATGCCAACACTTTCAGCGATCGCCTCTAGCTGTCTATCGGTCAAGTTCCGGGCGCTTGGGGACAAAGAATGTGCATTGGAATGAGTTGCGATTAGAGGTCTGCCAGTGATCTTAGCCACATCCCAAAAACCAGCTTCTGTAAGATGTGATAAATCAATCATAATGTTCAAATCTTCACATTTCGATACTAGTTCTTTGCCTGCCGAAGTAAGCCCTTCGCCTAAGTAGAGCTCGGGTTGATAAACCATTGGCGCTCCGCAACCAAATGCGTTAGGCCGTGACCAAACCAAGCCGAGGGACCGCAAACCCGCGGCATGTAAAATTTCAAGAGAGTTAAAATCCAAGTCAATGCACTCAGCACCTTCCACATGAGGTACAGCAGCGATGCGGCCTTGTGCAATTGTTCGCCTGACATCTTCTGAATCACTACAAATTGCTAAAGTATCTGGCATATCTCTCGCTAATCTTCGAAGGCGTGAGAACATAGCCAGTGTGAAATCCAAAGCTTTTTTTTGATCGACAGGCATAAAATTTTTTGGGTCATTATGATCGAATTTATGATGAAAGTTTTCGATAGACGATGGAGTGAACATGGCAAATAGACCACCTGCAAACCCACCCTCGCGCGCTTTGGGTAAATCAATATCTACGCCTTCAAGACGGTCGGAAAAATTGACCGGTCTTCCATGCCGGGCTGCCATTTCAAGCTTTAGAAGCGTATCGTTATGCCCATCAAAAACTTGAGTGAGATTTGCCATTTATTGTCCTATCTCTATAATTTTTCTAAGACGCAATTTTCAATAACCTATAATTAATCAACGAGTATGTCAGTCTTTTTGCGGTAATTAATTTTTCAGTGGATAATATTTTTCGCCTGAGTGGTATTCAGATTGGAGATTTGAATGATAGCTATGGTGGGTTGATTGCTCAGTTCCGAACCTCAGGGATTAGAGTGAAGAGAAACTTTGAAGTATTAATTGTCAGGAACTTACCCCGTATCTACTTAAAGACTGTTATACGCCGTGCCAACGTTGTAGCAACCAGTACCATTGCTCTGGATGCTCTAGAATACGGGCCGACAAGAGATCGTTAAATTTCTGTGTCATCTTGAGAACATCGCTGTGTGGAATTTCCGACTCAAATTGTACTTCAAACTCTTGCCCGTCACCAACCCGCAGACCAAAGGCAGGCACCATGACGAGGTCATATTTTAATGCGAGCCGCGCTGCCGCTAGTGACGTAAGAGCTGGCTGACCCAAGAATGGCAATTTTGCGCCATCATCCGACTTCTCATCTAAAAGAATTGCGATAAAACCACCCTTCTTCAAATGACGAATCATCTCTCTAGTCCCGTTACTCCCCGTTTGGACAATTGGTTGCCCCCCACCTTGAATTCCACTAGATAAACGACGCTGGTAGTGACGGTTAGACTGCGGCCTATAAACGGCGCCTGTTTCCAATCCTTCGGCAATTAAGACTCCACGAATTGCTTCCCATTGGCCAAAATGTCCAGAAACAATTAGGGCCCCTTTGCCCTTTGCGCGGGCATTTTTCAATGTTTTCAGACCAGGGCCAGAGATTCTGAAGGAATTATTTTGGGCTAAGAACTCAGCGCAGTGGTAAATTTCAAAAAGTGTTTGGCCCATTTTACGACCCATTGAGCGACCTATCTTCATACGGTCTGATCTTGGCATATCCGGGAAGATACGCCTAAGCTCGCGATCAAAACGACGCGTCGCAATCGGGAAAAACCTAATAACCAAAGCAAATACATTACCCAAAGACCGTGATCTCTTGTCAAAGCTCCGCCATCGAGAAATCGTCAAAGCGGCAAACAGTGGGCCGTACCGCAAGTGATGCCACATATATATGGTAAAACGCTTTATCATCGATACCTTATGATATGATTGAGTAGGTTCGCCAAGCGAAAATACTACCATTCAAAAATATTAATTTCAGAAAGGCATCAGAACGAGGCTCAGGAGACTAAAATACAGGATGAAAAAGTCTTTCACGAGCTTAAATAG
The DNA here is from genome assembly GCA_028150825.1 of Paracoccaceae bacterium. Lineage (GTDB taxonomy): Bacteria > Pseudomonadota > Alphaproteobacteria > Rhodobacterales > Rhodobacteraceae > LFER01. The sequence goes on from JAOGIM010000019.1 coordinate 22,656, forward strand.
TATGGTGGAAAAAGAGTATTTTTTGCAACAAAGAAATTTAAATATGATATAAGAATGACTTTCAGAGGTTAATAATGAAATTATTTGAGCATACTTTAAGCAGAAAAATACTTTTATATAAAATATAATATTAGATCATTTAATCTATTAATTTGATCTTAAACAAATTAGAGCGTTGTAGTTGCAGATTAGTAAATTATCAGGTTTTTTACCTGCTTGAAAATATGTTTTATTGCAGATTATAATTGAGTTTAGACATAAGAAAGAGGATCAAACAATATATATCTTATTCAAAATCTGCACGCAAAACATGAATGAACACTACCACATGAGAAGCTTACTCTTCAATCAAACAGTCGGCGAATAGGCTGCTGGATCAACCAATCTTGGTCGACCCTCAAGGCTCATTTCAGTATTGATAGGCGCATTCTTGGAAATCACGCGCCCTTTGCGAACGACGGCTAAGCGGTGCGCCCTTAGGCGGATCGCTTCTATTCTGTCGTGGGCCTGAAGAAGATTGAAATTCGCAGCACATCCCACATAGAGTCCATAGTCTTCAAGACCCATGATTTGAGCTGAGTTTTTTGTCACAGCATCAAAACACCAAGCCATATCTTCGCGGCTTGAAAGCTGTCCAACGTGTAGCCCCATCAAGGCTACATCCAACATATCCGCGCGCCCAAGAGAATACCATGGATCCATCACGCAGTCAGAACCAAACCCAACCATGATACCAGAATCGCGTAATTCGCGCACCCTGGTCTGACCGCGTCGCTTGGGATAGGTATCATGGCGACCCTGCAACATAATATTGATAAGAGGGTTGGGGATGGCGTTCACTCCAGCTTCAACCATCAGGGGAATAAGTTTTGACACATAATAGTTATCCATTGAATGCATAGATGTGAGATGTGATCCCGCAACGCGACCCTGAAGACCCAATCGTTTTGTCTCATGGGCCAATGTTTCGATATGCCGGCTCATCGGATCATCACTTTCGTCGCAATGCATGTCGACCATCAGGCCCCGCTCAGCTGCAATTTCGCATAATATCCTGACAGAATCAGCACCTTGACTCATGGTACGTTCAAAATGGGGAATACCTCCAACAATATCAACACCCATATCAAGGGCACGGATCGTGTTATCCATAGCCATAGGATCGCGCAGCATGCCATCTTGAGGAAAGGCAACAAGTTGTAGGTCGAGATAATCTTTGACCGCTTCTCGCACGTGTAAAAGTGCCTGCACGCCTTTCAAATCATCGTCACATGTATCAACATGTGAACGGATAGCGCCAATCCCCATCGACACTGCTAGGTCACAATAGCGCAGTGCACGCTCTACTATATGTTCAATTGTCTGAATGGGCTTAAGTTCACCCCATAAGCCAATCCCCTCAAGTAATGTGCCAGAGGTATTCATTCTCGGAGTGCCTAGCGACAAAGTTGCGTCCATGTGGAAATGTGGGTCAATAAATGGTGGCGCCACAAGCCAGCCGTTGGCATCCAGTGTTTCACCAGCTTGCGCCGTGATGTCGCGCTCAACTGTGACGATCTTACCGCCTTGGCAAGCAATATCCATATTCTGTCTACCGTCTGGCAAAGCAGCATTCTTCAAAATGAAGTCAAACACAAAAACTCCTAACGTTGCCCTTTAAACCAAGGCGTCAATAATGCCCGTGGATAGTCAGCGCTACGCGCAGCAATCACAAGAGCAAAAATCGACAATACATAAGGTGCAGCCAGAAAAACCTGACTGGGCACAAGTGCACCAACTTCAGTCTGAAGCCGAACTTGTAGCGCATCAAACGCTCCAAATAAAAGCGCACCAAGCAAAGCTTTTCCGGGACGCCAACTGGCAAAAATCACGAGTGCAATGCAAACCCAACCTCGCCCATTAACCATGCCAAAGAAAAACGCATCAAAAGCAGACATAGTCAGAAATGCTCCACCCAAAGCCATAAGTGCCGATCCAGCAACTACAGCCCCTGTGCGAAGAGCATAAACGCTTAAACCTTGGGCATCGATGCTGTTTGGATTGTCGCCCACGGCCTTGATGGCTATACCCAAAGCCGTGCGGTTGAGAACATACCAGACAAGCCCAACCATAAAAAGCGCAAGCCATGTCAAGGCAGTTTGCTGAAACAAAACTGGTCCAAAAAACGGGAGATCTGACAAAAACGGCATATCCAGAGGTCGGAAGGGCTCAATCCTTGGAGGCGATGTCACTGTGGGTAAAGCGGTGCGATAGGAGAAGTAACTAACCGATGTTGCAAAGAGTGTCACGCCGAGACCAGAGACATGCTGGGACAATCCAAGTGGTACAGTCAAAACTGCATGGATTAAGCCAAAAAAGCCACCTGCCAAAGCCGCGACCAAGACTCCACCCCAAAGTCCAGCACCCAGCCAGACGGCCAACCAGCCTGTCATAGCTCCAGCCACGAATATGCCTTCTATTCCAAGATTAAGCACACCCGATTTTTCACATATCAATGCACCTAATACACCAAATATAAGAGGCGTTGCAATCCTCAAAGAGGCCGCCCAAAAGCTTTCACTTAGCAGAATTTGAAGGATATCCATCATTGCGTAACCTCTTTTTTCTGGATCAATCGTACGAATTTAAACCGAGCGACAAACCCACCAACCAGAACGCAAAGTAACGATGTAGAAACGACCAGATCCGCAAGATATGAGGATACCCCCATTGCTCGGCTCATACTATCTGCACCAACAAAAACAGAAGCGATAAAGATCGCGGCTGCAACAACGCCTAGAGGTGATAGACCTGCCAGCATCGCAACCACAATTCCGGTATAGCCAAATCCTGGCGATAAATCCGACGTAAGATAACCCTTCAATCCAGCCACCTCGCTTACACCGGCCATGCCAGCCAATGCACCCGAGATAATAGCTGCACTCATCAATGTACGATTGACACGAATACCGGCATGACGTGCAGCAGATGGATTTTCACCAATAGCGCGCAATTTAAGGCCCCAGACCGACCGTGCAAGCATGAATTGTGCGGTGATGGCACAGATCAGAGCAATAATAAGACCCGAGTGAATGCGCATCCTGTCCATCAAAGGGGGTAACATTCCCTGATCCAAGATAGGAGAACTTTGCGGCCAACCAAGACCCATGGGGTCTTTGAAAGGTCCTTCAAGCATATACTGCAAAAAGATCAAGATAATGAAGTTGAGCAATAGCGTTGTCACCACTTCATCGGCACCAAATTTTGTCTTTAGGAGAGTTGGTACCGCCATCCCTGTCGCACCTGCTACACATCCCATCACCATGATCATTGGGATAAGAATTACTCCTGGAACATCAAATACACCGGTCCCAACGGCGACTGCTGCCATTGCACCAAGATAAAGCTGGCCCTCTGCACCAATGTTCCATAGCCGCGCGCGAAAGGCCAGGGCCACGGCCAATCCAGTAAAAATTAGAGGCGTGGCACGGGTCAGCATCTCAGAAAAAGCAAACTTTGAGCCGAACACGCCTTTAAACATTTCAAAATAAGACGCACCAATTGGAGCGCCCGAAAACGTCAAAGGGATGGAGGCAAGCAATAAGGAAATTATGGCGGACAAAACAGGAATCCCGTAGGTCATCAGCGCTGAGGATGACTGTCTAGGTTCAATCCGGATCATTCTGCGTCTCCCGCCATCAAAAGCCCCAACTCCGCCCGATCACGCGTTTTAGCCAATGTCAGTTCACCGTCATTCATAACCATTATCCGATCTGACAGGCTCAAAATCTCATCAAGATCTTCTGAAATCAACACAACACCCGCCCCTCGGGCACGCGCTTCTAAAAGGCGCTTTGCAACATCTGCTGCTGCTCCCATATCCAATCCACGGGTTGGCTGATTTGCCAAAATCAATTTTGGTTTGGCCTCAAAGACGCGAGCAAGAATTAGCTTTTGAATATTTCCACCCGACAGAAGTTGCGCGGGGGCCTCTATGCCGGGACCGCGCACATCGTACTTGACAGTCATTTTTTCTGCTTGCGCTTGGATTGTATCCCATTTTAAAAGACCGCGCCGTTGTACCGCTTGATCATCCAAACACTCGATAATCATATTCTCGGCAACACTCATTGTACCAACAATCCCATCACGATGCCGGTCTTCTGGAATGCGACCCACACCCGCATCCACCATGACGGAGGGGCGCACATCCTTTACCGCAACACCGTCGACGAATATATTACCAGTATTTGGTCGAAGCATACCCGAAATCAAACCAGCAAGAGCGGTTTGCCCATTGCCAGACACACCTGCAATGCCCAGAATTTCACATTCGTTTACTGCCAAATCAATGCACTCCAAAGACTCTCTGCGAGATCGCCCAGAAACGCTGACCTTCTCAAAGCACAATATTGGTTTTCCGGGTGGCATTAGCTTACGCGTGTGCTCTTCCGTTTCGGAACCCACCATCATACGCGCAATCTTGCGCTCATCGGCTTGCGATGTGGCAATTTCGCCAACTTTAGCGCCGTGCCGCAGAACAGCAATCCTATGTGAAAAGGCTAGAACTTCGCGCAGTTTGTGGGATATAAAAATTACTGATAGACCATTTTTGGTCATTTTCCCAATATTTCCAAAGAGCGTATCTGCCTCTTGGGGCGTCAAGACGGCCGTGGGCTCGTCTAAGACAAGTATTTTTACATCGCGGTAAAGCGCCTTGAGGATTTCTACACGCTGTCTTTCTCCAACTGTCAGCTGCCCGACTGGAACAGTGAGCGGCGCACTTAACCCACTTTCTTTCATGATGTCTTTAACTTTCCCCCGCGCAGCAGCCTTATTACGTCTAAGCCGATTCAAGCGCTCGGCACCGAGCATAATGTTATCTAATGCATCAAGATTTTCAGCCAGCGTAAAATGCTGATGTACCATGCCAATGCCTGCAGCAATCGCCGCCTGAGGATGCCCAAGAGACAGTGGAACAAATGCCCCAGAGGTATCTTCAATATCCACGCTACCCGAATCCGGCATATAGTGGCCAAAAATCATATTCATCAGCGTGGTTTTGCCCGCGCCATTTTCACCCAACAACGCAAGCACTTCGCCGCGATAGAGATCAAGGCTTACATTATGATTGGCAATAACTGAGCCAAACGTCTTTGAAAGCCCATTAAGAGCTAGGATTTTTTGTGAATTCATTTGAATGGTGGCCGGCAGACGACTGCCAGCCCTACTACATTAATTGTCAGATGACGGACGAGCGTCGTTGACATTCACCCGGAATAACCCATCAAGGATTTCCACTTCTCTTGCTTTTACAGCTGATGCGACGTCAGCCGGTACCAGGCTTTCATCAAGAACCATAGAACCACCACCAAAGGCCATAAAGCTGTACTGACCATAATCAGCGGCCTCAAAGCTTCCTCCAGAGACATGCGCAACGGCTTTGTCAACTGTCGCTTCCATATGCCAGATAGCTGACGCAAGAATCGTTCCAGGATAGTCTCCAGCGGTATCAATTACGTTTCCGATCGCTTTTACACCACGCTCTACAGCTGCGTCAGAGACGCCAAAACGCTCAGCGTACATAATATCTGCACCAGCATCTATCATTGCAAACGCGCTTTCTTTGGCTTTGGGTGGATCGTACCAGCTATCAATAAAGTTAACGATAAACTTAACATCAGGATTAACGTCACGCGCACCGTCCATAAAGGCATGCATCAAACGGTTGACCTCAGGAATTGCGTATCCACCAATCATTCCAATAACATTGGTCTCGGTCATAGAACCAGCAACCATTCCAGTTAGGTATGAAGGCTCGTGGATCCAATTGTCAAAAACTGAAAAATTAGGTCCGACTGGGCCAAAGGATGATCCCATCAAAAACGCAGTGTCAGTATAATCTTTTGCAACTTTGCGCGCTGCACGCTCAAGACCAAAAACTTCGCCGATGATCAGTTGCTGGCCTTGTTCTGCATATTCGCGCATCACGCGCTCATAATCGGTGTTAGCAACATTCTCTGAAAAGGTATAGTCAATATCTCCGCGCTCGGCAGCAGTGTTTAACGCTTTATGAATACGGCTGATCCACTGCTGTTCCACTGGTAAAGTGTAAATAGCCGCAACTTTAGTTTTCTCAGCAGCAGCAATACCGACTGAGGCCACCAAACCAATACTCGCTGCCGCAGCGAGCATCAGCCTCCGGCCCATTTTCCGCTCTAATAGCATATCATTCTCCTTGTTATTATTACACGATCTTGGAGTCATTCGATTTTTTTAGTCAATATTGCGACATGCCTAGGCGCATTCACAACAGACAATATTGCGAATCTGATCTAATCTCGCCCCTTAATAGTAATGGTTGATGGCTTTTTAGGCTATTAAAATATTTACCAAAGGATCAAACATTGTAAAATTCATATTGCGAGAGCAAATTATCAACCAATGCGATTTGCATCAAGTTATACTTTATGGATAACGCACACTTAAGTTTTAAGGTTCCAAGCTAACTTGTTATTTGGGCCGTCATAAATTTTGACAGCTAAGACATCTTTCTGATAGGAATTCTAAATGGCTGAACCTCTGTCTCCTGCTCCAATCCCTGAAACGGAACGCCTGATCCTACGCGGCCCAGCAAGACGCAACGTAACCAAATTCACCAGGTTTAAAACGAGTTCACCGAGAATGAAGTCACAGGACGAAGCGGTCAGCAGTGAAGAAGCTTGGTTTGGTTTTTTAACAGGTATTAGTCACGGGTAATCATATAAATTTTTGATTTTTGACACTCATTTTGCCTGAGGGTCACCTTACGTTTTGTTAAGAAGGGTTGCTTAAGTACTCAAACTGGCCCGAAGTTGAATTGGCATAGGTCTTTTTGAAAGGTCGGTGGGCAACAGTTATATGACCAAAGCTGCGCAATTTTTTTGATCATACCAAAGCCTTAGTTAAAATCAATCAGTCGGCTACATAAATTTTAAAACTAACGATCACAGGCAGTTGCAAAACCGATCAAAGCGAAGACAGATGGCACTCCCACGGATCACGAACCAGATGCTGAGAGTTGGAGCCAACTAACCGTCCAAAAATGATGAACTCTTAGTCCAAAGGTATGTTGTTAAGACCTTATGCTCAGTGTCCTCGCCAGATAGATCAAATATGCAGACACAACCCAAAACTCAATTTTTATACGGTCCAACGGGCCCTTTGCGCAAAGCAAAACAGCGGTATAACCTGCACTCCTCCGTTTGAGGAACAGCATATGCCTGCTTTTAACATTCGTAAAAGGCTTACCTATTCACCGGCATCATTTCATCCAGCCTGCTTGCGGACTTAACTTTGGCTCGAACCTCTTTAATCCGTGGCAATATTGTATCGGGCTCACCAACAACGTCCATGCGGACAACAAGATCTTTAACAAATATATCGAATGGGTAGACAAAAAACTGCATGGCACGCCTGAGCAGCACTGGCACTTATGCATAGCACTTTGCCGTACACTGATGTCTGAAAACACCGTCCGATGGGAAATTTGTATCGGCAATAATCAAATCATCTCTATGACCCAGAGCGCAAAGTATATTCAGAAAATCTACGTTCAAAAGAGGACTTAATCTGATAAACATCAAAACTTATCTCCTACATTGCAAAGCTGGCTTGCCATATTAATGGCCACATCAAGACCTGATAGGTTCCGCCTTTGTTTTACGTTGTCGCCAAAAAATGGATTGGTTATAAGGACCTACAAATTAGTTATCATGTATTAATTTACTCTGCAGTGTTTTGTAAAACTGTTTACTTATCTAGAAAACCCATGCTTATCTTGCCCATAAAGAAGACTAACCCAACGCCTCGGATATAATTAGGCAAAGGGTTTATTTCAAAATTGGACTGGAAATAAGCTATGTATGGTGAAATCGAAGGTACGGGCTTTGAAATATTAGATTCGAGGTTCAAAAAATGTCTTACGGGGCATGGCCGTGTGGAAAGGCTTTGGACAGGTGCCCGCTGGGCAGAGGGGACCGTTTGGTTTGCGGCTGGAAGATATCTTTTGTTTTCGGATATCCCTAACAACCGTATGATGCGTTGGGATGAAACAGATGGCAGCGTCTCACAGTTTCGTACACCAAGTAACTATAGCAATGGCAATACACTGGATCTACAAGGTCGACTGATCACATGTGAACATTTAAGCCGCCGGGTCACTCGAACCGAACACGATGGACGTATCACAACGATTGCTGACAGCTATCAGAATAAACGGCTGAATTCACCAAATGATGTTGTCGTTAAATCTGATGGATCAATCTGGTTTACCGACCCAAGCTACGGCATTCTAAGCGATTATGAAGGACGATGGGCCGAACCAGAACAAAGCGGGTGCCACGTCTATCGTGTCTCTCCAGATACTGGAGAAGCCACTGCAGTGGCGACAGATTTTATCAAACCAAATGGCATTGCATTTAATCGCGATGAAAGCGCTCTATTCGTGTCAGACACAGGTGCATCACACGATAAGAACGGGCCAAAGCATATTCGTAGATTAGAGGTCAATCCAGACGGCAGGACTTTGGGCCAGAGTACAGTTTTTGCTGACTGCAGCGCAGGTCTGTTTGACGGATTTCGTTTCGATCGTGAGGATAGGATATGGTCTTCCACAGCTGAGGGCGTGCATTGTTTCACATCAGACGGAAGTTTGATAGGCAAAATCCTTATTCCTGAAATAGTTGCCAATCTTTGCCTTGGCGGTGAGACCCTCAACAGGCTTTTTATTGCTGGGACAACATCTCTTTATGCGGTTTATCTTGGAATAAACGGGCGTTGACACCAGACGGAAGACAACATTTTCAAAAAGTAGCAATGTGATTTTATAGAATTTTAAATATTAAGTTCCTTGCAGGTCGTGAATAGTGTAACTCTCGGAAATTAAGATTAAGAGAAGTAGTTGAACATGAGCGATAAAAAGGCCTACGTCCCGCCTCAAGTCTGGAAATGGGAAGCTGAAAACGGTGGTGAATTTTCAAAAACCAACCGTCCGACCGCCGGAAGTACCCATGACGAACCACTCCCAGTTGGGCAACATCCACTACAACTCTATTCCCAAGGCACGCCCAATGGCGTCAAAGTCACAATTCTTCTCGAAGAGTTGCTAGCACTTGGAAAAATTGGTGCAGAGTATGACGCCTGGTTAATCAGGATCAATGGAATGCAATTTGGAAGCGGTTTTGTCGATATAAATCCGAATTCAAAAATCCCAGCGCTCGTAGATCATAGTGGAGATGAACCGATACGGGTTTTTGAATCTGGAGCAATCTTGATGTATTTAGCTGAGAAATTTGATGCGTTTCTTCCAACTGATCCAAAAACACGCCCCGAGATGCTCTCCTGGTTATTTTGGCAAATGGGAAGTGCCCCATTTCTTGGGGGTGGTTTTGGACACTTTTATGCTTATGCCCCTGAAAAATTCGAATACCCTATCGACAGATACGCTATGGAAACAAAACGCCAGCTAGACGTGCTTGATACAAACCTTCAAAATCGTACTTATATTTGTGGAGAAGAATATAACATTGCCGATATTGCCATCTGGCCTTGGTATGGGCAATTAGTGCTAGGCCGGCTCTATAATGCAGCGAAATTTTTAGATGTGAAATCTTATAAAAATGTATGCCGTTGGGCTGAAATGATCAATACGAGACCAGCCGTCAGAAGAGGACGAATTGTCAACAAAACCTCTGGTCGTTTAGAGCTTCAACTGCGCGAACGTCATGACGCCAGTGATTTTGTTGAGAAGACCCAAGATAAGCAAGAGGCAAAGTAACTTAAACGTTTCCAAGCAGATCCTCTCACTAAGTCGCTTGCATCCAGCAGAAAATGCAGCAAGGACGCAGACTGGATCAGATTGAAAAAAGGATAGTCCAGATGGACGAGGAAAATGACCTCGTAATTCGTGATGGTAAAATCGTGACACCCAGTGGCATCATCCATAGTGATATGGCGATCAAGGGCACAACCATTTCCGCGATCGGTCGCAACTTAGGGGATGCAAAAGTAAACATCTCAGCGCACGGAAAATTCGTAATGCCTGGGGGTATAGATTCTCACGCGCATATCGAACAGATGTCAGGTATGGGTCAAATGAATGCAGATACCTTTGAGACCGCTACGCGCTCTGCGGCAATGGGGGGAACAACTAGCGTCATCTCATTTGCAGCGCAGGCTACAGGGCAAACTTTATCCGACACAGTCGCCGATTACACAGCACGCGCAAGACGGGGCGCTATGATTGACTATGCATTTCATATAACAATCACGGATACGAGTGTATCCAACTTTGAAGATGATCTCGCACAATTGGTCGCGACCGGACACCGATCACTTAAGATTTTCACCACTTACAATATTCAACTCAACGACCAAAAAATTCTCAAAATTCTTGCTTTGGCCCGCAAATATGGTGCTTTGGTATGTGTGCATGCGGAAAACGATGCCATAATCTCCAATGCCAAAGAGCAATTGCTGAGCGCCGGGCGTAAGTCGCCTAGGTATCATGCCCAATCGCGTCCTAGGATCGCAGAGATAGAAGCCGTTGAACGGATATGTCAATTTGCGCAATACCTCGACCAACCAGTGATGTTATTTCATATTTCAACCTCAGAAAGCGCAAGTGCCGTGAAAGTAGCTCAAGCGCGCAACGCTCCTGTCTGGGCGGAAACCTGCCCACATTATTTACTCATGACCGAAGATGCGCTTGATAAACCAGGTCTGGAAGGGGCGAAATTCATGTGTTCACCACCACAGCGGACAACGGTCGATCAGGACTCGCTTTGGCAGGCTCTCAAAGAGGGCACGCTCGCGCTTGTCTCTTCGGACCACGCTCCTTATCGCTATGACGAAACTGGTAAACTCTCAGCAGGGCCAGATGCGGCGTTTAATGAAATTGCCAATGGCTTGCCTGGTCTGGAGACCCGATTACCACTTATGTTTGACGCGATGGTATCACGGGGCGGGCAAGGTCCGCAGGCCTTTGCACAAATCACAGCAACAGCCCCAGCAAAGCTTTATGGTTTACAAAAGAAGGGGGCACTTGTTGCGGGTATGGATGCAGATATTGTGATCTGGGATCCAGAAAGGAAAGTGACCTACGGTTCAAATGATCTTAATGACAATGTGGGATATAACCCATGGGAAGGCCGCACTGTCACAGGGTGGCCTGCGCATGTGATTTTGCGTGGTGAGTCCCTCGTCAAAGATGGTCATTTTTTTGGCTCAGCTGGTGCGGGAAACTGGATAGACCGTCCGGAGCTTGCGACCAAGCCCTCAGGCGGTTCACAACAAGAGGGCAGGACGTGACTGGACAAAAATCTCTAATTATAATTAACCCAAACTCCTCTCAAAGCGTGACCGACGGTATCGACAGTGCTGTGCAACCGTTGCGTCGCTTTGGCATTCCAATACGCTGTCTAACACTTGCAAAGGGGCCTCTTGGGATTGAGAGCCAAAAGCAGGCTGACCTTACGATCGCACCAATGTTGTCGCTGGCAGCGAGGCAAACAGATGCAGCTGGATATGTCATTGCCTGCTTTGGTGATCCGGGACTGCATGCCTTGCGCGATCAAACCCCGCTTCCAGTTGTCGGCATCCAGGAGGCAGCGGTGACAACTGCCCTTAACTTGGGCCAACGCTTTGGCGTCATTGCGATCATGCCAAATTCGATACCACGTCACTTGCGCGCTTTTGGAGCTATGGGCGTTATGGATCGCCTCGCGGGAGATCGAGCTCTCGGCCTTAGCGTTGCAGATCTTGCTGATCGCGATAAAAGTTTGAATGCAATGATTGCCACAGGCCTTCGATTACGCGATGAAGACGGGGCAAACGTGCTGATAATGGGCTGCGCTGGTATGGCCCACTACCGCAGTATTCTGGAAGACGCTACTGATCTACCTGTCGTCGAACCATGTCAGGCTGCTGTTAGCATTGCTCTGGGTCAAATCACCTTAAACCTAAGTCACAAATCTGGGAATAAAATTCATGCTGGATGAAACCACAAAGGGCATCTTCACTATTACAGCAACACCATTTTTACCAGATGGTGCGTTGGACTTTCATAGCCTTGAGAAAATGGTCAGTATTTATATTGAAAAGGGTGCAACCGGCCTAACAATTCTGGGCATGATGGGAGAAGCGGAAAAATTATCTTCCCAAGAAAGCATCGAGGTCATTACAACGGTGACTAAGAAGTCCAATGTGCCCGTGATTGTCGGTGTCTCAGCACCTGGCTTTTCGGCGATGACGATGATTAGTGACGCCGCTATGGAGGCCGGCGCAGCAGGGGTTATGGTCGCGCCACCGTCACGGCTTCGGACAGATGCACAGATCACAAGATATTACCAAGACACGTCAGCGGCGCTTGGCCAAATTCCTTTTGTCTTGCAGGATTTTCCTCTTGCCACAGGCGTCATCATATCGCCCTCAGTAATTTTGAAAATTGTGGAAGATTGTGCAAATTGTGTCATGCTCAAACATGAAGATTGGCCCGGGCTAGAAAAGATTACGCAATTGCGACAGGCCTCTGATGCCGGCGCTAGGCGCATTTCGATCCTTTGTGGAAATGGTGGCATGTATTTGCTCGAAGAACTTCTACGCGGTGCTGACGGTGCTATGACTGGTTTTGGCTACCCTGAAATGATGTCACAAGTGATGAACGCCTTTAATACGGGCAACCTAGATCAGGCACGGGACATTTTTGACGCTTATCTACCGATGATCCGTTACGAAGCCCAACCGGGAATGGGTCTGGCAATCCGCAAATATTCTCTAGCAAAACAAGGCGTGATTGCGCATCCAACATTGCGCAAACCAGGCCCTTTGTTGGA
>JAOGIM010000002.1 GCA_028150825.1 Paracoccaceae bacterium
AGGGTTCTTTAAGTCTAGGGCATATTCGGAGATGGCGAAGTTAAAGACTGCTCTAATAGAACTCATTACTCGACTGACACTAGAGCCAACCATTCCCTTGGCTATGAGGTAGTCCCTGTACTTCAAAGCATCAGACCTAGAGTATACATCCAAGTCTTTGGTGCCACAAGCCTCTACTAGATAAGTACAGGCTCTTTGAGCAGCCATATGGAAGGTTTTGCCTCTATTGGCACCCTTCTGAACTAGATATGTTTCCAAAGCCTGAGACAGCGTGAGGTTGGCTCTGCAAGGGCTCGACAAACTAGGCTGAGTATTTCGAGAATACTGCTCATACTCCAGCTTTAACAAATTCCTGCCGATTAAATCAGGATCAGGCATTTGCAGATAAGACCAGTATTCGTCTAGTTTAGCCGCAGCCACCAAAGCCCTCGTCTTTGCAGTCTGTGCAGACCTCGTCTTCAAGCCCTGAACTATTCGGGGATAGGAATAAAGCTGAATAAGATCAGCCGGAACACGCCTTGAGAAGTAGTAATACCCAGCGCGGTTAAATGTATAAGGGACTTTCTTGGTCAGTAATCTGGTCAACATTCTCTCCAGCCCAATACTAAGGCAATATTATTTATAAGAATGTTATCAGTGGGTTATTTATCATCAGACTAAGCCAGTCTGAGATTAAGTGGTGCGGTCGAGAAGACTCGAACTTCCACTCCGGTTAAAGAACAGCGACCTCAACGCTGCGCGTCTACCAATTCCGCCACGACCGCACGATCAGATGACAGTGCATTAACCAAATCAATCACCGATGTGAAGGGGTAATTTTAACTTTCTTTTCAGACGACTGGTAATTTATCTGCCGATGTTTAAAAACGGCACAGAAATCAGAAGACTACGATAATCTGGAGACGAGTGAACTATTTACATCCCAATCTTGATTATCGTTTACTCAGCATCAATTCAGGGTGATCTGTGATCTATAAAAATGAAGTGACGCAAATGAATGCAACAATACAACCGGTTTTGATAGGTTCGGAAATTTACAGGCAGTCTAGTTTTGGCATAGATCATCCGCTTTCAATTCCGCGCGTATCGACTGTGCTTGATATGATCAAAGCTCTGGGGTGGTGTGGTCCGGGCGAGTATAGAACGGCGCCGTGTGCAAAGCCCAAGCTTTTACAACAATTTCACAGTCATAGTTATATTAGCGCGTTGCAAAGCATTGAGCTTTCCCAAAAGGTTAACGCCGTTGAGCGTAAAACTTACAATATAGGGACGCTGAGCAACCCAGTCTTCAGCGAGATGTTCCAACGGCCGGCAACTTCAGTTGGAAGCTCTATCCTTGCCGCCGAGCTTGTGGCAGGTGGTGGGTGTGCCTATGCCTTGGGCGGTGGACTACACCACGGCATGGCAACGTATGCCAATGGGTTTTGTTTCCTCAACGATTTGGTGTTTGCTATCAGACGACTACGCTCTTTGGGCATAAAGCGCATTTCTTATGTTGATTTGGATGCGCACCATTGTGACGGTGTCGAGGCAGCGTTTGAGAATGATGATAATTTGCTGATCGTGTCGACCCACGAAGAAGTGCGCTGGCCATTTACAGGCCAGCTCAAGGGTAATGTCCTAGATCGGTGGGTCAATATCCCACTTCCTAAAGCTTGCAACGACGATGAATTTTTGTCAGTAGTGAATAAGATTGTACTACCCGTGATACAGCGATTTTCCCCTGAGGCGCTGATCATCCAAGGAGGTGCGGATGCGTTGCGTGATGACCCTTTGTCACGGTTGTGTTTATCCAACACTGCGTTGTGGCAGACCTTTTCCAATTTACTTGAGCTAAGCGACAGGGTTATCCTTACAGGTGGAGGGGGATATAATCCATGGGCAGTGGCCCGACTCTGGACTGGTTTCTGGGCAATCATGAGTGGACGCCAAGTGCCTTGTGAGCTTGATGCATCAGCCTCTTCAATTCTGCGAGACCTTCACTGGGCACGCAAAAGTGAGCCTGACGAAAGTGTTTTTCATTATTTTCACGATTTGCCGAATAAAGGTATCATTCGGCCAGAAATACAGGACTTATCAGAACATCTCAAACGAGTTCATTTCCTTTGAACTTGCGTTCTATAAGATATTTGTAATACATTTTAAATGTTGACGCTCTACAGGGTGGTTTTGTTATAAACCAGTTCTAACCGATCCAAAGTGACTTAATAGTGTAAGTCTAAAAATGCTAAAATTATGCGCAAACCTAACAATGATGTTTCAGGAATATCATTTTTTAGATCGATTCTCTGCGGCAGCGGATACTGGATTTTCTGGAGTTGAAATCCTGTTTCCCTATGCATTTAACGCTGATGAAATGGCTTCTTTACTTGATAGGCATCAGCTTGAATTATGTCTGATAAATCTCTTTCCAGGCGTTTGGGAGAAGGGAGAACGGGGCTTTGCGGCGTTGCCTGATAAACGGCAGTCGTTTTATCATTCTGTTGATCTGGCTCTTAAATATGCACGTGATATGAATGCCGGGGCTGTGCATGTAATGGCTGGGATTGCGGCGCCAAATGACCAGAATAGACAATGCTATATTGACAATGTCAGATACGCAGCTGATCTATTGATAGATGCAGGCAAAGCCCTATGCATAGAGCCAATAAGTAAGCTGACAATTCCTGGCTACTTTCTCCATAACACTTGGCAAGCGACTGACCTCATGGATGAGATTGCGCATCCTGCTGTAAAGCTCCAGCTTGATATTTTTCACCACCAGACAATCCATGGCGACGTATCTGGCGCGATAGCCACTTTGTTTGATAGAATAGGTCATATGCAAATTGCTGGCGTGCCGGATCGTCACGAGCCAGATATAGGAAATCTGAATTACCGAGCTATATTAAGCCATTTGGATGCTTTGGGATATAAGGGATGGTTAGGTTGCGAATATTCACCCAAAGCTGGAACCAAAGAAGGCCTAAGTTGGACCACGCCCTATCAGTCCTGAGGTGTTTGCAAAGTTGCATTCTCCCAAGCCTTGATGAAGTTTTCTCGTTTTAATCTATCCAGATAGACCATAAGCCCAGGTCCCAGCCTAATTGGGCGCAGGGATGTTTCCTGTTGTAAGGCATCCAATTCAAGTGCTGGAAACGGGAATTGTTTAGCCAGATTGGCGTCCAGACTAAATGAAATGAGATGATCGATGAATTCACCGGCAATCTGTGGGGATTGTGACTTAGTAGATATAAGCGCAGAGCGCAGCATCAGTGTGGTAAAATCTTTCGGGTTTACAATAATGATGTCTTCTTGAAGGTGTGCTTGGGCATTGGCGTAGCTGCCAAGCACATTGTACGCAACCGCCAAATCACCTGAAATCACGTCGTTGATCATTTTACTTGAACAACAGTAAAGTTTTGTACCAGTAATGCCCATGACCTCGGCTAAGCGCCAGTAAGTCTCTGAGGTGCGCGCATCTTGCGTGGCAAAGAGGTATCCTAACCCGCTTGTTCTGACATCATAGGTGCCGATGCGCCCCGAGAAACGTTCTGGATACGCACGAATTGTTGCGATAAGCTCTTGGCGTGACTGAGGGATAGGGAGATCGGCAAAATCTTTCGCTGACAAAGCGATCGAGGCAGGCTCTTGTGTAAAAGCAAAAACATAGTTTTGCCAGTGGGCCCATTCTGGAAGTTTTTCGGTGAACTCCGAGGAATAGGCCAAGGCTAGTCCGTCGTTTGCGATTTTTGTCTGAAGGTCCATTGCGCTTGAAAGGGCGAGATCAAAAGATGTAGTGTCATCATTGAGTGCTTTGAATAATTCGCTTGAAGAGACTTCAAAATAATCAATGGAAATTGTTTTGTTTTTTTCTTGAAACCGAGTGATGACGTCTGAAAATAAGTCTAGATCAGTGGTTGACAGAATGGTGAGTACGACACGCTCATTTTTTGCTATAAATTTTCGTTTTGCCTCAATTTCAAAACTCATGCCTGCGGAGGTAAAGAGCATCAAGAAGATGGAAAACACAAGGTGACGCATGCGCCGTTTCCTTTCGCATTATTTTCAATACTGAGACTTCCGCCATGTGCCCCTACAACATCGTCGACGATGGTCAACCCAAGCCCGGAGCCGATCCTTCCTCCGACATTTGAGCCGCGCACAAATCGTTTTGTCAGATCGGATCTGTCCTCCTTAGGGAAACCAATCCCTTCATCCTGAATGATAAGACCAATCTTGCGAGGGCCTTGGAGAAACCTAAGCTTTACCAGGCTTTCCACTGGAGAGTATTTGATTGCATTATCGATGAGGTTGCGAACTGCATTCTGGATCAAAATACTATCGCCCATTATACTGAGTGGAGAGCTGTTTTCAAGGTTGAGAACGATGTCCTTTAAATCTGCAACTGGGCGCATGTTTTCGACCAAATCAAAAACCATTTCCCGTAGATCAAGTTTTTGCACTTCGAGGTAATCTGTACGGAAAGTCACCATCGCGTGGTCTAATAATTGCCCCGCCGCTCGCGAGCTTTCGTCGATTGCACGGATCATTTCGCGCAAAGCTACCCGATTTTCATCCTGTTCAACCCTATGCAGAGCGACTTCGGCCTGTGTCCTGACTGTTGCCAAAGGTGTGCGCACCCGATGTGCGGCTTCTGCGATGAACTCCTCGGATTGCCCAAGTGATTTCTTTAAACGACCCATAAATTTGTTGAGGGCATCTACCAAGGGGACCATTTCGCGTGGGATAGGTGCCGCAACGGGACGCAAATCTTGGGGACCACGACGGGATACGGAAACAGCCAGTTGCTGCAAAGGGCGGACAGTGGATTGGGCCGAATAAACCGTCAGGATGGCTGCAATCGCAAAAAAACCAAAACCTAACATCGAGACGCGTCGTGAAATAAATGCCAGTGTCTGCTTTTGGCCGTTACGGGTCTGCGCTATCGTGACTGAAATAAGAACTGGTACACCTGCGTTTGACAAAAGTCTGGTTGACGTGACAAGCCTCACTTCCTCACCTAGGTAATTGGCTGTTGATACCCGTGGCTGAGAAAGAGATTTGGCTGGCTTTGCGTCTGGAAGGCTATCGTAGCCCGTTAAAAATATATTATTTTGTGTGATTTTGTAAAAGACGCGGTCATCGCTGACGTTTCCAAGCATCGAAAATGCGGAGTATGGGATGTCAATGGTAATTTGGCCATTTTGCACAGCGGCCACGTCAAGAATGGACGTCACTGAGGCTCTGAGAATATTATCCTGATTTTCTTCGGCCAATTGTTTGGTAAAATTTTGTACAACAAAAAACAAAATCAACGCCAAGATACCTGCGCCACTCAGTAACTGTATAAGTAACCTGCCACGGATGGATCCGCTTGCTCTTACACGATCTGTCATAACAAGCTTAGCCGATAGCCCATACCACGCTCGGTTATGATTTTAAGATCTGAACTTTCGAGCTTTTTGCGCAACCTCGCTACGTAAACTTCGATCGCATTTTCGGCAACGTCGTCTTCGTATGAAAATAGTCGATCTACTAGTTTGGATTTGGAAAATAGCTGACCTGGCGCATTGATGAAGATCTCTAGGAGACGCAGCTCACGATTCCTCAGTCGGATGGGTATATCATCGACGCGAAGCTTGCCTGACACCCCATCATATACTGTATTTCCGAATCGCTTTATATTTTCTGCCGCCCCCCCTTGACGGCGTATAACAGCTCTACATCGTGCCTCAAGTTCGGAAAAATCGAAGGGCTTAGTTAAATAATCATCTGCTCCCAGATCTAGGACGCCAACCCTGTCAGAGACTTGAGATCGCGCGGTTAATGCAATAATCGGGGTCTTTCCTGAATTCGCCCGGTATTCTTTCAAAAGCTGCCTTCCATCACCATCAGGCAACATAATATCCAATAAAATCAAGTCATAATCGGAAACCTTCAAATAATCATTCGCTGTCCCAATACGGGCCGCATGGTCTGCAACATGTCCATTTAGCGACATGCGATCCAGAATCGCTTTTGCAAGGGCTAGATTGTCTTCCACTAATAGGTATCGCATCGAGTTCCCACAATTTTAAGATGCATGTCAGGTTTGTGTCAGCTTGATCTGCATAATAACCATTCATGATCTGGATCGTAGGGTCATGTCAAATAGGAGGACATAATGTCTAAATTGAAATTTACACGCCGGGTGCTTGTCACTACGGCGGCAACTGCAATGTCTATAGCTATACCCGTGTTCGCTGGCGGCCATCAAGTGTTGGACAGTGTGCATTTTATCATTCCTGGTGGTGCCGGTGGCGGCTGGGATGGAACTGCGCGCGGAACAGGTGAGGCTCTTACTAAATCGGGTCTGGTCGGATCTGCATCTTATGAAAACATGTCTGGTGGTGGCGGTGGTAAAGCCATTGGCTTTATGATTGAAAATGCTGATAGCCAGCACGGCACTATGATGGTGAATTCAACACCTATCGTTATCCGGTCCCTGACAGGCGTATTTCCCCATAATTTCCGCGATCTCACATTGGTAGCGGGTACAATTGGGGATTATGCGGCTATTGTCGTCAATAAAGACAGCAGCCTGAACACAATGACTGATTTGATTGCCGCATATGACGCAAATCCCAATAGCACAGCAATTGGGGGTGGTTCGGTTCCAGGCGGAATGGATCATCTGGTTGCAGCCATGGTGATGGAGGCAGCAGGCAAAGATGCCCTCAACGTTAAATACATTGCCTATGACGCTGGTGGCAAAGCAATGGCAGCACTTTTGTCAGGTGAGATCGCAGCCTTATCAACAGGGTTCTCAGAAGCTGTCGCACTTGCGCAAGCGGGTGAAGTAAAAATTCTTGGCGTTACATCTGATGCAAGGGTAGATGCTTTTGCGGATGCACCCACGATGAAAGAGCAGGGCATTGACACGAATTTTGTGAACTGGCGTGGTTTTTTTGCGGCTCCTGGTCTTCCGGTAGACAAGCTGGCTGCGTATCAAGATGCACTTGCAAAAATGTATGATACACCCGAATGGGAAGAAGTTCGCAGCCGTAATGGTTGGGTAAATATTCATAATTCTGGTGACGCATTCCGCACTTTCTTAGAAGGTCAGGAAAAGGTTATCGGTGATCTCATGAAGAAACTTGGGTTTCTCTAGGGAAGACAATCTGAACAGCGTTGGTCCCTCATATTGGGGCCAGCGGCAATTGGAGGGATTACATGGCACTTGACCGATGGATCGCATTAATCATTTTACTGATTTGCTTCGCATATGGTTATACCGCCTTTTTCATGATGGATGCAGGTATGCCTCCGTTCATGCGCCGTAGCCCAATATGGCCAAGCACTTTTCCCAAAGCTCTTGCGATTTTAGGCATTATTATCTCTTTATCGATAGTTTTAAGGATGGAGAAAAGTGATATAAATTTCAAAGAAGGCGATATCAATTACCGCAATTTAGGGCAGTATAAAATCGGCCAAGCATTTTTGTTGCTTTCGTTCATGGTTGCTTATGCATTATTTTTGCGCCCGATGGGTTTTCTAGCCTCTACAACTGCCTTTTTGGTTTTCTCAGGCGCGCTGCTTGGCGAGCGTAAATTGCTTCGCCTATTTTTGATATCGGGTCTTTCAACTGGTGTTATTTGGTATCTTGTACAAGAAGTTTTGGGTATTTTCCTGAGGCCGTTTCCATTTTTTCTAGTCTAGGAGAAGGCCATGATTGAAGGACTAATGATTGGCTTGGGGACTGCATTTTCAGTCACAAATTTGTTGATGGTAGTTGGTGGCTGTCTGATTGGAACATTCATTGGCATGCTTCCCGGGCTAGGTCCTATGTCAATTATTGCAATTATGATACCAATTGCGATTACAATTGGAGATCCCTCGGCGGCTATTATTTTGCTGGCCGGCGTTTATTATGGCGCAATATTTGGTGGATCGACCTCTTCTATTCTAATAAATGCGCCCGGTGTTGCGTCCACTGTTGCCACAAGTTTTGATGGCTATCCTCTGGCCCGACAGGGCAAAGCGGGAAAAGCCCTGACTGTGGCGGCTATTTCATCCTTTTCAGGTGGCACCATTGGTGCTGTTCTTTTGATGATATTTGCACCTGCTCTGGCAACTGTTGCCCTGTTGTTTCATTCGGCGGAATATTTTGCTCTTATGGTGGTGGGCCTTTCAGCGATCTCAACATTTGCTGGATCTGGGCAGGTTAGCAAAGCATTGCTAATGACTGTGTTAGGTTTGATTATGGCCACAGTAGGTGAGGGCGCTTTATACAATTTGCCGCGCTTTACTATGGGGATAATGGATCTTCAATCCGGATTTGGCTTTATAACGCTTGCAATGGCGATGTTTGCCTTGCCAGAAGCAATTTACCTGGTTCTTGATCCATCGCGTTCTAATCCCGGTGAGGGCAATGCCGAAATCAGGGAATTGCGCATTACGCAGGAAGAGGCCCGTGCAATTGCGCCAGTCATCGGGCGTCAATCCATTCAGGGTTTTTTTATTGGTGTATTGCCGGGTGCGGGTGCAACAATCGCTAGCTTTCTTGGTTATGCGGTCGAGCGCAACATCGCCCCAAAAGAAGAACAAGATCAATTTGGCAAAGGTTCGATCAAAGGCCTTGCCGCACCTGAAAGTGCCAACAATGCCGCCTGTACAGGCTCTTTTGTACCCCTTTTAACACTAGGTATTCCTGGGTCTGGGACAACTGCTATTTTGTTGGGTGCGCTGATTGCTCTGAATGTTTCGCCTGGACCGCGGCTGATGGTGGATCAACCTGAGATATTCTGGTCCGTTATTGTCTCGATGTATCTGGGCAATTTGATCCTGCTGATCCTAAATTTGCCCCTCATTCCGTATATTGCCAAAATTCTGATCGTACCGCGCACTTACCTTATCCCATTTATTTTATTCTTTACGCTAATGGGGGCCTACATAGGTCAGAATAATGCAACTGAACTTTTAATTCTCATCGGCTTTGGCGTTTGCGCCACAATTTTACGGTTTGCCGATTACCCTCTTGCCCCTTTGCTTATTGGTTTCATTTTGGGCAGCATGCTGGAAGACAATTTTTCCCGTTCTATGCAGCTTTATGATGGCTTTGGCTTTATCCTAGAGCGTCCGATGACCCTGAGCCTACTGACACTTGCTCTTATTTTAATCGCCTTTCCAACATACAGAGCGCGTCGGACGAGATTGCGAGCAAAAGGCGTGGCAGATGGTGATTGAGCCTTACCTGTTGTAAAGAACGCCAAAAGTTTTTGAGGCTCCTAAGCATGAAAAAGAATGAATTGATGAAAACACTCTGGACCGTTGTTATAGGATCTTTTGGGGCCATACTTTTCTATTGGATCGGCTTTCCAGTGCCCATGCTAACTGGCGCGGCAGTGGCGGTTACCTATGCTGGTCTGGCAGGTATAAAGGTCCATATCCCTCCAATTTTACGCAGTATATGCTTTGTAATTTTGGGCATTGGTATTGGATCTTCTGTGACATTTGACGTGGTGTGGGCCGTTGTAACGTGGCCGATCAGTTTTGTAATCCTAACGCTTAGCCTTATATTAATAGTGTTTTTGTGTCGCTTTATCATGGAACAATATTTTGGGTTTGATCGCCCTACCGCCGGTCTTGCATCGGCACCGGGGCATCTTTCGTTTGTTTTGGCTCTCAGTGAAGACAAGAATGCCGATGTTCGCAAAGTTGCGATTATCCAGAGTATTCGTGTTTTATTTCTGAGCTTATGTGTACCGTTACTTCTTATCGCATTGTTTGGTGATCTTGGTGCGGCACTTATGCCCGAGGCTAGATTGAGTTTTTTGGAACTAGGATTTTTATCTTTGGGATCAGTACTTTTGGGACTAGTTTTTATCAAATGGCGTGTTCCGGCGGCACTGTTGATCGCAGGGATGTGCGTTTCAAGTGTGGCACATTTAACAGAACTCACACCAGGAAGCCTGCCCGATGGTTTTCTATTCCTTGCCTTGGTTATCATGGGCTCTTTGATTGGCACCCGCTTTGATGGTGTCAGTAGAAAAGAGCTTTTGCGATCACTCTGGGCAGGTCTTGCAGTGACCACGGTAGGAGGGATTGGAGCTTTTCTTGGAGCGATGTTTGTTCTGCTTGTGCTCGGTCTAGATCCGGCGCTCTTAATTGTCTCCTTTGCGCCAGGTGGCGTGGAGGCAATGGTGGCGATTGCCACCGAGCTTGGTCTTAGTCCGGCCTTTGTTGCAGGCCATCATGTTTGGCGATTGATTGTATTAGGCTTTCTCATTCCCTTTTTAAGCCGAGACAGACCAAATGATGCCAAAGGTTAACTCCCGTGGGATAAGGGTAACCGCTTCTCCACAACACGCGCCATGATGGATGCGCCGATCGGCAAAATTTCTTGGCCAAGTACAAAAGCGGGGTTATGCAAGCCGATCGTCCCTGTATGACCGACTCTACAGTAGGCCCCGGGTACAATCCGGAGCATGTCGGCAAAATCTTCGGAGCCAGTCGCAGGTACCGAAATATGAGAGACATTCTCAGGTCCTAAAATATCTTCTGCTGCGGCAAGATAGGCATCAGAAAGGGCGTCATCATTGACTAGAACATCAAAAACATTTCTCATTTTTAAATCAATCTCTATCTCATAAGCGGAAGCAATCCCATCGCAGATCGCTTGCAACCGGTTTTGGACTAAAGTACAGACCTCGCCTCTGAAATAGCGTACCGTCCCAGCAATATGACCTGTTTCGGGAACTACATTGTACGCACTTCCTGCATGTATTTTCGTCACTGAGAGTACACATGAATCCAACGGCGCGACATTGCGACTAACGATAGATTGCAGCTGACTTACGAGGGTAGATGCTATTACAATCGTATCTTTGGACTGCTGCGGCATGGCGGCGTGGCTCCCCTGTCCGCGGATATTAATATCAAAAAATGAGGCCCCTGCCATTGCCACACCCTTGCAAATGTCAAAAGTGCCTGGCCTTCCGGTGGGTGAATTATGCATGCCAAAAATTTCATCGCAGGGAAACTGTTGAAAAAGCCCTTCCTCTATCATTTTTCTTGCCCCGCCTAAGCCTTCTTCGGCGGGTTGAAAAATGAGAACGGCAGTGCCTTCGAACTGGCGTGTTTGGGCAAGGTATTTGGCGGCCCCCAACAGCATTGTTGTATGCCCATCGTGGCCGCAGGCATGCATCGAACCCGGTGTTTGTGATGAGTAATCTAACCCGCTGATCTCATCTATGGGCAAGGCATCCATATCTGCGCGCACTGCGACGCGCCTATTACCGCGCAATTTACCATGTATAAGCCCTACAACGCCTGTCTTGCCAATACCTGTGTGAACTTCGTCCACTCCATAGTCTCTTAGTTTATCAGCAACAATTGTACTTGTGCGGGTCTCTTCGAATCCAATTTCCGGATGGATATGCAAATCCTCATAAATTGTTTTCAGTTCGGCTTCAGCCGCTTTAATGATTGGCATAATATTCATTACATCATCCTTTTTTGAATGTGTTTTACTGAGTTGTAAGCAAAATTTGTTAAAGTCACTCTAAGCATTTTAGGATTAATTTCTATATCTTGTTTCACAAATAGAGTGACAAATTTTTCTGGTTCAGGGAGTGGGGAGTGGTTAGTATAAGATCAAGGCATAATCTAAGCAATCAGGACAATTTCTCATGCATGATAAAAATCTGCAAAACTCCACTTTATTGTTGGCCAGGCTGGACAATATGAAAGTGAGTGGTTTTGCCAAAGACTGGCTGGCGCGGTTGGTAGCGATGCCCACACAAAGTCAGTTGCCTGATCAAGATGAAGTACTGAGGGATTATTTGAGCAAAGGCATTGCTCCTTTGCTTGACGAGATTGGCTTTGACCAGAAGATTTATGCCAATCCAATAAAAAACGCTCCGCCACTATTGGTTGCGCACAGGCATGAGAATGATGTGCTACCGACAATTTTAATCTATGGCCATGGAGATGTGATCCATGCCCAATATGAAGGATGGCATGAAGGCTTGCAGCCTTTTGAGACTGTAGCGCGCGATGGGCTGATCTACGGCCGTGGAACGGCTGACAACAAGGGGCAACACTTGATCAACCTGTTAGCGCTTAAGGCAGTTTTAGACGTGCAAGGCCGGTTGGGATTTAATGTCAAATTTCTTTTGGAAATGGGCGAAGAGACTGGGTCGCCTGGCCTCTTTGGGTTTTGCCAGGCACACAAAGACACTCTGAAAGCCGATGTGCTGATATCTTCGGACGGTCCGCGGCTAGATATCGACACACCGACGGTTTTTCTTGGATCACGCGGGGCATTAAATTTTGGTCTTTCGGTCGATCTGCGCCCACAAGCTCTGCATTCAGGAAACTGGGGGGGATTGATAGCTGATCCTGCTATCCGGCTTACTCAGGCTTTGGCGACGCTGACCGATGCGCGTGGCCAATTACAAATAGTCTCTTGGCGTCCAACCAGTCTTACTCCAGAAGTCCGAGCAATGATTGATCTTCTGCCAGATGCAGACACGCAGGAAAGCATTATTGATGTGAATTGGGGGGAACGTGACCTAAGCCCCAATGAGCGGGTGTTTGGATGGAACTCCTTTGCCATTCTGGCAATGAACTCAGGAGTTCCCGAGGCACCAGTCAACGCAATTTCAGGATCTGCGCAGGCAACATGCCAGTTACGGTATGTTGTCGGTACTGATACTGATGCGATATTGCCCGACCTTCGCCAGCATCTTGACCATCTTGGTTTTGAGGATGTCATCATTTTCCAAGAGAATCAGGTTGCGTTTAAAGCCACGCGTCAAGACGCTAATAATATTTGGGTACAAAAGGTCGTGAGCTCTCTGGAAAAAGGTGCTGGTCGGCCCGTACATCTTTTACCTAACTTGGCAGGGTCATTGCCAAACGAATGTTTTACACAAGCGCTTGGCTTGACCACAATCTGGATTCCACACAGCTATAGGCAATGTTCTCAGCATGCGCCAAACGAACATATGCCGGAACGACTTTTTTTCAGTGCTTTGACACTGATGGCCAAGCTTTTCAGTGATCTGGGATCGGAAAATAGTTAGATCTTTTATGTACAGTCACTTTGATACTTTGATTTCCGAAATGTTTTTCAGTACACCTTCCCAAAAGTTTACCTTTAAAAAGTTCTAAAGGGTGGCCATGAAAGGTTTGCAGTGAAAAAAGCATTTACAACAATCATCGCTATTGCAGGTTTAGGGTTGGGTTTATTTTACGTAATGCCGCTCTTGAAAACCAACACCAAACCCAACAATTGGGCCGAGGGACAAAAATCCTATGTCCCAAAGAGGCTGAAAAATACAATGAAGGGCATGTCGACAGGCTTTTAACTGGCATTGCATCGAAAGCTCATAAACTCCACTATCAGTTTGATTTTATTGCTTACTATTTTGGCGTATCGAGATCATTATTGATGGAAATAATTGTCCAGCCGTCGGTAAACCGCTTTGTGGCCTCGTCCTGCAATCTGTCAAACCAGATTAATCCACCACCAATCATGTAGCCTTTTCTCCCGAGTTTGGTACACTCAGGTTCAATCGATAAAACGGTACTGGCCCATTTATCGCTAAAAAATTGATCGAAACCCTTATCGGAAGCTTGCTCTTTTGATGGGCCGTTTATGAGTTTGGTTCTGACATTGTCGTAGAGGGATGCAAGGTCTTTGGTCCGGATCAGTTCTTGCAGATATAGTCCAAACTCATAAGCCTGCTCAGGAAGCTTTGCACCTTCGCCATACATTGGGCAGCCAGAAATAAATTCACCAAGCTGATAGGCTTCGTAGGGGAAGACAGGTCCATCAACAAAACGTTGCCACCCTCCTACTCTGCTGCACCCAACCCATTTTTCACCTTTTTTATCCCAACATAATCCAGCAGTTTCCAGCAAGTCAGATGCCTCTTGAATATTGGAATTAATGCTGTCTTGGTCGCACTGCATAGCGGCGATAATTTTGTCGGATCGGATCACATCAATTCCGCCTGTCAACGATGGCTCTTGGATGGATCGGTCAATGCTGGAATAGACCCGATATGTTATGTCATCATCCATCATGCTGAGATCATCATTCACATAACGGCCCAATCCCATCCAAGGGACATATGTTTGTGTCAGCATGCTTTGTAATCTGACTTTTGGGATTTCGCCTGTTGTGCCAAATGTATATCGAACCTGATCTATGGCGGCACAGACCGAGACCCTCTGTTTACTGGCGTTCATTTTGCACGAAAACAACTTTGTCCAATTTGCGGACGGGCATTGGTATCCGGTTTTTATATAGGTCTGCAAAAGTGCACAGCCCCCAGTCAGCTTTTGCGCGCTTGCAATTTGGTATGCTTCCGTAACAAAAGATCTTGCGGTCTTCGAGATATCCCCAGTTTCGGCCAGACCAACGCAGGCTTGTAGCGAAGAAATTGCATTCTCGGTTTTTAGACCGAAAATTCCATCTGGCTCGCCTGCAGGAAATCCAAAATAGGTCAAAGCGAGTTGCAGCGCAGCCACTTCTTCTCGATTTTCCTCAGCTATCGCTGGTGAGGCACCAAGAAAAAGAAAAAAAATCAGGCCCTTTATCCAATTTGACATCCCGCTAAAAGTCCTTCCCAATGCCCAAACCAACAACTAACCCATAAATTTAAAATCGCTTGGAATTCACCTTGACTGTAATTTAAGACGATTCTCTAATCAATCTACAAAGTTTTTTTGTTAAAAGTGAACTGCCCAAATTGGTTTGTAAAATATCTAAGGTGATTTGGGCCACATAAAAACATTCTGGGCCAGTTCACAAACTGGTCGTTTGACAAACAAAGATGCTTACCTGTTACATTTGTTTTTGATTACCTGGGAAACCGCAGATAACTGTGGTCAATTCTACATCATGGGCACAAACGGAATATCACAAGCAGTTAGGAATATCAGAGCAACTAATAAAAGGTTCAACCGCATATCATTTCTCCTTTTTTCCTATCATACCAGATGCTTTCGAAATGTTGAATTAAAAACGTGTCAGGGTTTGCCTGTCTAACGCATTAAATCTGCCTGTCATAGATGATGATTAATCGTAATTAGTCGGTTTCTTCCAATTCATTTGAGGGAATAATTGGAAAGAACTCGCCTAAAGAAACAATGCCAAACCAGCTTTGATCTTTGACCTTCTTATGCGTTCCAAGATCCACCAAACGATAAAAGCTTTTGCGATCGATCAACGCTTCCAGCCCCGCGCGGATATGGACATAGGGTGCTGGTTCGCCACTCGCAGGATCGCGCACAACGCGTATTGGGTTCTCTGCACTGGCGTGAGAGAAATCGCCAACATGCGTTTCAAAGCGGAGCTCTTGCTCTGCTCCTTCACCTGTCACGGTGAAATCCACAGCTACAAAAGGGACATCCTCGACGATGATGCCAACTTTTTCAACAGGCGTAACAAGGAAATACTTGTCCCCATCCTTGCGTAGAATTGACGAGAAGAGCTTGACGAGTTCGAACCTCCCAATGGGTGTGCCGAGGTAAAACCACGTCCCATCGCGAGCGATCCGCATGTCTAAATCGCCACAAAATGTAGGATCCCAAAGGTGAACTGGAGGCAGTTGGCTCCCTTTAGATGCAGCTCGCGCTGCACTTGCAATACCGTCTGCCGACGAAGTTGTTATTTTTTCTGCGCTCATTATGTTTTGCCATTTCCAATCAGAGCAATACTCTCTTATGTGTAAAGCTAATTTACAAGGGAGAGTTTGAATGTCATCCGATACATCTTTGTCTGTTTATGCAGATAGTGTGATGATCGGCCTTGAGAAGGCCAAAACAGCAATTTCCACACGATTTATTGGGCAACCTGATGTTGTTGACCTCGCGCTTGGGGCGCTTCTTTCTGGAGGGCATGCTCTTTTGGTTGGAGTTCCCGGATTGGGAAAGACGCGGCTTGTAGAAACACTCGGGGCGGTGATGGGCCTTGCCACGAACAGAGTTCAATTTACGCCAGACCTGATGCCGGCCGATATTTTGGGGTCAGAAGTGTTAGAGACAGGATCTGACGGATCACGGCAGTTTAAGTTTATTCAAGGTCCAATCTTCTGCCAGCTTTTAATGGCCGATGAGATCAACCGGGCCAGTCCGCGTACTCAGTCCGCGCTTCTACAGGCAATGCAGGAAAAGCAAGTTAGTATCGCTGGGCAAACGCGTGTTCTTTCGCCCCCCTTTCATGTCTTGGCGACGCAAAATCCGATCGAGCAGGAAGGCACATATCCTTTACCCGAAGCTCAGTTAGATCGTTTTTTAGTTCAGATTCAGATTGGCTATCCTGATAGAGCGACAGAAGAAGATATCCTGATTGCCACGACCGGGGTGCATGAAGGCGAGGCCGTCCAGGTCTTTGATACTGACATGCTGATCGATGCACAGACACTGATCCGGCGGATGCCTGTTGGCGAGAGCGTAGTTACTTTTATTTTAGAACTTGTAAGGGCATTGCGCCCAGAAGATGAAACATCATCTGATCAAGTGTGCTCGGCCGTAGCTTGGGGGCCCGGAACACGGGCTGCACAGGCATTGATGCTGATGTGCCGGGCCAATGCGCTGCTGGCAGGCCGCCTATCTCCATCCATTAGCGACGTCTTAGAGGTTTCTGCGCCCGTATTGACTCATCGAATGTCATTACGGTTTTCTGCCGAGGCCCAAGGCGTGTCTTTGGAACAAATCATCTCAGAGACAGCTAAGGGTATTGATGATCGGGGCGTTGCTGCATGAGTGATGCGCTCACATTACGCGCCCAGGCTGCTGAATTAGCCGATTCTGGCGGAGACCTCCTGCTCGAGGCTGAACGCTTGTCACGATCTTTGATCATGGGCGAACACGGCCGCAGAAAGGCAGGTCTGGGGGATCATTTTTGGCAATATCGCCCGTTTGAAAACGGGGTTGATAGCCCACGCTCGATAGATCATCGTCGCTCTGCGCAACAAGACCAGTATTTCGTTCGTCAATTAGAGTGGAAAACACCGCAAGCCCTGCATGTTTGGGTTGACCAATCGGCCTCAATGCGATTTGCCTCAAAAGGCAATGCTGGTAAAAATAATAGAGCCGCGATCCTTGTCTTAGCTATAGCAATTGCAGCTGAAAAGGCTGGAGAGCGGGTTGGCCTATGTGACAGTACTTTGGCGCCCAGTCGTGGTCGCAAACAGATTTTACAATTAGCTAAACAGTTGAACTTGCAAATGGATACAGATTACAGCTTGACAGGTCCAGCAGAATTTTTGACCAGTGCCACTGCTCTTATCGCGTCTGATTTTCTTAGCAAAAGTACCGACGTTGAGAGTATTTTGTCGATTGCTGCCGACCGAGGTGTCCGGGGTGTTTTACTGCAAGTTCTTGATCCTTTAGAATGCAGTTTTCCTTTTCAAGGTAGGGCACTTTTTCAAAGTGTCCTTGGCAGTGTCGAACATGATACTCTGCAAGCTGCGGATTTAAAAAGTGAGTACCTAAAGCGTTTGGCAGATAGGCAACAAAGACTTGGCGAACTTGCCGATATGGCGCGCTGGGATTTTCTGGTTGATGACGGATCATTTGCGCTGATAATTACGTTGTCTAAAATCTATCAATCTTTGTCAAAAGGGCGTACTGGGTAATGGCATTTTTTGCTACTTTGGGGTTTGCAGTACCGTGGATATTATTGGGTCTTTTGGTCCTACCGGTACTTTGGATCATTCTAAGAGCTATTCCCCCAGCCCCAATCAGACGGATTTTTCCAGCTGTGGTTTTATTGCATGGCCTATTAGATAAAAGTCACGCCAGCGACCGCACTCCTTGGTGGTTGCTTCTATTGCGCTCATTTGCGATGGCTAGTGTTATCATTGGCATGGCTGGACCGATATTGAACAGACAAGAGAACGTTCAGACTAGGGGGGATCTTCTTATCTTACTGGATGGATCTTGGGCATCGGGTCGGGACTGGTCACAAAAAATTGAACAGATTGAGAATGAGCTAAAAGATGCTGAGCGGGCGTCTCGAAATGTGGCATTCATGTTGTTGACTGCGCCTAGTACACTCGAGTTCCGCCCAGTGAATATGTTAAAAGGACGTATAGCGTCTTTGAAACCCCGCGCCCATGATCCCGATTGGTCACAAGCAACGGCAGTCCTACAGGCTGTAATATCAAAGAAATTTGATACAATATGGTTTTCGGATGGCCTTGCACATGGGGGCCAGAAAAGTCGCTTCCTATCCGATTTACAGGATCGTGGTGAAGTCTCTGTTTATAACAGTCAAGCGCCTCTTTTTACGCTTTCTGGCGTGAGCTTGCTTGAAGACAGCTTTGCGGTTGACGTGCATCGCTTGTCCGATGTGGGTCAGGCTGACTTTACTCTGCTGGCCGAAGGTGTCGATCCTGCAGGAAACCCCGAGGTAATAGCAAGGCTCGAGCAAGCTTTTAAAGCAGGTAAAAATGATGTGCGTGTTGAAATCTCACTGCCACCTGAGTTGCGAAACCGGATCACCCGTTTTTCGATAGAAGCCCAACGCTATGCTGGAGCTAGATTTATTCTTGCAAATGAATTGCGCCGGGTTGAAGCGGCCATCTTTGCAGGGAGTGGTGACAGCGAAGTGACCGAGCTTTTAAAGTCCTCTCACTATGCTAAGAGGGCTCTTGGCCAAAACGCTGACATCTTGAGTGGTCAGATGGCGGATATTCTACTGGCCAATCCAGACATAATTTTGCTCGCAGATGTTGTGACAGTTGAGGCGGCTGAAGATGTTGAAGCGTGGGTCAAAGGCGGAGGCACTCTGCTTCGGTTCGCTGGCCCAAGGCTAGCAGGGGCCAAACGAGATATTTTCCTGAGAGATCCGCTGATGCCAGTTGCTCTCAGACATGGCGGTCGGCGGCTTGATGGTGCGATGAGTTGGGGGTTGCCCAAGGAAGTAGCTCCGTTCGAGGAAGATAGCCCTTTTGCAGGTTTGGAAATTCCTCCAGATTTGCGGGTATATGCGCAGGTTTTGGCCCAACCGGGACCGGAGCTTTCTGGTAAAGTGATTGCGAGTTTGCAGGATGGGACGCCTCTTGTGACGCGCACTCAACTGGGATTGGGTCAAATCGTGCTCGTACATGTGACGGCCAATGCCGAGTGGTCTAATCTTCCCCTCACTGGATTATTTCCAAAACTGCTTCAACGGTTGGCAAGTCGTGATAATCTAAGTGTTGATATTCAAGATTTAGCCGGTCAAACTTGGACTCCGATAAAAACTCTTGATGGTTTTGGACTGCTTTCCGCTAGTCAAAGCCTGGTTGGAGTTAAGGGCAGTGTTCTAGAAGAGGGCAAATTTAATGCAAAAATGCCCCCGGGTATTTATCAATCTGACGCACGCGTTATTTCACGAAATTTGGCGCTTAATTCGGACGCACTTGAGGCAATGGAGTGGCCAGGTGATGTGGTTTTAAAACAATCCTCAATTGCAGAAAACGATTTGGCCGGTTTTTTCTTAAGTTTGGCCGTTTTAGCAATGGTCATAGATATTTTGGCCAGTCTTTCGATCAGTGGCCGTCTGCGCACCAGTGCTGCGCTCTGTTTGGCAATATTGTTTGTGCATCCTGCCCTTCCAGTAGGTGCAGAAAGCAATTTCTCACCTGAAATTGCGCTTACGCAAGAGGTGGTTTTGGGACATATCCTGAGTGGTGATAAGGCCGTCGACCAGATTGCAAACGAAGGCCTTTATGGCTTGTCAAAAGTTATTGGTGAACGGACCTCCGTTGAGCCTGGGCAACCAGTAGGTATTTTTCTAGAAAGTGATGAACTAGCCTTTTTTCCACTTATTTACTGGCCTGTGTCGGCGTCCCAACCCCTGCCAAGTCGACAGGCTTATGAAAAACTAAACATATATCTCAATACGGGAGGCGTTATCTTATTTGATACGCGGGACGGAGATTTGGCAGGCGCAAGAGGGCAAGGTCAGGTCAATCGAGCACTTCAAAAATTGACCCAATCGCTTGATATTCCAAGATTGGAAACGGTGCCTGATAATCATGTGCTAACACGTTCTTTCTATCTTTTGCAGGATTTCCCCGGACGCTATCGGGGCAGTCAACTTTGGGTGCAGGCGTCAAACATGCAAAGTGGGACAAGTGAGGAATTGCCCTTTAGGATGCTCAACGATGGAGTGACGCCAGTTCTGATCGGTGGTAATGATTGGGCGTCCGCTTGGGCTTTGGATGATGCTGGCGTTGCGAACTATCCCGTTGGTCGGGGCTATGCGGGTGAACGACAGCGGGAAATGGCATTTCGCTTTGGTGTCAATTTGATCATGCATGTTCTGACGGGAAACTATAAATCGGATCAAGTGCATGTGCCGGCATTGTTGGAAAGGCTGGGTAAATGATGGCCAGCCTGCAGTTGGACCCTCTGGTCCCGTGGATCTTTTGGTTTGCTCTATCTGGTCTTTGTTTTGTTGGAGTTTCAGTTGGTGTAATACGTCATTTGCGCGGGTGGTATTGGCGCATGGTTTCTCTTGTGATTCTGCTACTTGCATTGCTTCAACCTAGTTTAATGCAGCAAGAGCGGGAGTATTTGAAAGATATTGTAATTATTTTAGAGGATAAAAGCAGTTCACAAGCAATCATGGACCGATCTGAGCAGTCAAATACCACAGTGCAGGCGCTTGAAGAGAAGCTCACTAATCTCGGTGGCGTCAAAATTCGCCGTGTTCTAGTTACGGACGGTGAAGATAATTCTGGAACGCGCATGATTCGAACACTAAAGGACGTGCTGGCCGAAGAACCTGGAGCACAGATTGCTGGTATTATTGCCATTACGGATGGCCAAATTCATGACTTCAATGAGTTGCCGACGTTGCCTGCACCTTTCCATGTTTTTCTAAGTGGCAAAAAAAATGGGTATGATCGTCGTTTGATTGTGAAAAACGCACCGGCCTTCGCGATTGTAGGAGAGGCGGTTACAATCGCGCTGCGCATCGAAGAACTGGGTGATGTACCCCAAGGTTCGGCGCAGAGCGGGGTGACAGTCTCGATCGGCGGGCAAACACCACAACGATTTGCTCTTCCGATCGGAGAGGACATTGAGGTTAAGTTGACTTTGCAGCATTCCGGTGCGAACATATTTCAGTTTAACCTAGATCCGCTCGAGGGAGAACTCACGGAAAAAAACAATGTCGCCTTGCTTTCTATTAATGGAATCCGAGATCGTTTAAGGGTTTTGTTGGTTTCAGGAGAACCACATGCAGGTGGGCGCACTTGGCGTAATTTGCTTAAATCGGACAGTTCGGTTGATCTGGTGCATTTCACCATTTTGCGACCTCCTGGAAAACAGGATGGCGTTCCGGTTGACGAATTATCACTAATAGCCTTCCCTACGCGCGAGCTGTTTATGGAAAAGATTGACGGTTTTGATCTTATTATTTTTGACCGCTACAAAAGGCGCGGTATTCTACCAATGTCATATTTAGAAAATGTCTCGGGGTATGTAGAGGATGGCGGCGCAGTACTTGTGGTGGCTGGACCAGATTTTGCCTCCGCCAATTCGCTGTTTAGATCGCCGCTCGGCCGTATTCTGCCCGCAGAGCCAACTTCGCGCGTTTTAAGCACTGGCTATGTTCCCAAAATCACTGGCCTTGGAGAACGACACCCGGTTACATCTGGATTAACTCACCAGAGTGACTGGGGCCGCTGGTTCCGCCAGGTTGAGATAAAACCGCGTTCAGGCCATGTGCTTATGACCGGTGCACAAGAGCAGCCTCTTTTGGTTTTAGATCGTGTGAAACAGGGACGTATTGCTTTGCTGGCATCTGATCATGCTTGGCTTTGGGATCGCAAATTCGAAGGCGGTGGTCCGCAGCTGGAGTTGCTGCGCAGATTAGCCCACTGGATGATGTCTGAGCCCGATTTGGAAGAAGAGACATTGATTACAGAGCACGTTGGTCCAAAGGTGCGGATCATCAGGCGAACCTTGGGAGCCGCGCCCAAAGAAGTTATTGTGACCTCGCCTAGTGGTCAAAAAAGTAAAGTTGCGTTATTGCCAACTGTGGATAATCTGGGATTTGAAGCCCTCTTAGAAAGTACTGAACAGGGACTTTTCGCGATACAGGAAGGTGAAGTTAACGGTATTTTTGCGTTGGGTCCTTCTGCTCCGCGAGAGTTTGAAAACCCGGTGGTCTCAGGCAATATTTTGGCTCCGCTTGCTGCATCAAGTAGAGGCGGTGTATTTTGGATCAGTGATGGGCTGCCCCGCCTAAGAACTGTTTTGCCAAGACGCCGCGCTGCTGGACGGGGTTGGTTCGCCATTTCACCGCGCGAGGCGTTCGATACGGTTAGCGTTACAAAAACACCGCTGCTGCCTAAATGGCTCGTCGTTGTGTTGGTGAGCCTCTTTATTGTTTTGGGCTGGCTGAGAGAGGGCCGCGATCAAAAAGCGTAGACACAAAAACTTTTTATCCCCCCAAAACTGGCCCATTGGGCTGTTAAAAGAACGAAAAGTTTTTTTGTATCTAGCATTTTAAATATTATGTGTAGCCAGAATTGCAATATGAGACTTTAGCCTAAGTTTGGCCTAAGTTCGCTGTTAAATCCGAACAAGTTTAAATTGAGAGTGGGAACCTAAATTTGCGTGTCTTGACTTTTTTTACAACCTTTATGCTTTAATCTTTTGAAATATGGGCCGAAAAAGTTGTATTAAAGAGCGTGTAAACGAACAAAGCTCGGCGTTCATGGGCCGCCGTTGATCGTATGTCGCTGGACAATGGGCTAGGCTTTTGTAAGCCATAGTTAGTTGCCCCGATACTACTTTGCCAGCGGCACATTGCCTTTTTGATAAGTATACGGGGTAGAAATTCCTCCTTGATAAATTCGAGCTTCAAGTTGTTTGCGATCTTGTCATGCTGACGCCTACAAAAGGCTAAAATATGCTCTGACGCATCCCAAATATAAGTTTGACAACATAAAAGATGTCAAAAAAGTCAGTGGAGATGTTGCCATGGTCCTGTTGGGTCACCCAATTCAGAATGGACGAATTGATTCCATTGTTGTGGCGCCTTTGCAAAGTAAGGCAAAGATGTTGCTGTCGCACCCCATATGCGCGGGCGCAAGTAATCCCATCTTTAATGACCAGATTTACAGTTGCTGCGCTTCAGGAGTGTATTTTGGATATGCATTGTGATATGTACTACAGAGCCTTTGGGTCGCCAATCCTTTAAATTACATCTCAGGGGGTCGGGATTGTTTCAGTCTTTTCGGCAATGGCCAACTTAAAAGAGCAAAAAGCATCTTTGGGAGTTTCATTAGAGATAGCTCTGGTAGATCTCAATTACTTTGTCCAACAATGGGGTATGCTGCCTTTGAGGTCTGGTCAAAACTTGCAAAGGCGTTAAATAGCGGTTAAATTTTTTAGATCCAAGCCGAGTCTCTTGAAGCGTAAACCTGAATTCCATCATTGGTGCTTTAGGCTTCAATGATGGGCTCATAAACATAAGTCTGGTCCATGGGACAGACGAAACCGTTATCGCTGAAAGAAGGATGACACTATGAGACCTTTTGATTTTGCGCCACTTTACCGTGCCACTGTTGGCTTTGATTAGATCGCGGACTTAATAGAACGCGCTTTAACGAGTGAAAGCTCAAAAACAACATTCCCTAATTATAATATCGAGAAAAAAAGCGGATGAGACCCATCGTATACTTGTTGCAGTTGCTGGGTTTTTTAACAAATGATATTTTTGTGGAGGTCAAAGAAAACGCGCACTTTTTAGCAGAAAATAAACCTGAGATTGGTGACACAGGCAGCTATCTGCATAGCGGAATCGCCATGCGATCTTGTGAACGCCACTTCCAATTGGCCGACCAGGTCCAAGTGGTCTCAGCCAGTCACATTGACGGCATGGTGCACGTCGATCTCAAAAGTGAAGTAACTGAAGCGCTCAAGGCGCGGCGGATTGACATTTTACAATCGCAGGGCAACGGGATTGCAGAGACAGCAGTCAATTAATAATATGTTATTTAAGCCTGGCGCGGTTGTTATTTTTTTTTACTGAGCCAACCACGCCAATCATCGGACCTAATTTGCGGCCAAAGTCACGACGATTGATCACAGGCGCATAAAGATGTGAAACGTTCCCATCAAGGTATAAAGCAGACTTCAGGTTTAGGTGATCTTTGAAGTAGCGTCCAAACATATGAAGCGTAAGTGGAGCGTTGCTAATGACGAAAAATGCTTTTTGGCCATCTGATGTTGTCCCTACGCCGTTCCGAATGAATTTTGATTTTGACGTTGTAGTAAATTTAGGATGAAGCGTGCCATCAATCACAAGCATTGGTCCGGATTGGGTTGCAAATCTGCAGCTTGGGGAGCGACGTAAAAATGCCTGTGTCTCGTAGACGTCTACTCTATTTTCGGTAATGCAAAGAATCCCATTTGGCAAAAGGCCAAAATTTCCTGGCCCTGGACGTGTCATTACGTGCCGTATCTCTTGGCCTTCTTCGACAAAATAACCTGCTGGACTATAATCTGGCCGGTACATTCCAGCATTCATCGCAAATAAAAGATTTAAGTTCTGATTGGCAAGGTACTCACGCAGAGTTGGAAAATGCCCCAGCATGGCACCTGTGTCATCCCGAAGGAACAAGCGAATGTCATCTTGATGAAGTGTTACTTCGCATTGTGAAAAAGATATACCTTTAAAGGAGTTGTTTTGACATTTTAGGGCAAAAGCTGGGCCAGCCAAAAAGCACACAATGACCGCAAGGCGGATCATTTGGTGCCAAGATCGCGTCGGACCTTCTCATCAGAAAAAAGTCGACGTGTTTCATCCATCCGATCAAAGGTCTCGTCGAGGCGAAACCGAAGGTCAGGCGCATATTTTAATGCCAGATTTTTTGACATTGCGCGCCGCAGTTCGTTTTTGTTTTTGCTCAGTAAGGAGATGAGGTCTTCATTCTGTTCCCCGCCCAGAGCACAGACATAGGCCGTCGCAATTTTGAGGTCAGAAGAGGTTGTCACTTCTCCCACAGTGATAGATATCTGGTTGAGAACTGGGTCGTGTACTTCTCCCCGTGTTAAAACATCTGACAGGGTTCGCCGGATAAGTTCGCCGACCCGGAGTTGCCGCTGGGATGGTCCAGGACCTTCATGAAAATTATTCTTTGCCATAAATGACTTCTAAGCTCTTGCATTCGCTTTGCCAAGACGCTGTTGTCCCTTAAGAAGAATATATACGTAAAAAGGAAGTTAATATGGCTGACACTATTGGCATTGTAATAACTGGAGCGTCTGGTCGGATGGGGCAGATGTTAATCAAAACGGTTATGCACAGCGCTACCATGCACTTGGTGGGCGCCATCGAGCAAAAAGGTCATGATTGGGTTGGACGTGAAGTTGGAGGTGCAATGGGCAGCGCATCCATGGGTGTGATTGTCACTGATGACGCCGCAACTGCAATCTCTGGCGCAGATGCTGTCATAGATTTTACGATCCCTCAGGCCACAGTAGCTTTTGCTGATATGGCCGCGGCGGCAGGCGTCGCGCATATTATTGGGACGACGGGATTTGACGCAAAACATTTGGCCCAGATTGCCAATTCGGCAAAAAAAATCCCAATTGTGCGAGCTGGGAACATGTCACTTGGCGTAAACCTCCTGGTCAATTTGACCAAACAAGTAGCTGCTGCTTTGGACTCAGATTTTGATATTGAGATCATTGAGGCCCATCATAACAAAAAGATTGATGCTCCGTCTGGTACTGCTCTTATGCTTGGGGAGGCGGCAGCAGAGGGGCGCAACGTGCGTCTAGAAGATGTGCGCGATACTAAGCGTAATGGAATAGTGGGCGCGCGTAAACAAGGCGACATTGGGTTTGTTGCAATTCGGGGAGGTGATATTGTTGGAGAGCACGATGTTATGTTTGCTTCACCCACTGAGCGTATCACGCTGCGCCACGTTGCCTCGGATCGGAAAGTTTTTACCAGCGGCGCTTTGAAAGCGGCTCTTTGGGCGCAGAGCCAAATGCCAGGAGAATACGATATGCTTGATGTTCTGGGCTTGAATTGACATTTTTAACTAGTAATTTAAAGCTCCATTTTGTTAAGGAAAATGTATTTTTATGTTCAAGAAAACAGCTCTTATAGCGACATTAGCCTGGGTAAATGCGCCGGTCTTTGCTGATTTTGCAATTATAACTGACAGGTCGGAATTTGTTGCAGTCGTGGAGGACAAATATCTTCAACGTATTTTTATTAAGTTGAACATTTCGCTTGATGGTCAAATTTCGGGTAGCGCAGTCACAAGGCCGGTAACAGGGGATTGGCAATGGAAAGAGGGCTATTTTTGTCGCTCTCTTTTCTGGGACCAGCGTGATTTAGGTTACAATTGCCAAGAAGTGTCCGTGGCTGGAAAGAAAATTCGTTTTACCTCTGATGAGGGTGAAGGAGATCATGCAGACTTTACTCTAAGATGATTTTTATACCATTAGAAATTTATTAGATTGTTTAAAGGCACTCTTTTTGTAGTCTTTGTTATTATAATTAACGAAGCCTAGGAGGGTAAGAATAATTGTATGTAATCAAAATAATGTGCTTTTCATGGTCCTTATGGCAGTTCACAGCGAACAATAAATTTATTGCTCAAATTTAGCCTTAATTGCGCCGAGCGAAGCCTCGCATGTTTGATTTCTGATGGCTTTCAATTTCAAAGAAAAATTTTTGTTTGATTATTTATGCCGTGTGTAGAATAATAACGCGAGGAAGCTAATACCGATCAAAGACGGAAACGAAATTGCCCGTAACAAGGGCAAGGTTTTGGTATATTTGCGTCATAATTATAAGTCAAATTGCATTATAATGCTCTTTCGCGGCCGGAGCAGCGCTATAAAGTCTAGAAAGTAAAGGGAGCTGTGGGTTTCAACAAATCGGCTTCTCAGGTTATTGTCAGCCGGATTTGAACTGTTCCATACCTTGCCTGGCTAATTTATCAGCACGTTCATTTTCGGGGTGTCCTGCGTGCCCTTTGACCCATTCCCATGTCACAGAGTGACGTTCCTGAGCAGCATCAAGCCTTTGCCAAAGCTCAACATTTTTGACGGGTTTTTTGTTTGTGGTACGCCATCCATTACGTTTCCAACCGTGTACCCAGCTCGTTATCCCATTTTTGACATAAATGCTGTCGGTAATGACGGTGATTTTACTGGCACGGTCCAATGCTTCTAAAGCACAAATGGCAGCCATCAGTTCCATTTGGTTATTGGTCGTATTTGCCGCACCACCATTCAACTGGCGTTCTTTGACTATCCCTAGGTCATTGCGGGCCTGAAGGACTACTCCCCAGCCTCCTGGCCCGGGATTGCCAGAACATGCGCCATCAGTAATTGCAAATAACTTAGGCATGGGCAAGGACTGAGATCCAATCGGTTACTGTTCCATCCAGACCTTCACTAGCTCCAGTGATATGAGTATCCCAAGTGAACTCTGCAGTTTTCAAAACGGCTTTTAATTCCTCTTCTTCGTAATAAGTGTATAGACGTCCCAAGGCATCTCGGGTTTGGCCAGTGCCGAGCTTTAAGCCTAAAAATAACTTGCCCTTAACTTTAAGCGCACTGTGGATTTTTTTGAGCAGATTTGGCATGTCTTCCCGCGGCGCATGAAGCAAAGAGAAGCTGGCCCAAATACCGTCATAGGTATCATGGGCCGAAAAACTCTCAAAACTCCCTTGCCAGACTTTGACTCCAGCATACATTTTGGCGAGTTTGACCATTTCGATTGATGCGTCAAAGGCGTGCGTTTGAAGGCCAATTTCTGCAAAATACCCTGCGCTTCTACCTGGTCCACAGCCATAATCAAGAACACATCCCCCAACTGGAATGCTGGAGGCGAAACTCTTTTCCACTGACAATTCTGCCGAGCTCTTTATCATTTTCCTATAGTCGGCAGTTTTTTCGTTATAGACTTTAATGGTTGTTTCGTCGGGCTTCATCAAAATAATCCCATACTTAGAAATAAAACTACAATTCCTGTCAGCATTATGCGTAGCTTCAACCACCACTTGGGGGCAAGCCCATTTTTCCAAAAATACCAATCCAAAAACAACAAACCCAAAAA
This sequence comes from Paracoccaceae bacterium, assembly GCA_028150825.1. Lineage (GTDB taxonomy): Bacteria > Pseudomonadota > Alphaproteobacteria > Rhodobacterales > Rhodobacteraceae > LFER01. The sequence goes on from JAOGIM010000002.1 coordinate 28,070, forward strand.
ACCAATGATTAGGTTTGTACCGGCCTCAGCAGGACCTCCACCCGTTGTAAAGAAAGCCCATAAAGCTGGAAGGACGGATAAACTGTATCCTATAGTGGATGATCGACCCGTTTGTTTGCTTGCAAACCCCCAAAGAACTCCGGACATAAACGATAAAATGATAGCACCGTAAAACAGCTGGACAAAGGGACCGGCAAAACGTGGTCCAATCATTGAGATTGTCCATAGCGCTAAATCTCCGTTGAAAAGGGTTAAGACTCCCCAAAGAAAAGGCAGAAGACCGGCCAGTCCAAGATAAAGTGGTGCTTTGGGAATTGTTTGCATAGCATATATCTCTGTATCAGGTTGGCTTGGGACGCCACGCATAAACTTTTGGAAATTGAATGGGCGAAGACTGGATTACTAACTTGCGACTCTCAGTATTCTTGGAACTTTGAAACTTACGTTTTCCTGAGCCGTTTCTACGAGTTCTACTGAAACGTCAAAGCGTTCTCGAAATGAATCAATCACTTCGTTTACCAAAAGCTCGGGCGCAGACGCTCCTGCCGTTATTCCGATGGAACTCGCACTTACAAGCGATCGCCAGTCAATTTCAGAGGCTCTTTGCACCAATTGGGCATAATTGCAGCCTGCCTTTGAGGCAACCTCAACCAATCGTTTGGAATTAGATGAATTTGGCGCGCCAACAACCAATAGCGCATCAACTTTAGGAGCTATTTTTTTTACCGCTACTTGCCGGTTGGTAGTCGCATAGCAAATGTCTTCCTTGTGTGGGCCAATAACGGCTGGAAATTTTTCGTGGAGAGCCGCAACAATATCTGCTGTATCATCAATTGAAAGGGTTGTCTGAGTTACAAAGGCTAGTTTGTTGGGGTTTCTGGGTTGGATTATATTCACGTCTCCCACTGTCTCAACCAATAATACTTCACCCCTGGGCAATTGCCCAATTGTTCCAATAGTTTCGGGGTGCCCTTCATGGCCGATCATGATGATTTGTAATCCAGCGGCATGGTGGCGCTCGGCTTCAATATGCACTTTGCTCACAAGTGGGCATGTTGCGTCAACAAAAACTAAGTTGCGGGCACTTGCCGCTTTGGGCACGGCCTTGGGCACGCCGTGTGCTGAAAAAATGACTGGGCGATCATCGGGGCATTCCTCAAGCTCTTCAACAAAAATGGCCCCTTTTTCCTTTAGACCATCGACGACAAATTTGTTGTGTACGATCTCATGGCGCACATAAACAGGTGGCCCCCATTTTTGTAATGCCATTTCAACGATCTGTATGGCTCTGTCGACCCCAGCACAGAATCCACGCGGGGCTGCTAGGTATATTTTCAGAGGATGCAAGGACATCGGTCCTCCTTGAAAAAAGTTTAATGCGCTACTTATTTGTACAGCCTAGTTTAGCTATAAAGTATGGTAAACTAAAAATTTTATTTTTATTCGCGCCAATTTACACAATCGCAATTTAAGTTGCTTTGGAATAGACTAAGTATCAATTTACGATAATATATGGGTTGTGCCGAGCTTAATGGAATACGGTTGTTTAGTGCACAAAATTAAAAGTCAAACTAAGAGCTTGAAGTCGAGGAAACCTCGCTTAGTTTCCGTTTTGGAATAGCACATTTAGCACGAAATATTATTATTTTAATCGTGACAATCTGGTGGTCATAGTTTTTATCTGTCCTGTCTATCCATAATTTCTATTGTAAGTTTTCAGGCGTGACCTCTGCAATCAAGAATTATGAAAAAAAGCAAAGGCACGATTGTCTAGAACGTATTTTTTGATGATAATCCGGTCAATTAAAAAGTGTTCGACGCTCAACTGAGCACATTTTCTTATAAACATTCTTTAATGCCAAATGGCGCAGACGACCTTGAGCCTTGGCAGGCTGGGTCTTTTAATATCATCCTATGTGATGGTCGAATGTCCATACTCAGTTGGTTAGAAGAGGCACCAAGAGCCTAAAAGTTTGTATTGCTCAAACGTCTGCCGTAAACATCTATAGAACCTATAATGGAAATTTTATTTATAGATGATAAAATTCAATACCTTCCGCCTCTACGGATATATTTTTAAGCAAACCCAATAAAATTTCCGTACTAGGAGATATTGTGGCCAAATTGTATTTCATTACAAAAGCCAAAAGTTTAATTTTTTAAGATTAAGCTCCTACTTTTAAAAATCCCTAGACGTCGTGTGGTAACGGATAGCCGTCTTCTATGTCAGTATCGTCACGTGCAGGACGTCCAATCACATCTCTGAGACCATCAAGCTCTATAAAGTTATCGGCCTGTCGACGAAGCTCATCCGCGATCATGGGTGGTTGGCTTCGGATCGTAGATACCACTGATACCCGCACACCCTGTCTTTGCAGGCTTTCAATCAACGGACGAAAATCTCCGTCTCCTGAAAATATTACGATGTGATCAACATGTGGCGCTAACTCCATAGCATTTACTGTTAACTCAATGTCCATGTTGCCTTTGACTTTGCGGCGACCCTGGCTGTCAGTATATTCTTTCGCCGTCTTTGTAACCATGGTAAAACCATTATAGTTAAGCCAGTCAACGAGGGGGCGGATCGGTGAATACTCTTCATTGTCAAGCAATGCAGTATAGTAAAAAGCGCGTAGCATCTTACCACGACGAATAAATTCAGTTCGGAGAAGCTTATAGTCAATGTCAAAACCTAAGGATTTCGCAGCGGCATATAAATTTGAGCCATCGATAAACAGAGCAAGACGCTCATCTTTATAAAACATTCAGTTCCCTTTCAAATGCAGTTTCGTATTTTAAATGTCGAGAAATTCTATTAGGTTAATAAAGATACCTCGTAAACTCACTTTCGCTTTGCATCAAGGCATGGAAAAGTATCAATAGGATGTATTATGTCACAAAAGAGTACTTTGTGTCTGATTGGTTTGGGAAGCAACGAGCCGTGGGGTCATCATAACTCTTCCGAAATACTTATATCATCTATTTACTCCTTGCGTCAGAACAATATTGCAGTTTTGAAAATTAGCAGATTTTACAAGACTCCCTGCTTTCCAAAAGGTTTGGGTCCTGACTACGTGAATGCGGCTGTGATGGTCAGCAGTCAACTGGATGCATACTCTCTTTTAGCAGTTTTACACTTGATCGAAGAAGAAAAAGATCGAACGAGGCCCAAACGCTGGGGGAAACGCACGTTGGATTTGGACCTATTGGCTTTTGGGAGTCACATTCTTCCGAATTTACAAGCTTATAATAAGTGGCGATATCTGTCACTAGACCTGCAAAAGAAAGTTGTGCCAGACCGATTAATTGTTCCGCATCCAAGATTGCATGAGAGATCTTTTGTTCTAGGGCCACTCATGGATATTGCGCCAGACTGGCACCATCCAGTGCTGAGTCAAAGCGTCGAGCAAATGTTTTCCGCCCTAGGGTCACAATTGCTCGAGGAATTGCTGCCATTATAGTTTTCTGCTTGTGTTTTAAGTTGCCTGCAGATAAACCATGGTTTTGATGAAACTTAGTGGCTCCGGAGAAAACCATGGCGCGCGTTACTGTAGAAGATTGTGTTGATAAAGTTCCGAACCGTTTCGAGTTAGTTATGCTGGCAGCGCATCGTGCAAGAGAGATTTCATCTGGTTCCTCACTTACAGTTGATCGTGACGATGATAAAAATCCCGTTGTGTCTTTGCGGGAAATTGCAGATGAAACTCAGTCTGCGGGCTCCCTTAGAGAGCGCTTAATTGAGTCAAACCAGACCCAGATTGAAATTGATGAACCTGAAGACGATTCAATGTCGCTTTTAATGAGTGGCGAAGCAGACAAGCCGGCAGAAGATGATATGTCAGAGGAAAAACTGCTAAGAGCTTTGATGGCGGCGCAAGGTCAGGGCTAGTTTACAGAAAGTAAATTTTTTAGCGTATGATTGATGCCCAAGAACTTATTGATTGCATAGCTAGTTATAACCCAAAATCTAGTCGAGCGTTGCTTCTTTCGGCCTTCAATTACGGCCAGGAAAAGCATGATGGCCAATTTCGTCGTTCCGGTGAGCCTTATTTCTCGCACCCGTTATCGGTGGCTATGATATTGGCGGAGCAAAAACTTGATGATGCAAGCATCGTCACCGCGTTATTGCATGATACCCTGGAAGACACCCGATCCACCAAAAAAGAAATTGCCGCTCAGTTTTCGCCTGAGATAGCAGATTTGGTGGATGGGGTCACAAAGCTCACCAATATGCAACTTACGTCCAGTGAAACGAAAGAAGCCGAGAATATCCGAAAATTGCTCATCGCTATGGCCCAGGACGTGCGCGTGATTCTGGTCAAGCTGGCCGACCGACTGCACAATATGCGCACGATCAAATCCATGCCAGTTTTAAAGCAAATGGAAAAAGCAAAAGAAACCATGGATATTTTTGCACCTCTTGCTGGGCGTATGGGAATGCAGTCTATCCGAGAAGATCTTGAGGATTTATCGTTCAAAGTACTTAATCCAGAAGGTCGGGCTTCGATTATTCGCAGGTTCATCAAGCTGCAAAAAGAGACAGGCGATGTTGTTGAGCGCATTTCAAATGATATGATGCAAGAACTGGAGGCTGATGGCATCCAGGCCCAGGTTTTTGGCCGGGCAAAAAAACCCTATTCAATCTGGCGCAAAATGCAGGAAAAGGAACTGGCGTTTTCGCGCCTATCAGATATTTATGGGTTCCGGATTATTACTGAAAACGAAGCTAACTGTTATAGAGTTCTGGGTGTGATACACCGGCGCTGGCGAGCTGTTCCAGGGCGTTTTAAAGATTACATCAGCCAACCCAAATCTAACGGCTACCGTTCTATTCATACCAGTGTGTCTGGGCGTGATGGAAAAAGGGTTGAGGTGCAGGTGCGAACTCAACAGATGCATGATGTTGCAGAAAGTGGCGTGGCCGCCCACTGGGCCTATAGAGACGGCGAAAGAAGTGAAAACCCCTTCACAGTGGATCCCTACAAATGGATCCATTCCCTTATTGAGCAATTCGAGAGTGAAGAAGACCACGATGCATTTCTGGAAGCAGTAAAGCTGGAAATGTATTCTGACAAAGTCTTTTGTTTCTCGCCTAAAGGGGATGTCATCAAATTACCCAAAGGGGCAACACCTATTGATTTTGCGTATATGATCCACACGCGAATTGGAAATCGTTGTGTTGGAGCTAAGGTTGACGGACTTAGAGTCCCTCTATGGACGCGTCTGCGCAATGGGCAGTCGGTGGAAATTATTACGGCGCAGGGACAAAACCCACAAGGCACATGGCTACAGATGGCCGAAACTGGCAAAGCCAAAGCCGCTATTAGGCGTGCTCTGCGCGAAGAAAATCGCCAAAAGCATATTGTCATGGGACAGGAACTTGCGAGGGCTGCTTTTGAACATGTTGGTAAAAAGGCAACTGACAAAGTGCTCGAGACGGCAGCCAAAAAGCTCAGGATACCCGACACGGGCGAACTGCTTGCAAGATTAGGTAATGCTGAACTAAGGGCGCGAGATGTTGTACATTCTGTCTACACGGAGCTTGCTGCGGAGCAACAGCCTGAAGTTGACAGCCGGCGTGCAGTAATTGGGTTACAGCCAGGTCAGTCCTTTAGACGTTCTCAGTGTTGTCAGGCGCTTCCCGGTGAGCGCATCATTGGGATTGTTTCGCAGGGTCAAGGCGTATCTGTCCATGCGATCGATTGTCAGGGCTTAGTACGTTACGAGGAAACGCCTGAACTTTGGCTGGATCTACATTGGCATTCTGGAACGCATGGGGCAATTTATTCAGTCACTCTAGATATGACAATTTCAAACGATGCGGGAGTTCTGGGTCGCATCTGTACGTTAATTGGCGAGTTGCAAAGTAATATTGCCGATTTGGAGTTTATCGAAAGAAACCCTGATTTTTATCGTTTGAATATAATTGTTGAATTGCGAGATATTGAACATCTGCACGCTCTTACAACAGTTCTGGAAGCCGAAGTCCAAGTGACGACACTTAGGCGTTTACGCCAAGAACAACCTAGCGTAAATGAGAATATGACCTTTTAGAGAGATAAGAGAAGCCCGTGTTTAAACGTCGTGATAGACGCCCAATTTTGAAAATTGCGCTGGACTTTCTTTGGCCCAAGGGTGGATGGACGCGCGCATTTCAATATATCCAACACAGGCTTCAGAGGCTCCCAGATACACCAGTGAGAATTGCGCGCGGTATACTCATTGGTGTTTTTTGTACATTTACGCCGTTTTATGGTCTGCATTTTGTATTTGCTGCTTTGTTTGCGAAATTGTTGAATGCAAACGTTTTGGCCGCCCTTCTGGGAACTTTTTTTGGTAATCCGCTTACGTATTTCCCGATTGGCGTTGTCTCTCTGCAGATGGGTAATTTTCTCCTTGGAAGGTCGCTAAGCGTAGACCCGTATGGTCGCTCGTTTGGTGGCAAATTTCTAGATGCCTGGTCCGATCTTAAACATAATCTGCACGCTCTTTTTAATGAGGATATTGCTGACTGGAGCAACCTTTATGTTTTTTATCATGAGTTTTTCTTTCCCTATATGATTGGTGGTGTTTTGCCAGGTCTTTTGGCAGGCACCATATTTTATTATATCAGTCTTCCAATCATTATCGCCTATCAAAAAAGACGAAAAGGCGCACTGAAAGAGAAGTTGCTTTTCCTGAAGAAAAAGAAGTCTAGAGTAAATAGAGAAAGACGATAGGCCATTGGAACTCGACACTTTGTGCGGAAGGAATTTTAGAATGGAAACTTTAGAAAAATTGCGTTTAGGCGTAAATATTGACCATGTAGCAACAGTAAGAAATGCGCGTGGATCTGAATATCCTGATCCAATACGGGCTGCTAAAATTGCCGAGAAGGCTGGAGCAGACGGTATCACGGCGCATTTGCGGGAAGATCGCCGTCATATCTCGGATCAAGATATCGAGCGATTGGTAGAGATATTGACGGTGCCGCTAAATTTCGAAATGGCGGCCACACAGGAAATGCAAAAAATCGCACTTCGCCATAAACCCCACGCGGTTTGCATTGTTCCAGAAAAGCGGGAGGAAAGAACCACTGAAGGTGGTCTTGAAGTGGCTAGAGAAGAGAACCGTTTAGCGCATTTTATTGCGCCTTTGCGCGAATCTGGAAGCAGAGTATCGATTTTTATAGCGGCAGATCAAAAACAGATTGATGCGGCCAATCGGATTGGAGCACAGGTCATCGAACTCCACACAGGAGCTTATTGTGATCTCCACGCAGAAGGTCGCTTTGAAGAGCGCGACGTCGAGCTCGAGCGGTTGTGCGAAATGACCGCTTATGCAAGTTCGCTTGGGCTTGAGGCGCATGCGGGACATGGATTGACCTATGATTGTGTTCAACCGGTAGCGGCATTTCCCGAATTGGTGGAGTTGAACATAGGTCATTTTTTGATTAGCGAGGCGGTCTTTCGGGGATTGGGGCCCGCGATTGAAGAGATGCGCCGCCTTATGGATGAGGCGCGCGTTGCTTGATGATACTGGGCGTGGGAACGGATTTAGCAAACATTGACCGAATTTCTGGTGTACTTGAGCGTCATGGTGATCGTTTCCGCAACCGCGTGTTTACCAAAACAGAACAGCGAAAATCAGAGCGGCGCAAAGATGTCGCTGGAACGTACGCTAAGCGATGGGCGGCCAAAGAGGCCTGCTCGAAGGCTTTGGGCACGGGACTGCGCATGGGGATAAGCTGGAAAGATATGTCTGTAAGTAACCTTAGTACGGGCCAGCCTGTCATGTCAGTTACCGGTTGGGCAAAAGAGCGCCTTAATTCGATGACGCCTGATGGATATACTGCAACAATACATGTGTCTTTGACTGATGATCATCCTTGGGCACAGGCGTTCGTGTTGATAGAGGCTCAGCCGCTGCCTTGACAGCAAGAGCACAAAAGACCATCTACCCTTAAAATCCCAACAGGAGAGACACATGATGCGCGAAACAACAAAAAATGAAAATTCGCTTTATGAATTCGTAAAGACAATTGTTGTTGCGCTTTTGCTTGCTGGTTTTTTTCGCTCTTTGTTTTTTCAGCCTTTCTGGATTCCGTCTGGATCTATGAAGCAAACGCTTATGATTGGTGACTTTATCTTTGTAAATAAAATGGCCTATGGCTATTCTTATGCATCCTGTCCCAGCATACCATTTACATCCATAACGTCTGAAAAATTGTGTGGATTTATTAAAGGTGATAATACTCGTATTTTTGGTGGGTCGCCCGAAAGAGGTGATGTTGTCGTGTTTCGCCATCCAGTTACAGGGGCAGATTATATCAAAAGACTGGTAGGTCTGCCTGGCGATAAGTTACAAATGAAAGATGGTAATTTGATCCTGAATGGCGTGCTATTGGAAACCCAAAACGATGGTGTATTCCGTGAAAAAATGGAACCGCAAGGGTCCCTTGGACGTCGCCCAAGATGCTCTAATGGAGCCGTCGGAAATGGCGGTATTTGTGAAAAAGAACGCTCTATTGAAACTCTTCCCAGTGGACAGAGTTACGCTACTTTGAACATTGTTAATGGAGCGAGAGGCGACAATACAAGCATATTTAGCGTGCCCGACGGCCATTATTTTTTTATGGGTGACAATCGAGATAATTCAACCGATAGCCGCTTTCCGCAGGTTTTTGACCGGAGCCGGCAAACTGGTGTTGGGTTTGTAAAATACGAAAATATTGTTGGTCGAGCGGATCGCATTATGTTTTCCTCAGCGGGTCGATCAATGTTTTATTTCTGGACATGGCGTTCGGACCGCTTTTTTGAGGCTGTTGAGTGAAACTTTCTGTTGACCTGGTCCACTTTCAAGAACGTCTTGGATATCACTTTGATGACGCAGAGCTTCTTGTTGAAGCGGTAACGCATCCCTCGGCGAGTACTCAGACACGTCGAGATAACCAACGGCTAGAGTTCTTGGGGGACCGTGTGCTGGGTTTAGTTGTAGCTGGCGCTCTCTTAGCGGCCGACAAAGACGCTAGTGAAGGTATGTTAGCGCCTAGATACAATTCGTTAGTGCGCAAAGAATGCTGCGCTGAAGTTGCCCAAGACATTGAACTTGGGGCAGTGTTAAAGCTCGGTCGCTCGGAAATGTTGTCTGGTGGCCGACGGAAAACGGCTTTGTTAGGTGATGCTATAGAGGCCGTGATTGCTGCTGTTTTTCTGGATGGCGGGTTTGAAAAATCAAGGAATGTGGTTATAAAGCTTTGGGAAAGTCGTATTAAGAAGGTAAACCTACTTGAGCAAGATCCTAAAACAGAACTGCAAGAATTGGCACAAAGTTCTGGGTATCCCCTCCCACTTTATACGCTCATTTCGCGGGGTGGGCCGGATCATGAACCAGTGTTCGAAATAGAGGTGCAGCTGGAAAATGGTTGGACCAGTTCTGCCATCGCTGGAAGTAAGAGGTTGGCTGAAAAAGGCGCTGCGACTGGGCTTTTGAAAAAGATAAAGGATACCAAATGACCCGTTGCGGATTCGTAGCACTTATCGGTGAACCTAATGCGGGTAAATCTACCCTGTTGAACCGAATGGTCGGAGCTAAAGTATCGATTGTGACGCACAAAGTTCAAACCACGCGCACCAGGGTTCGCGGAGTGGCGCTACAGGATGATACTCAGCTTGTATTTGTTGATACACCTGGCGTGTTCAAACCCAGACGCCGACTGGACCGGGCCATGGTTGCCGCAGCATGGGGTGGTGCCGCTGATGCGGATATCGTGGTCTTAGTCATTGAAGCCCATCGAGGTATAACTGTTGGTGTAAAAGAAATAGTCCAAGAATTAACCAACCTAGATAAGTCACGGCCAGTTGTTCTAGCAATCAACAAGATTGATCGGGTTCAGAGTGAGGCGTTGCTATCTCTGACGCAAGAAATGAATGCGCTTTATGAATTTGCAAACACATTTATGATTTCTGCAGAGCGTGGACACGGTGTGTCAGATTTGAAATTGTGGCTATCTATGGAACTACCGACTGGCCCTTGGCTTTATCCCGAAGATCAGATTTCTGATGTGCCAATGCGCATGATTGCTGCTGAGATAACACGTGAAAAGCTCACGCTGCGTCTGCATCAAGAACTTCCTTATCAATTGACAGTTGAGACAGAAGACTGGCAAGAACGCAAAGACGGCAGTGCTCGGATTGAGCAGTTCATTTATGTGATGCGAGACGGACATAAAGGGATTGTGCTGGGAAATAAGGGTGAAACAATCAAAGCGATTTCAATGGCAGCACGGATAGATCTTGAAGAGTTTCTAGGTCGCAAAGTACATTTGTTCTTGAAGATTAAAGTGCGAGAAGGCTGGTTGGAAGATGCCCAGCGATACTCTGCCATCGGCCTTGATTTCAAAGATGGAAGTACATGAGAAATCTGAAGAGTGAGTTTTGGGTCAAAGCCTATCTTAAGAGGCTAAGCCTCGAGGGTATTTGTGGGTTTGTTGTGCATCATGGTGATGATGATGCAGGTGATTTGTTGATAAAAATATCTACTCTTGATGGGGCAGCTCAGCTGTTTCAGCGCGAATATAATCTGCAGATGGGACAACGGGTCTGGAATTGTACTTTTTTTGGTAGCGAAGAAGATATAGATTTCTCGGTCAAAAAGAAATTGGGATTTGATCCAGACCTCTGGGTTTTAGAAGTTGAAGATGTGCAAGGCCGCAATTTCTTAGATAGCACGCTTTAGAGCGCAGTGAACAGGGAAGGATGGCCCGTATTACCCGGTGTTTATGTGCTGGAAATACTTGCTGACAGAGCGCGTTCACAGCTATAGCCTACTCTTATGGAATGGCGAGACCAGGGTATTTTACTTTCAGCTCAACAGCATGGTGAAACATCTGTCATCATTGATGTTTTAACTCCGTCTTTGGGGCGCCACAGCGGTGTTGTACGCGGTGGAAAATCGCGCAAGCTCGCCCCAGCCTTACAGCCGGGCGCACAGCTCGATTTAATGTGGAAAGCACGCCTGCAAGAGCATATCGGAACATTCCAAGTGGACCTTATACGGAGTCGCAGCGCTATGGTTATGTCGGACCGGAGTGCTTTGTTCGGCTTGGGTGCTGTCACTGGGATGTTGCTGGCGTTTCTGGCAGAGAGAGAAACTAATGAACCCCTCTTTTATGCGACTGAACAGCTATTAGATTTGTTAGAGCACCCGGAGGTATGGCCAGTGGCCTATTTGCGTTGGGAGCTGGGTCTTTTGGAAATCTTGGGTTTTGGTTTAGATCTATCGACGTGTGCCGTGACAGGACAAGCTTATGACCTTGTGTTTATTTCGCCTAAAACTGGCCGTGCTGTTTCACAAAATGCGGCTGGAAAATGGGCTGACAGGCTTTTACCGCTGCTTCCAGTTATGCTTGGACACGATACTGAAGATCTAACTGAAATAGTACAGTCTTTCGAAGTTTTGGGATATTTTTTTGAAAATTACGCCTGTCAGAGTCTTGGATTAAAACAACTACCCCTAGCCAGATCAAGGTTTTTGGATACATTGACAAAAACCAATCGGTAGCTGTTTTAAATCACAGATTTCTTGAAAATCCTCTGGACAGTCAGAGCACCAAGCCCTAGATACCGTTTACTAGGCCATCTTTCGTCTGGACGCCCGGGTAGCTCAGGGGTAGAGCAGTGGACTGAAAATCCTCGTGTCGGTGGTTCAAATCCGCCCCCGGGCACCATCTTTCAAAACGATATCAATGACTTATTTTTTTGCTATTAACGTTATGCGTGTGTATTTCAAAAACACACCTAACACACACTTTTTTGCGTGTTTGTGGGGCACGTTTTCAGGCTCAAACACTGTGTCTTAACCCTATTGGGAGAACATACTTGTGGAACTTTAAATAGAGTCCTAGCCATAAGAGCAAGATCTACAGATACACCAAAAACTTACATTACAAGTACTAGTTCACTAGGCATAGATAGTTTAGCGTATCATCGGAAAGTTTCTGACATTAATGTAGACATTTTTTATGGCTGATCGCATACATAGTCTCGATTTTTTACGTGCCTTTGCACTTTTGATGGGCGTACTATTGCATGTGCTCATGCTCTTTTTAGAACCATTTGATGGCTCTGAACCAAGGCTTGGCGCTTCTATCATCTTTATTTGGATTCATACGTGGCGCATGCCGTTATTCATGCTTTTGGCAGGGTTTTTTACAGCCCTTAGCTTATCTAAGAGAGACGTTGGCAACTACGCATTAAACAGGTTGATCAGATTGGGTGTCCCTATCTTACTTTTATGGGCTGTCATTCCTGCAGTAGATGAAACAACGAGCGATATCTTTAAACTTCCTGAGCTTATATCGTGGGTCTTATATGATGTTCCTTTCACATTGCGTTTAGATCATCTCTGGTTCCTGTATTACTTGTTGATATTTTATGGCGTGTTGTTGCTGCTTAAGCGCATTACCCCAAAGGCTTTGAATTTTATCACAGATTATGAGCTGAGTTTTTCCCGCATTTTCGTTTTGTGGCTACCGATACTGATATTACTTTCTCCAATGAACAAACCAACAAGCGGTATCTTTGGAGATATTCCAACTACCTTCGGTGAAGTGAAACTTGGTTCAATGTTATTCATGGCTTCATTCTTTTTGATTGGACTGCAGATTCAAAAGAGTGCGCGTTTCCTCGAGCAGTTACAACAGAAACGCTTTTGGCTACCCAGCTTGATAATAGTAAGTTTGGTGCCGATTGGCTTACTGGGCTGGGGCGGAATGAAGGATGAACCTTTCGTCTTTTCCAGCGTATTTGAGATGTGGATTGCCAATGGATTATCTGGCAGTGCAGCTTTGTTACTTGTACTGTCGATAATGGGTGTTGCTATGCAGAAAATCTCATCGAGCGGCCCAATTCTGAACTGGCTGATAAAGCTTTCATATCCAATTTACGTATTCCATTTAATGTTTGTTATTAGTGTGAGTGGGACTTTGATGTTTTTGGGCGTCAATGATTTGCTTGTCGTTCTACTGGGAGTCACGTCAGGTATTCTTGGTCCTGTGATAATCTACTATGCGATAGTTTTTTGGACGCCGCTTGATTGGGTGTTTAATGGTTACAAAAACTCGAAGCATCGATCAAACTCAGCAGTTATGAATCGGCTTGCAAGATACTTTTAGTTAAATGCGCTTTGTTGTGCTCAATCTGACCGCAGTCTTAAGACGTAATTCCAACATCAACTACTGTGTCTAAACCATAGTGAAAGAACACAGTCTCCAGAAAAAATCCTAAGATCAAAAACACACTTTGGTAGACTTGTCGGTGCTGTGAGCCATATAAATTGGCAAGGAGATTGGCGTGCGACACTTGCGAGATGATACTGTTTTGATTTTGGACGGTGAAGTTCGTGTGTATCGCCGCGAACGCAGCCGTAGATGGCAGGCTGCATTCGGCATTGATGGCAAAGCTATTAGGATCAGCACTGGGAAAAAAGATCTCAATGAGGCCAAAGAAATCGCCCGCGATACCTATCTAGAATACAAGTTCCGACACAAGAACGACCTTCCTGTGATCACCAAGAAATTCTCAGATGTAGCGCGACTTGCAATTGCTGATATGCGCAAACAGTTGGACGCTGGGTTAGGCAAGAAAGTCTATGCAGATTACATCGTGTGCATCGAGCGCTACCTCATTCCCTATTTTGGCTCACAGTACGTAACCTCCGTTGATTATGAGAAGGTGCAAAGCTTCTATGAGTGGCGCAGAGCAAAGATGGGTAGGGAGCCCAAGGCAAGTACGCTCAACACACATAACTCTGCAATGAACCGCGTGTTTGATGAAGCTGTGGCAAGGGGCTTTCTGGCACATAAGAACGTGCCAATGCTTGTGAACAAAGGTGAGAAGAGCGAACGGCGTCCAGACTTTACACGTGAAGAATATGCCACAATGATCCGCAAACTACCGCACTGGATCAAACAGGGCAAAGTGGGCAAACCCACCGATATGCGTCATTTGATGCGGGACTATGTATTGATCATGGCAAATACGGGCATGAGACACGGGACAGAGGCGCTAAACCTCAAGTGGAAGCATGTGACTCTATTTGAGGAAAAGGATCTGCAGTATCTAGAGATGAGCGTCTCAGGCAAAACTGGGCGCAGGGATATCATCTGCAGGTCAGGCACGATCAACTATCTCAAGCGCATACACGAGAGATCAGAAGACATCCGGCACATACCGTTTGAGGACCTGCTCAAGCAGCGTGTTGATCTGCCCGTGTTCAGATTGCCCGATGGTACTGTCTCAAAGAACATCCACCAGACGTTCCGCAAGTTCCTTACCGACACGGGGCTGATCACATGCCCACGTACAGGGCAGAACAGGACGCTGTATAGCCTGCGTCACACCTACGCGACCTTTGCCCTGCTCAACGATGGGATGGATATACACGCTCTGGCTGTGCAGATGGGCACAAGCATTGGCATGATTGAGCGGCACTACAGTCACCTCACGCCGCGCTTGAAGAAGGACATGCTCACGGGCAGAAGGTATGAGTTGTCGCGGGATGAGTTTGAAGATCGCTAGAGTGAGGACAACTGATCAGGATCAACGTAAAGGGCGGATTGCGGACTTTCGCCGCGCCCGAAAATCAAAATAGGCAACCCGAAGAAAGCGGACGCTCGAGGCCGCGCCCAAGTACGTTTCAGGGTGCATCCGGAGAGATGGTCGACAGTGAGCCGTATCATATACATGTTGCGACGTCGCGAATGTCGGCTTCTGTGTGGCTTGGACAGGGTTCATGAGAGCTCAATCAGCTAAGATGGCGTCGGTGTGGATTAATCATATAGATATACCGCATATCATACGCGTCCCTCGATGATTGACGTCGCTTTTCTTGAAAGAACATACCAGTTTCAGCGCTGTTTATGTTTAAGGATCTTGTGCATTATGCCCCTGTTTAAGCCCCGCATTCAAGGCACGCAGGCCTGCCACAGCCACGTTGATCTCATGAGGATTTCTGGGATGCTTGGAATGAACCAAGTAGGAAGGCCGGTTGAGGACAGGGGCGTCCTTTACGATATGCAGCCGGTTTTCCGCGAGATCATCGGAAACATAGGCACGCGGCATGTAGGAATAACACTCGCTGGCATAGAGATACTCCAAGGCGATCTCTCCGTATCCGACGTTAATAGTCGAGGTCGCGAACTCTGGTAGCTTTTCCTGATGTTCTTCGCGGTATCCATAGCTCCAATCGACAAATATGTAGTCGGCTGGATCACACGATCCGAAATCACGCGCGATGCGTGAGACCATAATCAACTCGTCTTCCATAAAAGGCTCAACGACCAGTCCGGGTAACCCTGACGGCATGTGTGTTATCGCAAGATCTAGGACACCTTGAGAGACGTAATCAACCAGACGTTCAGAATAATCCGCCTCAACTTGAAGGGCAAAGTGGGGATGATGTTCTTGCATCCAGACCAGCCAATCAGGCATAAACCGACGCCACATCGTCATATGCAATCCGACGCCAATCGTTTGTTTGGGGCTGGAGGATCGCGCCATTTCTTGACGCCCTTGCTGCCATGTCTGGCGCATCGAGGCAGCGTACTTATAGAATTTCTTACCTGCATCGGTTAGCAGAACACCTGAAGAGGTACGCTCAAATAGCTTTACGTTTAGCGTGTCTTCCAATACTTTAATGCGCGAGCTGACGGTTGACTGTGTGAGGTTGGATCTCTCGGCGACGCGGCTGAAATTACCTGTCTCAGATAGCAGTAAGAACGTGTTTATGGCATCGATATTCATAGGTGCTCCAAACCGAAATAGGGGCGGTTGACCGCAACCTTAGGGATTTATGAAATCTGAGCAATCATTTCCACTTCGACAGCGGCATTTCCTGGTAACGAACTTGCTCCCACGGCCGATCGCGCATGGATCCCCGCATCACCAAACACATCATGAAGTAAGTCAGAGGCACCGTTTGCCACCTGCGGGTGATTTGTAAAACCCTTTGCTGTGTTAACAAAGACAGTCAATTTTAAGATACGTTCGACATGGTCCAACCCATCCGCCGCGGCGTGCAAAACGCTCAGCAGACGGAGTGCGCAAAGCTGTGCGGCCTTGTATCCTTGCTCAACTGTCAGATCCGTTCCAAGCTGCCCTTGGTATTTCAGAACTGTCCCATCCTTAGGCGTTTGACCCGCAAGATAGATTGTTCCATTTCTAACAACCCAAGGTACATAATGCGCAGCGGGCGTCGGTGTTGGAGGCAAGATCAAGCCCAACGAATCTAGGCGGTCTGCGATGCTCATGCCAGCGCCTTTGTGGCGGTAAACAAGCGCCCCCCTGCGGCCATATCCCGATACGGCAGATTGAGGCGGGTGAGACATGCGAACATCAGCGCCTGATTACTGGTGATAACAGGTTTTCCCAACGCTTTTTCAATCGCAGGCACGGCCTCCAATGCCCGGTAATCCGTGCACGAAATGACAATCGCTTGGGCATCACTGTGGTCTGCTTTCAAAGCCATCTCATAGGCGTCTTGCGGGGTCAGCGCGTTCTGCTCAAGGCTGCTCAACTCGCGCTCAAATCCAATTTCGTTCACGACATTAATCCCACTATCGCTCAGGAATTTCACGGATTCCGCGCTCAGCTTTCTGACATAGGGCGATGTAAACGCTACTTGTTTGGCACCGATATGCTGAATGGCCTCTACAAGTGCACCAGCCGTTGTGACCGCAGGGCGGCCCGTTATTTTGGTAAGTTTAGCGCAAAATGCGGTATCAAATGCAGGATCATCCGCCAGAGTGGCCGATGTGCAGCCGTAAGCGATCAGGTCAACGCGGGCGTCCATCAGATCCTTGCAGCTTTGATCTAGAGACTGACGCACAAATTTCCGCATTTGCGTGGAATCAGGAATGGCATTGACATCATATCCGCCACTGCGTGCAGAGTGGATTGTAACGCCTGTGGGGCATAGCATCAGGCAGTCGGGCTCAACATTGGTGTTGGAGGACGGCACTATAAGGCCAATGCGCGTTGATCTGGGGGCGTAGTGAATATGGTCAGGCATTTCTGTGTCCTGTCGAAATTTCGCGTTGCACTGCATCAATGGCTTGCCGCAAATCCGCAATTAAATCGTCGGTATTTTCAAGCCCGACAGAAACGCGCAGCATGTCGCGCGGTGTGGGTGAATCTGGTTTCTCCATACCTGCGCGATGCTCGATGACGGACTCAGTGCTGCCAAAGGAGATTGCCTGCCGGAACACTTGGACTTCGCTGGCGATCAGTTTTGCTGCGTCCTCGCCGCCCTTCACGCGAAAAGACAACATACCACCAAACCCGCCCTGCATCTGCCGTGCTGCGACGTTATGATTAGGATGCGTTTCCAATCCTGCGTAGAGGACTTGATCTACCAGATCGCAGCCGTCCAGAAATTGCGCAATCCTGAGCGCGCTTGTGGAAGCGGTTTTGACGCGAACCGCCAACGTGCGCATGCCGCGCAACAGCAACCATGCCTCAAAGCTGCCGAGCACCCCCCCATATTCATTCCGGATGTTCTGGATATCGACCAACACATCCTCATGACCCTCGGCGACGACAACCGCGCCGCCGATCAGGTCACCATGACCGTTCATGTACTTTGAGCAGGAATGTAAGATGATGTCTGCGCCATGTTCGAAGGGGCGCGTCAGAATTGGGGTGGCTACGGTATTATCGATCGCTACCAAGGCACCGGCAGCATGGGCAACGGCAGACACTTCCGCTATATCGGTGATTGCCCAAGTCGGATTGCTGGGAGTTTCCAGCCAGATGACTTTGGTTTTACCCTGCTGGATCGCTGCGCCGACACCCGCAGCTGTGCATGCGTCAACATAGGTGACCTCAAGCCCCCAACGCAGCCCGTGGGTGTTCATCCAGTCGCGCAGGCCTGAGTAGACGAGTTTCGGCAGAATCACATGATCGCCGGGAGCGAGTCGTTGAAAAACAGACGTGATCGATGCCATGCCTGACGCGAACAGCAGGCAACCTGCACCGCCTTCCAGTGCATTTATCAAGGCCTCCGGTTGCGCAAAGGTAGGGTCGTCGTCACGCGTGAACATGCGGCCTGTACGGTCCAAATCTGTTGGGTCGCGCAAGAATGATGTGGATGGACGCAGGGGGGCCGCCATTGCATCGGTTTCGGGATCGATCCATCCTAACCCAGTCGCTGCGAGGGTTTCAGGGTGCAGTTTCTTGTTCATTTTTGTTCCTCCTCGCCTGGTCGGTGACCATAATCTGAAGCCGCAGCATCGGCGCTGATGAGGCCAAAGTCGATATCTTGTGCAATGCGTTCGGGCGTTCTGTCCTTTGGATCGCCGTAGCCTGCGCCGCCTGGGGTTAAGACTGTCAATCGTTGTCCTGCGGGAATTATCTGCTCACCTTTGGGGCGCAGTTTTGTCCCGTTACTCAGTGTTAAAGATCCAAGTTCGCCATTTTTGCCGCCCTCTCGACCACGAGGGGCGTGATTGATGCGGTCTAACGCCGCAAACAGTGAAATCGGAGCATCCTCGCTGCTCGATATTTCCAAAACTTGCCCCAAGCCTCCGCGAAACTCGCCAGCCCCGGCGGAATCTTGGCGGTATTCGCGCCGCCAAATAATCAGGGGAGAGACACTTTCCGTGATCTCGACCAGAGACCCCATGACCCCGCTGGGGAATGCGGTGGCTGACAACCCATCCTTGCTCGGGCGCCCTCCCGTGCCACCGTTGTGGACGAGTTCGGTTGCGAATTTTGTTTTGCTGGCATCTGTGTTGACGGAGTACCCGCCGCGCATCGGCAGGTCCCACAAACAACAGGTGCCCTCAGCTGGAACAAGGCCCGGCACCGCTTGGTGCAAGCATCCGAACACCACATCGGGCAAAAGCTGTCCGACCACATGCCGCATCGCCACAGGGGCGGGATACTGCGCGTTTGTGATGCTGTTTTCAGGGGCTTTTATGACCAATGGTGCTAGCGCGCCTTCGTTATTTGGAATATCGGGGGCAAGTGCGCATTTCAGAGCAAAACACGCATAGGCACTGGCATAGTTCAAAGGACAGTTAATGCCCTTGGCCGAGCGGCCAGAGGAGCCTGCGAAATCAACTATAACTTCACCGTCCGAAATGGTCATTGCCGCAACCAGATCAAGCGGTTCGTCGTAGCCATCGACGCGCATCTCGTAATGGTAGGTTCCTCTGGGCAGTTTATTGATCAGATCACGGGTACGCTCGCGGGAGGTGTCGATGATGTAGTCGGATATCTGGACAAGATCGGTGATCCCGATGTCGGCCAAGCATTCGGATGTGCGCCTGCTGCCACATTCAACGCAGGTCATCAGGGCATATGTATCGCCCTCCACCTCGATGGGCACGCGACTGTTTGCTTTGAGGATGGTCATGAAGGTCTCGTCCAGCTTACCTGCATTGACCAGTTTAAAAATGGGAACAAACAACCCTTCGTCGAGCACGTCAGAACCGTCAGGGCCAAAGCCAAGCCCGCCAAGGTCAGCAAGGTGGCTGGTGCACGAAGTGAACCCAATCAAAACACCTTGATGGAAACAGGGGCGCACCAGCATGAAATCGTTCAGATGACCCGCTGCTTTCCACGGATCATTGGTCAGATAGATGTCCTCGGGGTGCATATCCTCTAATGGGTATTTATCTAGAAAGTACCGTACAGAATTTGCCATGGTATTCACGTGCCCCGGCGTACCTGTGACAGCCTGCGCAATCATACGTCCCTTTAGATCGAACAGACCCGCAGACAGATCACCGGACTCGCGTACAATAGGATTGAAGGCTGTGCGCATGAGTGTCTGCGCCTGTTCTTCCACAATCGCTATGAGCCTGTTCCAAAGAATTTGCAGCTCGATCACGCTCAGTTGCCGGTCGGTCATGGTGCGATCCTATCCAATATCAAATTCATTTTTCCATCCAAGTGGCCCGAAAAATGTCCGGTGACGAATGTTGTGGTTTGCGGTTCTTCAACAAGGACAGGTCCGCGCAGGGTGTCTCCTGATTTCAGGTCAGGACGCCAGAATGTGGGCACTGTTTGGAAACCTGTTTGCCTAGGTACGGACACAGCACGTACCCCTGAAGGTACTGCGGTGTTGGGTTCAGGTGCCTCCGATAAAGCCAAAGGTGCCTCGACATGTGTTGAAACCACCACCGACCATGACAGGACTTCAATGTCCCTGCCAGGGATCAAACGCCCATAAAGCTGACGGTAGCACCTATCGTAAGTAGATTTGATCGCTGCGATATCTGCCGCTGTCAGCCCGCGTGCTGGGATTGGCACCTGAATCTCATGGCCCTGCCCAACATAGCGCATAAAGGCGGTGCGGCTTTCAACTAACTCGGTATCCTTTGCCCCTGCAACAACGATCTCATGCGCCTGCGCTGAAATACTGCTCAGCACATCATTCACCCGCGCCAGATTAAAATCCGTCAGCGTGGTATACAGGCTTTGCACCACCTCATAAGAAATCGGAGCGCTCAGAAACCCCAAAGCGGACCCGACACTGGAGTTCGCCGGCACGATAACACGGTTCATTCCCAGTTTCTCGGCCAACCGAACGGCATGCAGCGGCCCGCCACCGCCAAAGGCAATCATGCTGAAATGCGACAGATCAACACCGTGTTCAACGCTGTGGATGCGCGCAGCATTCGCCATGTTTTCTTCGACCATTTCGGTAACGCCGAACGCGGCTTGATGTGCGGAAATGCCAAGTGGCTGGCCGACATCTTGGGTCATCGCGTCCTCAGCGGCCTTGGTGTTCAACCTCATCTTTCCTTCGGCAAAAGCGTCCGGATCGACGCGTCCAAGCAGCAGATTCGCATCTGTGACTGTCGCCTTTGTCCCACCTTTGCCATAGCAAGCCGCACCCGGCAAAGCGCCAGCACTTTCCGGCCCGATATTGAGGCGACCAACTTGGTCCACATGCGCAATTGATCCTCCGCCTGCGCCGATCTCAATCATCTCGATCACCGGAATACGCACCGGCATGCCGCTGCCTTTTTGGAAACGGGCCGAGCGGGCAATCTCGAAATTTCTGGCCGTCTTTGGCTTAAAGTCTTCGATCAACGAGATCTTTGCAGTTGTTCCGCCCATATCAAACGACAGCACTTTCGATTCATCTAATTGCTGTGCGATCCGCGCAGCCAAAATGGCACCCCCGCTAGGACCAGATTCCACCAGCCGGATCGGAAATTTAATGGCGCTCTCTAATGTGGTCATGCCACCGCCAGAGGTCATCAGGAAGATCGGGCAGGTAAAGTTTTTGTCATGAAACGCGACCTCTAGCGCGCGCAGATACCGCGCCATGATCGGTTGAACATAAGCATTGCAGGCCGTTGTCATCAGACGTTCATACTCGCGGACTTCGGGGCAGACATCGCTGGAAAGTGTGATCTCGGCTTTGCACCCTTGTGCGATCAAAAGGTCGCGCACCCGTTGTTCGTGCTTTGAGTTGGCGTAAGAGTGGAGAAAACCGATAGCAACCGCGCCTATGCCCTTTGCATTCAACTTATCACTTAGGGCAACAACAGCCGCTTCATCCAAGTCAATCAGGACGTTCCCACGCACATCCATGCGCTCTTTGACTGTGAAACGCAGGTTGCGCGGAATCAGTTGTTCAGGCTTGTCGATCATCAAATCGAACTGGTCGAACCGGCTCTCATAGGCAATCTCCAAACTGTCGCGGAACCCTTCTGTGGTGATCAGGGCCGTCTTTTCGCCTTTCCGCTCAATCAGCGCGTTGGTCGCCAAAGTTGTGCCGTGAATGAAGATATCGACGTCAGCTGAAGTGATTCCAGCATCGCTCAAAACGACTTCAACGCCAGCCAAAACGCCCAGTTCTGGCTGCACCGTGTCTGTCGGCACTTTTGCCGTAAAAAGGCCCGTTGGAGTTTCAAGTACGATATCCGTAAACGTCCCGCCGATATCTGCGGCCAAGCGCGTTGAAGTTATATATTTCTTCATTTTTGTTTCCTCTGAAAGGCCAGTCACCAATGGAGGTATTGGATTGATTTAAATCAAGGAAACGAATTGTTTTTATGGAGGTATCGAATTTTTCGATTTCCCGAATATACTATTGATTTCAAGAAGTCTGACAGAGAGCGGCTGTCCGTCGTCAGGGTTTTTGGAACCAAAGGCGGCCTAACCTAAGAGAGAGTTTGGCTCATCTGGTTGATTTGATTATGCGGCTCGCAGGCGGTGATGCAAGCGTCGCGTTTCAAGCGTCTTTTGTTTGATCCTTTCACGTTGTTTTAGAATGGCTTTGTCACGTCCGAAGTAGACGTCCGCGGGTGTGACGTTGTTGATGCTCTCGTGATAGCGCTGATGATTGTAGTGGTCGACGAAGGCTTCGATCTGGGCTTCGAGATCACCTGGTAAGAAGTAGTTCTCCAGCAGGATTCGGTTCTTCAATGTCTGATGCCAGCGTTCGATCTTGCCCTGGGTTTGCGGGTGATACGGCGCACCGCGAGAGTGCTTCATGCCTTTGTCCTGCAGCCATGCGGCCAGATCGCCAGGCTTTGTAGCTGCCCGTTTTAAGCGTGGCCCGCATAAGGCCTTTGACCTGCTTCTCACTCAGCCCATACTGCTCTTTAATATCACCAAAACTCACATGATCAGATAGAGCCATTTGCACGATATCGCTTATGTGTTCTGGCGGCATATCATCAGTTTCAATCATACTGTATGAAATAAGCCCCTGCGCGGTGAACGCAAGCATGCAAAGAAAGCCCTAATTGCGTCATCAATGCTGCTATATGCGGATAAAGCTAAGTTTTCGTTTGATCTGAACAAGTTTTACTGCAATCTCGCCGCAATCGTTTTCCAACTATGGCAGAAATCAAATGGAAGTCAGTGTCCGCGACAACAATGTCGATCAAGCCCTTCGTGCGCTTAAGAAAAAACTACAACGCGAGGGTGTGTTTCGCGAGATGAGATTGAAAGAGCATTTTGAAAAGCCATCTGTGCGCAAAGCTCGTGAGAAAAAAGAAGCTGTTAGCCGTCAACGCAAGCTTGCTCGCAAGAAGGCTGAACGCGAAGGCATGCTGTAAATTACAGCAACTCCACCGCCTCACTCAGCTGCTCAGAATTTACATCAATGTAGCGCTGTGTCGTCGATATATGCGAATGCCCTGCCAATTCAGCCAGCAACCGCACTCCTACACCCTTGTTCGCAAGCCGCGTAATGTAAGTGCGTCTCCCCGAATGGCTTGATGCATCCTTGAGCCCCACAGCCTTGTAGATATCCAAAAACAGCTGACACATGGTGTTGGCTGAGAAGTGCCCGCCTTTTTGGCTCTTAAACAGCGGATGCTGTGGATTGCCCAAGTATTTAATCGCACCATAGTCTCCAAGCGCCTTACGAAGCCGCTGATTGAGATACACAGTTCTGCGCTGCCTGCCTTTGCTTTGGTCCACGCCCAGAATGAACTGTTCCCGCACAGCGCCGGTGTCATCAAATACGTCTCCTAGTTTAAGCGCCGCAATTTCTTTGGCGCGTAGGCCTGCATAAAAGCTAACCATGAATATTGTCGTGTCACGAACTGGATGACGGCGACTGCGGCAGTAGTGTAATACTCTGCGGAACTGTGCTTCGTTTAGTGTTTGTGCCTGCCGCATCTCAAAGCTCCTTAAACATAATGTTTTGTTAGCTCTGAGTATAAAGTCTGAGGTTTAGGTTGGGCGACCGAAATCTGCCAATAAATATCTCCAATGATCTCAATGAGATCAGCTATAATCTCATGCAATGCATGTTCTATGAGGTTTTATGTTGATGAGCGTTTTACCGCCTTTTACAGTTTCTAACGTGAAACGGTGCAAACAAAAATTCCATTGATTTTTTTATACTGTTTGGAAGTTTAAATATCTATTTTATGGACAACGAGTCACAGCTACTCATTCCTCTGGCGTTGTTCTCTCCAGAGGATAGTCAGGCCAGAAAATATTATTAAGAAAATGCCAGGGAATAGGGTGTCGATTGGAAATTCATCAAAAATGAACCATCCAAAGCAAAAGGCAGTGATGATGCCAAAATAACTAAAGGGCGCAAGAACTGCTGCTGGCGCATTACGGAAAGCATACATTAAGAAAATAACGCCAAAGCCGCCACATATAGCCATACTAAAAATTAACAATCCGTCTTTAAATGATTGAATTGGACTGAAATCAACAGTTGCAGTAGCCAATAAAATGGCCCCGAATGCTGCTGCTGAAGCGGAGTACAAATATAAAATGGCGCTTGAAACTGATTTATCGAAACTTCTTAAAGTGACCATAGAAGCCGCGTAACAAAATGCTGCTCCAATGGGCATTAAGGCAGTCCAAGTGAATACGTCGGAGCCGGGCCGAACAATGAAAAGAGCGCCAGTAAAACCGAGTGCAATAGCACCCCACCTCCAAGCGCCAACTTTCTCTCTGTAAAAAAATATCGCAATTAATACGACAAATACTGCATTTGTTTGACCCAATGCGGATACTGTTGCTAATTCTAGATTAGCCAAGGCTGTGTAAAAAAGGAGTTGCGCTACGGCGACAAAAAAGCCCCTTCCAAACGCTAGTTTCCATTGTTTAATTCTGTAGGCACCAAGAGAAAAACTGAGCTCACGCGTGTATGCCAAAAGAACGACAGTAGGCAGAACTCCTAAAACATTGCGGTATACTGAGAGCTCTTGTGGAGAATAACGTGCTGATAAAAAACGTACATGTACAGCCATCAAATCGAAACAAACATAAGCCAATAAACAAACGAGAATTGCGCGAATATTAGATGGCACTATACCTCAATTCCAAAAACAAAAGAGCCTTTGTCGCATCAGCAGTCTCCCTCAAACTGCACAAAGTCAAGTGTGTCACATTTTGCTTTGTAAAGAGAGTAAGAAGATCCATTCAAGCGAACCACGTTTGAGACGGTTTTCTGCGAAAGTTGATAAATAAACATATAGGCAAAAACACAGGCTGAATAAGGCAAAGTAAACGAGATCAAGATTGGCGCGTCGATTATAATTGCGCTGTGGTGATGTACTTTGAAAACGTCAGCATAAATCGAACTGCCCGTTGTTCGTCTTTTTTGCACTACCCTGCTGCTAGCAGGATGCCTTAAACGCAATCCCACTGGAGAGACATCCTTTTATCCTGAAAAATCGGAAGTGATATGACGTTTGCAAAGTCGTAATGGTTGAGAAGGAACGCCTTCTACAAGTGAGACGGAAGACAACCCCGCAAGGGATCCGTCACTGCACAGGGTTGCCTGACCGTATGGGTCCTGTGTATGCGTGTGATACGCCAGTAAAAGAGATGATCGCAAAACCTGCTCTTCCCTGCAAAGGGTTTGGTGATACGGGCTGACAAGCGATGTGCAATAAACGCATTGAGCAGTTTTAGATCGACGCCTTTGCAGGCGTTGATCTGACTGCTCTTTGCAATCTCGAATAAAAGAAACCAAATCAATTCAACTTAATCAGTTAAGACGAAGTATCTGAGTTCGGCGATAGCTGAACACTCGTAGATGCGTAGCAGATGCGATTGACGATAAAGATATTAAAGCAGTTCCTACTAAGCCTAATACTCTTCTCCAAGCATTATTGTGAGCACACGTCTGGTTACATGTGGATCACTTGGATCAGGGCTGTGGTTCATCAGATCAAGGTCGTAGTAATCGATCTTCCAGAAGACAGTATTGCCTTCATACTCAATGGCCCCAAAGTCATGTTCACCAAATGGATCATTGCGTTCAGAGAAGTCATCAAAACTCTTCACCAAGTTTAAGATGCAATCCACAGCGTCGTTACCCAGTAAATCTATGCCTTGTGTGATGATGATTTTGCAATTGGTGAGGGTGGTGCGGGCTTGATCGTTTAGAAGTGCAATTGATTGGGTTGTTCTGTCAACGTTGTGCTGCAAGCCTAGCTCCTTTTACGGAAGCATATGCTCAACGATATGATTGGACGACCGGAGATTTGGTGTGAGTTTATATGCGCAAGCCTTTGGTCCTAGGTTGCCTAGAACCAAAAAATAAGCGGCGTTGTGAAGCAAGTGTTTTGATACTCGGCTTTACAACAGTAATTCTACTATGGGGCAAACACAGTCGGGTGACCCACTATGGGCCAACATTGTGTTCCCACAGTCTTCGCCGGTTTTGGTGTGCCCACAGTCTCCCGTTGTGCGCAGCGCAATGAGATAAATAACTGTGTAAGTTATTAAGGGAGATATTTATGAGCGTAAAATTATTAGAGCACATACGCGATGAATTGAGAGGTTCTGGTGCAATTCAAAACACACCAGAGTTTTGTACTGGCTGGCTGGGAAGAAGTGAGGGTTACATAAGAACACTGCGTTTCCATGAATTAGAACCCAGTGTGGAAGCGCTAAGTGTGTGTTCCCACAAACTTGGACATTATACTAGCAGATTGAGATCATAGGATTGGGCTTCTTGGGGTTAATGGCAAGCGATGACCGTCACCGCTAATATCATCTGATGATGGCCCTCTAGCAAGACTGGTCCACGCATTAAAGACTGCGACTGGATGTACCAGGGCTTGCGGCTTGCAACCATCCACATATTTAATGTACTGTGAAGTATGAATATGCTTCGGAACATTGTGATCGTTATGTTCACACTTTCCGCTTCGCTCTCTGAAGCGATAGCGTCTAGCCATGTTGCCGGCGTTGGACATAACCACGCGGCGATGGTCCAAATGCTGTACGATCAGCCAAGCTACAGCTTGGAAACTACCCAACACACTCAAACCTGTGCCGAACACATTCAAATCTGTCATGCCCTTCTTGCGCTGCTTCCCGGTGAGGTCCTATCTGAAGCCTCACCGAAGACCTGTGAGGGTGTGATTATGTGCCTAGGCCTGCTTATGACGGGTATCAAGCCCTCCACTCCTCTCGATCCCCCCCGCTTAGTGTGATGCGGCCCGCGTCCTTTTGGACGTAGAATATTCATTGAAATCACAACTAAGTGGGCTTTGCCCTTGATTATTCCTTTTGAGAGGAACAGATATGAAACCGTTCAAGACACTACTCGCGTTCGCCCCTGCCGTAGCACTTTCGCTTGGGCTCGCTTTCTTTGGCGCGGTGGGCATGGCACATGCCGACAATCATTCCAATATGGCCGATCACGGCATGATGCACGTGGTGAAAAGTCCAACCTGCGGCTGTTGTGGTGCATGGGTCGCGCTTGCCCGTGAGGAAGGCTACGACATCGAGGTTAAGGACACCAGCGATGTGACCAGCGTAAAGCTGGACAACGATGTGCCCGACACGATGTGGGCATGCCACACCGCCATAATCGACGGCTACGTGGTCGAAGGTCATGTGCCATTCGCGGCGATCGCCAAACTACTTAAGGAACGCCCGGACATCACCGGGATTGCGGTCCCTGGAATGCCTGGCGGCTCCCCCGGCATGGGGAACGACCCGACCGCGCAGTATGACGTGCTTGCCTTCGGTGGCGATGCCGGTGAGAGTGAGGTTTTCTATAAGGCCGGTCTGTGAACCGGATCGTGGCATTCAGCCTCGGGGCAGTGGTTATGGCTGGAGCCGCTGCGCTGTCATTCGGGTGGGTGACCTCCGCACCGGCCCAAACCGTGCTGATGCCTTCGGACCCAGAGGTGGTAGCGCTTGGGCAAGCGATCTACTCTGAGAGCTGTGCGTCTTGCCACGGTGCGAACCTCGAAGGTCAGTCAAACTGGCGGTCGCCCGGCCAAGACGGGCAGCTACCCGCGCCGCCGCACGACTCGACCGGTCATACGTGGCACCATGACGGGGATACGCTGTTCCGTCTGACCAAATACGGGACTGGCGCGCTGATCGGCGATCCCAACTACGAATCCAACATGCCCATTTACGGAGGGCTTCTGACGGATGATGAGATCATCGCCGCCCTCAGCTACATCAAATCGACCTGGCCGCAGGAAATTCGCGAAAGCCATGACGAAATGGAGAATAGACAATGAAGCAGATTATTCTGGCCCTCGCGGCTATAATAGCGACGGCGACAGCCGCGCTGGCTCACTCGAAAGCTGAAGATACTACACCTGCTAACGGGGCTACCGTCGAAAGCGTTGAGGCCATCGAATTGCGCTTTGATGATCCGATGCGCGTCACCGCGATTGCGCTGATCGGCCCTGATGGGGAATTGGAAATCACCCGCGAAATCGGCCTCGATCCGGTGACAGCGTTTTGGGCTATTCCGCCCGAAAATATGCCTGCCGGGGCCTACACCGTGGATTGGCGCGGTCTGTCTTCTGATGGCCACCCGATGCAGGGTACATTCGAGTTCACGGTTGCGGATTGACCAGTGGAAGGATTGGCACCCATAGACGTTTGGGCGCTTCTTGCGATCTTCGTTAAAGCCGCTGGATATGCGGCGGCGCTGGTCGCAATGGGTGGGCCGCTCTTCGTTTTGGTCTTTCGATCTGCACTGGATAACGTGCTTCGCCTCGTACGAAAACTCGCTGTCAGCGCGGCGCTTCTCGGTCTCTTCGTGCTGGCGCTCCAGTTTGGAATCCGGTCTGCACGTATTTCCGGCATGGGTCTTGAAGGCGCTATCGATCCCATGATGCTCGGTCTTCTCTGGGACAGCCCACTTGGCATGGCGGCGCTCTGGCGCGGGGCGGGTCAATTGCTGATCTTCGCAGTTTTGATCAAAGGTAAAATCGGTCTGGCGGTAAGTCTTCTGGGTGCTCTACTGGTGGCAGTTTCTTACACGCTGGTTGGCCATTCTCTTGGTGATCCGCGCTGGCTTCTTGCAGCTCTTGTAACCGTGCATTTGCTGGCTGGGGCATTCTGGGTTGGCGCTCTTGTACCCTTACATTGCGCTGTGGGACTGACCGGTGGCGCTCTTCTGCTACACCGCTTCGGCATCATTGCCAGCGGAACAGTAGCGGTACTCGTTCTTGCTGGCCTCACATTTGCCTGGCTGATGATCGGTTCCCTAGCTGAGCTGTTTGGAACGGCCTATGGCTGGTTGTTCATGACCAAGCTCGCCTTAGTTACCGGTCTTCTGGGGTTAGCCGCAAAGAACAAGCTTCGGCTGGTGCCCTCTCTTGCCTCCGGCGATTCCTCAGCGCCCGGCAGGTTGCGGCGCTCGATCTGCTTGGAAATCATCGCTGTCGCCTTGATCCTACTAGCGACGTCCACTCTGACCTCGATCACCACACCCCCGGTGAATCTTTAATTAGCAAAACGAAGATGACACACACCTGTCGACGCACATTCCTGATTTTATAAAAGCATATGCTCAACGATATATTTGGACGACCGAAGATTTGGTGTGAGCTTCTTTGCTCAAGCCTATGGCCACATATTGCACAGAACCAAAAAATAAGCGGCGTTGTGAAGCAAGTGTTTTGATACTCGGCTTTACAACAGTAATTCTACTATGGGGCAAACACAGTCGGGTGACCCACTATGGGCCAACATTGTGTTCCCACAGTCTTCGCCGGTTTTGGTGTGCCCACAGTCTCCCGTTGTGCGCAGCGCAATGAGATAAATAACTGTGTAAGTTATTTAGGGAGATAATAATGAGCATAAGATTATTGGAACATATACGCGATGAGTTGAGAGGCAGCGATAAGGACACTCATAAAACCTGGGTGGAAAGCTTTGATGGTCTTAAAGATTTGTGTGATCAAGCAATCGCCAAACAAGCCCATCAAATATGGCGAGAACCAGATAGGATGAGAGCGTGAAGGCTGCGTCCGAAATGGGTCTTGCAGCTCAAAAATTAGTACTACGGTTTTTTCTAGGCCAGTACTTACAGAAGTTGGGTGGTGATTTTGCATCCCCCCATCCTTGCACATTAGGTTGTTACTATGGATAACCGAGAGCAAATGCGCCGACTGATTGACGTAATTGAAAAGAGCGCGAACAATTCGTCTCTTACTCAAGCTATTGATGATATTAGACTATTCTCTAATACTGCAAGTTTCTTGGCAAATAAGCTGGACACAAGGTTAAGAAATAAAGACGTGGCAATGAAAAGAGCCGCACCCAAAACCACAAAGACTGTGGGGCTATCAAAACCACCAATGCCCAAAACACTCAACGTGCCCAACAACGCTGAACCAAATTCACAGGCGCCCACAGTTACAGCTGTGTCACAAGCAGATTTTGATCGGTTAAAGCCACAGAAACCACAAAGCACATTATAGCCTTATGTTTGGCATCAACGAGCGTCTGTGAGCCAGCTGTAGGACGCAACCAAACTGCATCAGTGGTGCGTGTAGGGAGCAACAAGGGTTGGTGCTTTACGCTGCTATTTTAATAAATCTCTACAGATAGCTGTTCAGTAGTAGTCTAAATTTATGTCTTTCGTAAGAGAGGCAGGCATAGTTCAAATACTTTACCGTTCATTCAATACATTTAGGCACCCCGATGCCACTTCTGCTTTATTTACTGATTTGTAATCAGTAGGTCCGCGGTTCGAGTCCGTGTGGGGGCACCACAAAATCAAATACTTACATGAAATTAGTTACTAGCGCTGTCAACTGGGGAAACTCAGGGGAAACTTCCCCTCAATGCTTTTGCATGGAAAATTGTGTCATGTGATACTGTTGCACAGTGACTGTTCTTGTTCGCTGGTTCATGTAGCTTGGCCATGAAACTTCAACCCTTATCAGGATTGTCCAGTGTTCAAAGCATTTACTCTGCGAATAATAGAGTCCTTTTAGCCTAAATATTATCGACTACAGCACAGGTGTTGTTGAGGGCATTGCGTGATGAATCTAACCGTCGTTCGCCGTTTAGTTGACAAGAATTTAGTCCATGTTTTGAGCAAGTAGCTTTTTTCATTATAGTGCGTACTATTGATCTGAATCCGAATTAAAAACACAAAGGAATTGCTATCGATGACGGTTATTGAAACCTACACGGCTGAGTGCGTGAAGTGTGGCTATTCAGAATTGAGAATGGGGCTGATGAGTTTCAATACGATGGTTGGGGTTCCTGACGATCTTGTTGAAGAGTACCCTGTTGGTTGCCCCGAGTGCGGCGATGTAGGCTTTGATGTTTATGATGAGGATGACGATGAAGATGGTTGAGCGATTCATGATATTATTAACGTTCCAGCTGATGTTTTCCTCACAAGCAGCCGCAGCCTCAAACGAGGAAACACTCCAATACATAATGGCCGATTACCAAGACCAATGCTTGAAAGCGCAGGAAGACTTTCGTGACATAAACTACGAAGAAGGTGACCCGGTCGTTGCTGAGCTTGGGCTATCAGAGGACAATATCTACGAGATCACCATCGACCAAGATGGTAAAACCGCCACTGTTCTCCACGCTTACTTTAGTTGTACGAATATAGGCTACTCATGGTGCGGTACGAGCGGATGCGACTCCTATGTGATTGTGGATGGGGTGAGCTACACTTCTCGCGGGTGGAAGCCAATGTCGGTTGATATAGGTGGAGGATATGTCGTGCTGATCCCTAAGAGTGGGGGCGCTTGTCACAATAGTTTAGAAATTGGCATATCTAACGCTGATCCATGCTACATAGCGGCTGTGTGGGATAGCTCACGCAATACCTTCAATAGCGCATCCAGTAGTCAGTACGTGCTTACGATTAGCGAGTTTGAGCCATGATCAATGAATAGGATGAAAATGTCCCTGAAGCCCTGCGTAGCTTGTGACAAAGATTATGACGCAAAACTCTTGCATGATGGTGTTTGTGAGAAGTGCTTGGCTGCTGTGGTGATTCAGAAATGGTTAAGAGCAGATGGATAACCTCTTAAACCCAGCCAACGCAAACCAGCACCACCTTCGGCCTATTCAAGCATCAAACGATGTTAGAGGTAGCAAACCTGATTGCTGTCGTTGGAAGCGACGCCACAGCCCACTAGGTGCGTCAGAGAGCTAGATGCTATAACTGGCGGCGTGAAGGGTAACAACACGTATCAGATCGTCCACAAAGGCGCTTTAGGCGTTGCTATGGATGGCGCTGGTATTCGCCAGGAAAAGTCAATTTGTTTGGGTCTCAATAGGAGAGGGGGGGGACAAAAAACAGCCGCCCTTTAATAGTGCTATGTCCCGCTCTCACATTTTACCGCAATGAGGTTGGATCGAGATGCACACAGAAAGGTGTAGGTATTTTTTTTAAAACAAAATATATTAAAATTAATTATTCAAGCGCTCTAAGTGGAGGCCGTTTGTGTGATCTTAAACCGACCAGGCGGACTTGAATGTTTTTTGAAAGACCCGTTTAATCTTGAAGGAACTAAATGCAAACTGAGGCCAAGCTTGAAAATTATAAATAATATTAATGATCTGCTCGGTGATGATCTGAAACATGCGTTAAAGGATAAAACAAAACTGCGTATAGCAGCGTCTTGCTTTTCTATTTATGCTTTTGAGGCGTTGAAGTCAGAGCTTTCGAAGATAACAGAGCTAGAGTTTATTTTTACTGCGCCCACATTCACTGCGAATGAAGCGGTAGGGCGGGTAAAAAAGGAGCGTCGTGAGTTTTTCATTCCAAAATTGGCTAGGGAGTCTAGCGTCCATGGAAGTGCATTTGAAATTCACTTGAGAAACAAACTTACACAGCGAGCTATCGCCCGAGAGTGTGCCGAGTGGATAAGAAAAAAAGCACGTTTCAAATCGAACACATCGCAATCAGCAATGCAGCAGTTTATTCACGCTGAGGCGCTGGATAAAAGCACAGCATACTCGCCCATTAGCGGGTTCACAGCAGTAGATTTAGGTTACCAGCAGGGAGATGCTGTCTCGAGTCTCACTCATGCATTTGAAGAGCCTGAATTGACCAACACTTATCTTAGCCTTTTTGATCAGATTTGGACTGATCCTGAAAAGGTTAGGGATATTACCGCTGATATCCTTGATCATATTGAGGCCGTGTATCAAGAAAATTCGCCAGAACGCGTTTATTTTCTGATGCTATATAATATCTTCCATGACTTCTTGGAAGACATGGACGATGACGTTTTACCCAATGATTTGACGGGGTATCAAGATAGTCTGGTATGGAACAAATTATATAACTTTCAGCGAGATGCTGCTACGGGAATAATCAATAAGCTTGAGACCTACAATGGTTGTATATTGGCTGATAGTGTAGGACTGGGTAAAACGTTTACTGCACTTGCAGTTGTGAAATACTACGAGTTGCGTAACAAAACCGTGTTGGTTCTCTGTCCCAAAAAGCTTGCTGATAATTGGAAGAATTTTAATACAAATCTAAAGACCAATCTCTTTGCTCGAGACCGGTTTAATTACGATGTACTTTGCCATACTGATCTCTCACGGACTTCAGGAGAGTCTCTGGGTATTCCACTCGATAGAGTAAATTGGGGAAACTATGACCTCGTAGTGATCGACGAATCTCATAACTTTAGAAACAATGACGTTTATAATGACCGCGAGACTCGTTATCAGAAGTTGATGAACAAGGTTATTAAAGAGGGCGTAAAGACGAAGGTGCTGATGCTTTCTGCAACACCCGTTAATAACCGCTTCAATGACCTTAGAAATCAACTCGCTCTTGCC
This sequence comes from Paracoccaceae bacterium, assembly GCA_028150825.1. Taxonomy (GTDB): domain Bacteria; phylum Pseudomonadota; class Alphaproteobacteria; order Rhodobacterales; family Rhodobacteraceae; genus LFER01. The sequence goes on from JAOGIM010000002.1 coordinate 61,591, forward strand.
TACGAAGGTCATTCTGATGAACTTAGTAAGAATTTAAAAACTAAAACTAGCGTTGAAGAAATTTTTCGCCGTGCGCAAACAGCTTTTAATAGTTGGTCGGATTTGCCACCGGAACAACGCACCGCGGCAACGATTCTTAAGCGGTTAGATTTTGATTTTTTTGAGTTGCTCGATGCCGTAACGATTGCTCGATCCCGCAAACACATTGAAACATTTTATGACACGAAAGACATTGGCGAGTTTCCTGAGCGTCTAAAGCCTATCTCATACCATTTGCCTATCACTGATCGCGATGACGTACTTGGATTTAACGAGATTTTTGCACAGCTCTCTATCCTCAATCTCGCAGTTTATGCTCCTGTTACTTACATACAGCCTAGCCGTAAAAAGAAGTATGAGGAACTTTACGATACCAAAACGGAAGGCGGGAAGGGCACCTTTAAGCAAGCAGACCGAGAACAAAGTCTTCAGGCATTGATGACAACAAATCTGCTAAAGCGGCTTGAAAGCTCAGTTGAGGCGTTCCGGCTGACCTTGGGCTCGCTTTCACGGAACATTCAATTGACATTGGATGCTATAGAACGATTTGAACAAGCTGGAGGCGATGCTTCAATCGCTGATTTGCAAAATGATTTGGATCAGCTCGGCATAGAAGACGAGGATCTTTCTGGAATCGACGAGTTTACTGTTGGTAAAAAAATCCAAATCAGCCTCGCCGACATGGATATACCATCTTGGAAACACGACCTTTCTGCTGATCATATTATTATTAACAGTCTAATTGCCTCTATGGAGATTGTTGAGCCCAAGGATGATGCCAAACTTCAACATTTGATCCGCACTATCCAGAATAAGATGAAGTCACCCATCAACTCCGGTAATAAAAAGGTCATTGTTTTTACTGCTTATGCCGATACAGCCAACTATCTTTTCAAGCATTTGGCCCCTCACTTTTCTGCCACCGAAGCTTGCCACACAGGAATTGTAACTGGCTCCAGCGGTCCAAGGACTACACTTAAGAAATCTTATGACTTTCAATCGCTCCTGACGCTTTTTGCACCAAAAGCAAAAGATAAAGCGCTGATCATGGCGGACGAGTTGGAAGAATTGGATATCCTTATTGGTACTGATTGCATTTCAGAAGGCCAAAACCTCCAGGATTGTGACTACCTGATTAATTACGACATTCACTGGAATCCTGTTCGCATCGTGCAACGTTTTGGCCGGATCGATCGGATCGGCTCACCTAATACTAAGATCCAACTGGTCAACTACTGGCCAGATATCTCGTTGGATGAGTACATTAACCTTAAAGAGCGCGTTGAAAATCGAATGCATATCGTGGACATGGTGGGTACCGGAGAAGACAACGTTCTGACAGCCAAGAGCAGTGATGTTGCCTACCGGAAGGATCAGCTGAAGCGATTGCAGGAGGAGGTTATCGAGCTTGAAGATGTCAAAACCGGCATATCAATAACCGACTTGGGTCTTAATGATTTTAGAATGGACCTACTTAACTACATCAAAGAGAATGGTGAGCTGAGTGGTGTTCCAAACGGCCTTCATGCGATCGTGCCAGCGCAACCAGAGCGTGGTCTTGTGCCCGGCGCAATCTTTGCGCTGCGCAATGTTCACGACAGCGTTAATCTCAACCAACAAAACCGACTGCATCCCTACTACTTAGTTTACATTTCAGACGACGCGCGCATTATAGCTGACCATACAGAAGTTAAACGGTTACTGGATCTGGTTCGTAGCTCCTGCAAAGGCCAAGCGGTTCCATTATCGGATCTGTGTCATTCCTTCAATGCAGAGACTCGAGATGGGCGGCATATGGGTAAATACTCCGAACTTTTAAACGACGCGATACGCTCAATGATTGAAGTGAAAGAAGAGGGCGATATTGATAGCCTGTTTTCTGGTGGGCGTACCACCGCACTTACCCATACAATTGCTGGGATTGATGATTTCGAGTTAATTGCTTTTATTGTGGTTCGTGAAAGCGCATGACTGCTATGTTCATCTACCCTAAATCTACTGTTCTAAAGAGGGCCATTTCCAAGTCTCGGATCTATTCCGAAATTGGAAGCACTACAGCGCTGAAGGATCGCTTCGTACGTGAGGTGGAGCAAATCACCTGGGCATACAAATTGGCCCCTGAGACGATCAATATCCCTGCAACAAAATCAGTCACAGAGATCCAAGTCTTTCAGGTGAAGGCGAAGGAAGACAAAATTTCAGACGAAGTCTTGCGAGCTATAGACCGAGCAATCCCTTTCCCTGTAATTTTTGAGCTTTTAAGTTATGAACTCATTCAGATAGCTGCTGCCCATAAAAGGGTGTCTGAAGCCGATAGTAGTAAATGGGTGGCATCTGATCATTTGCGTAGTGATTGGGTGTCTCAAAGCACTGAGCGCACCCCTTTGCCAGTGGCAATTAGTATGGGCTCACTTTATGATCAGATATTGAAGATGTTGATGCCTATCGAGGCAGAGGCTGATGAGAGCATTGTAGCGCAACTCGAGAGGGTTGATGCGATCCTTGCAGCTGAGCGCGAGATAAAACGACTAGAATCCAAACTGAGACGTGAAACTCAATTCAACATCAAAGTCGCGCTGCATGGTCGGTTGAAAGATGCGCAAGTTATGCTTGAGAAGATGAATAAGCCTAGAAGATTTGGCGGAGAGATATGATGGATAAGTTGAAGATGCATAGCCCCGACTTGACGCAGGACAATATTACCAAAATCCAGAAGATGTTTCCAAGTTGTGTGACAGAGGCAACGGATAGCAATGGCAAAATCAGACTGGCGGTGGATTTTGATCAGCTGCGTCAGGAGCTGTCGGACAGCATCGTTGATGGCCCGCAAGAACGCTATCACCTGAACTGGCCGGGCAAGCGCGAGGCGCTGATTACGGCGAATGCACCTATAGCCAAAACGCTACGGCCTTGTCGCGATGAAAGCGTGGATTTCGACACCACTCAGAACCTGTTTATCGAAGGTGATAATCTAGAGGCGCTTAAGTTGTTGCAGGAGACCTATCTGGGCAAGGTCAAGATGATCTACATCGACCCGCCGTATAACACGGGGAATGACTTTGTTTACGATGACGATTTTGCTGAAAGCTCGGCAGAGTTTTTGGAACGGTCGAACCAGAAGGATGATGAAGGCAATCGGCTTGTCGCGAACACTACAGCGAATGGACGTTTCCACTCTGACTGGCTTTCAATGATATATCCGCGCCTCAAACTCGCACGCAATCTTCTGTGCGATGATGGCGTTATCTTTGTATCTATTGACGACAAAGAGTCGGATAACCTCCGCAAAGTCTGTGACGAAGTTTTTGGTCCAGAAAATTTTGTGAGCCAAATCGTCTGGCAACGATCCAAGAAGGGCGACTCAAAACTAATCGCGAAAGTACATGAGTACATTCTTTGTTACGTTCGTAGCAAAGTAACAACCATTGAACGTGGTGTTTGGCGCCGGCCCAAGGATGGGGCTGACCAAGTTCTGGCTAAGCACTCGGAGCTACGGGCCAAGCTTGGCAGCGATCACTTAGCCATACGAGAGGAGATGCGGGCATGGTTTAAGAAACTCCCGCAGAATGATCCTCGAAAAGCGCACAAACATTACAATTGGTCGGATGATCGCGGACTCTATTTCGCAGACAATTTTGCTGGTCCGGATGACGGTCGAGCCTCTCGGCCACGCCACGACATACTGCACCCAGTTACTGGGAAACCTTGCAAGAAACCTTCGACAGGTTGGCGTTGGGATGAAGCGAGAACCGTTCGGGAACTGGAGCAAGATCCCCCACGCATACACTTTGGAGTCGACGAAACAACCATTCCCAACAGAAAGAGCTATCTAAGCGAGATTGGGACAGAGCCATATTCGTCGGTTTTTTATAGAGATGGGCGCTCAGCAACCTTGGAAGTCGAAGCACTTGTTGGCAAAGGTCTGTTTCCCTTTCCAAAGAACACTGAAGTTATTTCAGAGCTCGTCGAGCTTGTTACCAAACCGGGGGACATAGTCTGCGACTTTTTTGCTGGTTCGGGAAGCACCGCCCACGCGGTTCTAAACGTCAATTCAAAACAAGACGAAAGCCGAAACTTCATTCTAGTCCAGCTGCCGGAAGACACAGGTCGATCTGACTTTGAAACCATCGCCCAAATCTCCAAAGAACGCATCCGCCGCGCGGGGCAGAAAATCCTCGAAGGGGAGTGTCATCCCGATTGGAACAAGGATGTCGGCTTCCGTGTCCTGAAGATCGACAGTTCAAACATGGCAGATGTGTTCTACGCTCCTGATGAAACCACTCAAGGTGGGCTGCTGGATCTCGTGGACAATATTAAGTCTGACCGAACGCCTGAGGATTTGCTGTTCCAGGTCCTACTAGATTGGGGCGTCGACCTGACCCTGCCTATCTGGCGTGAAACCCTCCACGGCAAAACCGTATTCTTCGTTGCGGATAATGCGCTGGTTGCCTGTTTTGACAGTGGCATTGCGGATGAGCTCATCAAAGATCTCGCTGCACGCCAACCCATGCGCGTCGTTTTCCGTGATACTGCATTCAAAGACGATGCAGCCAAGATCAACTCTGGCCAGATATTCAAGTCCCTGTCGCCAACCACAGACATCAAGGCAATTTGAGTCAATGAAGATTAGGTTCAAATCTCAGGAGTATCAAACCGCAGCGGTAGAGTCGGTAGTCGATTGCTTCGAAGGGCAGGCTTCCAATAGTGGTGTCGTTTATCGCGTCGACCCAGGGGCCGCGCGGCAGTCTAGAATGCAGGAGGATGGCTTTCGCAATGCTGATATTTCATTGAGTCAACAACAAATTCTTGCGAATGTTCAAGCTGTCCAAAAACGTCAAAACTTAACTATGTCAGATCGGTTGGACGGGTATGTTGACGATCGTGGCAGACAAAAGCCTAACAGTTATTCAGCAGGCGCAAAATATAATTTCGATATTGAAATGGAGACGGGTACTGGCAAGACCTATTGCTACATAAAGACCATGTTTGAGATGAACAAACGCTATGGCTGGTCGAAGTTTATCATCATGGTTCCAAGTATTGCGATACGAGAGGGCGCTGCCAAGTCCCTTGAAATGACGGCAGAACATTTTACTGAAAGTTATGGCAAGAAGGTTCGCTTTTTCACCTATAATTCTATGCGCTTGCATGAATTAGAGAGCTTCTCATCTGATGCTGGTATAAATGTGATGGTCATTAATGTTCAGGCATTCAATGCCTCAGGTGCAGATAACCGCCGGATTTATGAAGAGCTAGATGATTTCCAATCGCGTAAACCAATTGACGTGATTGCTAAGAACCGCCCAATTATTATTTTGGATGAGCCACAAAAAATGGAAGGCCCCGCAACCCAAAAGGCTCTGCCTAAATTCAACCCACTTATGATACTGCGTTATTCGGCCACTCATAAAACACAACACAACAAGGTGCATCGATTGGATGCCGTAGATGCATTCTCACAAAAGCTGGTGAAAAAGATCGAAGTGCGTGGCATTCAGGCAAAGGGCCTGACGGGTACAAACGCTTATCTTTACCTTGAGAATATTGAAATTTCATCGAGAGCCCCTGTTGCACGCGTTGAGCTAGAGATTAAGACCACTTCTGGTATTGTACGAAAGCTACGGCGACTTGAAAAAGGCCGCGACCTTCATGATATGTCTGGTGGTCTCGACCAGTATCGAGGGTTTGTAGTAGCGGATATCGATGCCCGTGTGGATGAGGTCCACTTCACTAATGGCGCAGTAATTGAAGCTGGGCAGGCAACCCAAGACATTACTGAAGATCATATGCGACGGTTACAAATTCGAGAAACCATCCGTGCACACCTAAAGAAGGAGCAGCAGCTTCATTCGCAGGGCATTAAGGTGTTATCCCTATTCTTTATTGATCAGGTAAGTAAATATCGCGATTACGATCAGGCCGATCAGAATGGTGAGTATGCGAAAGTTTTTGAGGAAGAATATATAGACTTAAAAGACGAATTATTATCAGAGCTTCCATTAGAAAACGAAGACTATCGCAAATACCTTGAGGCCATCGATCAAACCAAAACTCACAACGGTTATTTTGCGATCGATAAAAAAGGGCAGATGGTCGACCCGAAGGCAAAGTCTCGTGGGGAAGATGCGGGCTTGTCTGATGACATCAGTGCATATGACTTGATCCTCAAGGATAAAGAAAGACTACTATCTTTTGCAGAACCAACACGGTTCATTTTCTCGCACTCTGCGTTGCGGGAGGGTTGGGATAATCCCAACGTGTTTGTGATATGCATGCTCAAGCACAGCGATAATACAATCTCTCGTCGTCAAGAAGTTGGACGTGGCCTACGAATCTCGGTTGACCAGCTTGGTGAACGAATGGACAACCCAGTTACGGTCCATGACATCAATGTACTGACAGTTGTCGCCAGCGAAAGTTACAAAGACTTTGTGGCTGGCTTGCAAAAAGAGATTGTTGAAAATCTATCTGCTAGACCGCGGCAGGCCAATGCTGAATATTTCGAGGGTAAGCTTCTAAATGTTGATGGGGATAAATTGGAAATCACCAAGGAGATGGCCAAGAAGCTTGAGCGCTTCCTCATACAAAAAGACTATGTCGACTTGGATGGCAACATGACGGAGGCTTATCACACGGCACGTAAGGCTGATGAGTTAGCAGAGTTACCAGAAGGCCTTCAGCAAATTGCCGATCAATTATTTGGACTCGTGGACACAGTATTTAACGGTGCGCAAATTGCAGGCATGGTCTCTAATGGGCGGAAGCCGAAACGCAACCCATTGAATGAGAACTTTCACAAAAAAGAATTTCAAGAGTTGTGGAGCCGGATCAATCGGAAGGCTGTCTATCAGGTAGACTTTGAGTCTGACGACCTAATTGCAAAATGTGTATCGAAGATTGACAGCAGCCTAAGAGTCACGGCCCTTCAATACATAATTACTGGTGGACAACTTGTGGATGATGTCACTGGCGAGAGCTTAGAGGCTGGAACTGCATTCGTTCAGTCAGATATCCGAACAGATGAAGTTGCGTCAGCTAATTCAGGGGTAACTTATGATCTTATAGGACGTGTATCAGAAGGAGTTGACCTAACTCGATCAACTGTTGGTCGCATTCTGTCTTCATTACAGCCTTCCGTATTTGATCAGTTCAAGAAAAACCCAGAGCAGTTTATTGCTGAGGCTATTCATATAATCAAAGAACAAAAAGCTACGCTGACGATTGAACGCCTGACATACGACGCTGTTACTGGTACCTATGGGGCAGATATATTTACTGCGGCCGAAGCTGGAAATGATTTTAGTCAGGCTGTTGGTAAACTCAACAAGCATGTTTTTGACTATGCTATTTGTGAGGGTGGAGTCGAAAAGAAATTCATAGAAGATCTCGATACTAGCCCGGATGTAGTTGTGTATTCGAAGCTACCTCGCGGATTTCTAATACCTACGCCCGTTGGAGATTATAACCCAGATTGGGCAATTGCTTTTACATCGGGTTCAGTCAAGCATTTATATTTTGTTGCAGAAACGAAAAGCTCTCAACCAAGTATGAAATTTAGAGAACTTGAAGCTAAAAAGATCGAGTGCGCTCGTAAGTTTTTTGCTGAAGTTGGTCGGCGGATTAATGAAGATCAGGTTGTGTATGACGTTGTTGAAGATTTTAGCCGACTGATGGCTGTTGTCAGTAAAGTCGCCTAACTAATACTTTTCTTAATTCGTTCGCCTTAAGGTTGCGATCTGCTTTGACTTCATAAAAGCAAACCATCTAGTTTGCTTGAGGCACGACCATTATGCTACTTTGGTATCAAATTTAAAAACTACCTTCGTCGTAATGCTTTTAATTCAAGCAACCTAAGACTGGGTTTACTACTATGTAAACAATGTAAACGGTGTGAATTGGCTGCCGGTTTACACTGTTTATACGATTTACACACCTCTGTTTGTGGGCTGATAAAATCCTTTATAGGGATTCTTTAGCTCTCCTCTTTTCTCCAGCGTCTTGCATGCCGTACTTATTTGAGAGGCACTTTTATTGGTTGCATCAACCAATTGCTTTGTTGTTGCTCCGCCGAGCTCTTCGACTGTTGTGAGTATTTGATGAAAAACGGGAGCGGAGATTTCATGGCCAGTTCTAAATACGTCGCTCTTAAAATACTCTCCCTGGACAAAGTCCAAATTGATTTCATCCTCCTCAATTAGTCGACCTTTCATTTGTAGTTTTATCTGATTGTTCCTTTTCGTAAGCATCATCAGATTATCTGGAACTGCGGATAGTGCGGTTGAGCCATGTATCGCTTCAAAGGCATTATGAGTGTCCGAACTATCCCCCTTTCGAGTATGGTGTAGCGCCAAGCAATCGATTCCGAAACTTGTGATAGCCTGTTTGATTTCAGCAAAAGCTGCGTACTCGGCAGCATAGTCACCGTTTGTCGTTCGTTTGAGGCAGGTCAAAACATCTATAATTAATAAATCGCAAGGCACCTTTGAGAGCAGCGTCTTCAATTGGTTTTCACCACCTTTTCCGAAGCGATTTAGGTCCCCATCCAGCAGAATGAATACTGATTTGTTCCTGAACCTAGAAAAACGTGATTGGGCTACCGGTATGCTGTATTCAAGGGCTAAATAGATAACATTGTTTTGCTCAGACACTTCTAATGCAATTTGTTCAGCAAGTGTTGATTTGCCTACCTTTGGCGCTCCCGCAAGTATGGTTAAGCCGTTTGGTACCCATGGGTGTAGCCGTTTTTGTTCTGGAATTTTTAGGCTGAGTAGTTCGCTAACCCACATACCAATTTCTGTTTTGCTCATGATTGAAACCTGTCTATTGAGATTATCGATTTTGTTGTACGATTAGCGCGATCCATTCATTAATCTCGCCCTCTAACCAGGCGCTTCGAGCTTCACTTATTTTGATCGGTGCCGGGAATTGTTTTTTACGAACGAGGCGATGTATTTGAGCGATTGAGATGGACGTTCTATCCGCGACTTCTTTAGCTTTAAGTAAACGCATAAGGCACTCCTTGTTAAACATGCATAGACTCAACATCAGTTGAATCCTTGCTGCCAAACATTGGGGGTTATGCCATTATCTTTTAATTATCTGATATTGTTTTATTAAATTTTGATAATGTGTTTCTTCATTGCCTGGTTCAGTAACCTTTGAGAGTCGACGGGCGGAGTCACTGTACTTTTTGTCTGTTCGGTTCTTGCGTGAAAACCGGGTTCGTATATTTCGCAGTTCTTGCAAATTAATGCTAACATCAAATGATACTCTCTCTAATGCGTCATTCAATTTCATGCCCGAGTTTTGAAGCACTATGATAGCCGCAATTAAAAGCGCGTTGTATTCATTTGCAGACGCTATTTTGGGTCGACCTCCTTTCTGCTCGTTAGGCTTGCTGTGCCCTAATATAACATTGTCCGCGCCTTCAAAGGTATTGCGCCACTCCTCAAGAATGCGAAATAATGGCATGGTGTTGATATCTTCATCTAAGCTATCAATATAGTTTTTGACTGAAGCTACCGCTTGAAAAGCTTCCTGAAATGCTTCGTGTTTTTTCGTTATAAAGTCTGCGGCACCAGAGTGATAAAGTTGTAGGGCCTTTTCTATGGACTCATTGGACTTACTCAGTTCTTCACGAAGTGTTTCAATTGAGGAGAGATTATCGTTGGGTGATTTCATCTAGCCTATCCGCCCACTTCTGGAGCGCCTCTCTCTTTTCATCCATGTAGGAATAGCGATCATAAATTTGTGTGACACCACGCTCTGAGTGATTAATGATTTTTTGTAGTATTAACCGGTCTATTCCAAGCTTTGTAAGGTTCGTGGCAACCGTTCTCCTTAGATCATGAAACTTCCAATTCTGGACTCCGGATAAGCGATCCATCTGTAACTTTGCTTTTGAAAATCCATTGACTGGGCGGTCTCCGTTTCGCCCACTTTTGATTAAGAAGTTACCCTCTTTTTCGATCAGTTGATCAACTAAGCGCTGGGCTTGATTTGGAAGTGGAATAATGTGTGGCTGTTTATTTTTTGTGTCTGTAGCTGAGAGATGCCAGCTGCCGTCAATGATTTGAGATCGCCGCATAGACGCTGTTTCAACACGCCGCTGACCGCAGAGTAGTAAAAGTTTAAGCCACGCACTGTAAGGCCCGCTCATAGCTTCTGCGGCGTTCCAGATGGCTTTGATTTCCGCATCACTGAGAACTCGATCCCGCTCGCTCTCCTTATGCCTTGGCTTTATGTGATCAGCTGGTGAATGATTTAAATAGCCTCGCTCGACCAACCATCCAAAAAACTTTCGAATATGCGCTAAGGCTCTGTTAGCGGCTGTTTGCTTATCCTGTGCTATCAGGTCGTCTAAAATTTGGTGTATGTCCGCTCTCGTGATTTCAGAAATTGACTGCGTTCCGTAGAAATTACTGAGGTATAGGCGTAGATTGCTCTCGGCTTGTTTCCAACTGGAGTTCTTAGGCTTGGCATATGTTTGAATGAACTCATGCACCATCAACTCAACGGTCATTTCCTGCAAACGTCGTTTCGTGCGTTTTTCAGAGCGTGGGTCGATACCTTGGGAAACAAGTTTTCTAAATTCATCAGCTTTAGTTCGTGCAAACTTTAAGTCTACATCAGGGTACCTGCCCAATGTTGCACGGCCCATCTTTGATCCTAGCCTAAACACAAAAGAAAATGTTTTCACGCCACTTGGAGAGGATCGCAATTGAAGGCCTCGCGTACCTCTATCTCTAAAGTCTTCACGTCCCACAGGTGGCTTCAGTTTTCTCAACCACGCATCTGTAAAGTTAACTTCATTGGACATGGGGAAACACCGGGGAAACATTATTATTGATATTTAGTGTAACTCATGATCCAACATGTTTCAATAAAATAAAATTAAAGTACTGCATATATGCAATTATTATCCGAAAATAATACTTGTTGATCACATATGATTTGAAAAGAGCAGCTAATTTGTAATCAGTAGGTCCGCGGTTCGAGTCCGTGTGGGGGCACCATATAAATCAATTACTTAGCGGATTTTTCTGATTTTTTTAAGCGTCAATTTTAGTTCTGGTGGCACTGTGGTGGCACTGTGGTGGCACAAAACTATTGCCTTAGCGCCGATTTCAAGCATGAATCAGCAGTCAAATTAAACCTGCACTTTTTTGCTTTTAAAACTTTAGCAGCTGAATATCAGGCTGCTGATTGACTGTTCGAGTAATTATTGAGGCCAGCTACAGGCTTTCGCAGAACGGGGTTTGGGATTTGGTTGCTGGGCTGCATGATTTTTGGGCTGCCGTTTAGAATTGATAAATGGTCTATCGGGACTTTTACGAAGGGTTAAGTGAGTGCCGAACCCTTATTAAAGCTGCTGTAAATAAAGGGACAAGAACTGGAAGCTAGCAGCAGGCATCACTTCATACATTTTCAGGAACAGATGGCCTCGCATCGGCTGCGGTATTGGCGATGGGGGTTACTGCGCCCAACCTCCACGCTCCAAGAGCCGCTGCACACAGGCCAGCCCCCCTTAAAGGAGGTGCAGGGTCCACGGGCAGGGGCTTTAGAGTTGGGGTGGTAGATTCATTTGAAGGGGGTTTTGTTGGACATATAATCTTTGGCCCATTCAGCTATCTAACACATTTATTTAATGTCATAGGTGACGTTTATTTTTTGGATGCCATGGAGGTGAAGGAGTGAGCCAGCACAAGAGTAATTTACCTCAGGAAGCACCGACGCTGTCTATTCGTGGGGTTGATCTGTGGGAGTCATGGTTATCACCAGTTAAGCAACGTCAGATCTTAGAGGATATACGGACTATTGTAACCAAGGCACCGCTCCTTGAACCGGTCACACCATCAGGGAAAAAAATGAGCGTTCGTATGACTTCTGCTGGACGTTTAGGCTGGGTAAGTGACAGTTCAGGCTATCGTTATGAAGCAAATCACCCTTATGGAACAAATTGGCCGCCCATACCTCAATCAGTTTTGGAAGTTTGGGAGCTGTTGTCGGGATCAGTGCGCAGCCCGGATTGCTGCCTAGTCAATTTTTATCAACCCGATGCTCGTATGGGTATGCATCAAGACCGCGATGAGGTCGATTTTAAACAGCCAGTTATTTCGATCTCATTGGGAGATGAGGCGCTGTTCCGGATTGGACAGAAGACTAGAGGCGGTAAAACCGACAGCATCTGGTTACGTTCTGGTGACGTATTGCGTCTGGGTGGAGAGGCACGACTAATTTATCATGGTATAGATCGAATAAATAGCGGTAGCTCACCACTTTTGAAGAATGGTGGTCGGATTAATCTTACGTTGAGGGTAGTTTCTTAGGCTTTGTACGAATTGAATGTGGCTAATTTTGATTTAGATGCTGAAACTCCGCGTCGGAGCGCCCTCGGATCGCGTTTCCCGATCCACCAAACGCAATCCCAAAGGTACCTCAAGACAAGTTAGGCTTAGCAGTCGTTTCTACGCTGCCTGTTATCGCAACGCTTTGTGGTAATGACGACTAACTATCGAGGCAGCTTTCGTGGGCGTCTAAACGTTCCCCGGCCCCAAACTGTAAAAGCGGGAACATTGTCCTGTTGCTGTCAGCACTGCACTGTTATCCGTGCCAAAACAAAACAAAACAAAACAAAACAAAGCAAAACCAGCCGGCCGCTTAACTTGCTGCGCAGGAATATGATATAGGTCGCAACATAGATGGAAAAAATGGCAAAAAAGTATTTCTGGCGATTTGCACCATTCATTTTTGTGCTGTTCTGGTCTGGTGGGTATACCTTTTCAAAACTTGGCTTGGAACATATCGAACCAATGACACTCCTGACAGTTCGGTATGGCATTGCAGTGTGTTTGCTATTACCATTTATTCTCTGGTTTTCTAAACCTTGGCCGGCCTCTGTTCGGCACTGGGTCGTCCTAGTGATAACTGGTTTCCTACTTCAGTGTGTATATTTTGGCTTGAGCTATCTTGCATTTAAAAAAGGTTTGAATGCTGGAACCGCTGCGGCCATCAATTCGCTTCAACCGATACTGGTTGCGACACTGGGACCAATCTTCACTAGAGGTCGTGGTGGACTGCATCTCTGGGCTGGTCTAATTATTGGGTTTGTTGGCGTGGCTCTGGTGATTGTGTCAGGCAATTCACTCGGGCCAAGCCCTTGGGCAGCAGTTTTTCTTGCATTTAGTGCGCTGGCGGGGATCACGGTTGCAACACTTTTTGAGAAGTGGCACGGGATAAAAACCGATCCCATGATCGGTGGTTTTATGCAGTACTTTGTGGGTTTCGTCTTTCTCATGCCAGTAGCCATCGCGACTGAGACCATGGTTATCGTTTGGCACCCGGAATTAATAATTTCTTTAGCATACCTTGTGATCGCTAACTCAATCATCTCTGTGGGTATTTATATGGTTCTTCTGCAGCGGGGGGATGCCACTAGTATATCTTCACTATTCTATCTCGTCCCTCCACTCGCAATGTTTATAGCATGGGCTGTCCTAGGAGAGGCCGTTACTAAACTTGCGGTAGCTGGCTTTGCACTTTCGGCAGCAGGTGTCTACATCGTCATTAAGCGACCTTCTTGAGGCGAGATAAAGGCGTTTTTTTAGGATACATTGAACCTGAGCCCCGCTTCAAGGTCCCCGCGTGTTGGCTCACGGGCTTTTATGATTTTTGCTGTAATTCATTTGGCCAGAGTTTTGTTGGGGTGTTCAAGCCTCGGATCGACTATCCCGCTGCATGGCCACCGCGCAACGCACCATAATCGTGGGGGTTACTGCGCCTAACCCCCACGATTCAAGAGCCGCGGCAAGCAGGCCTGCCCCCCTTCAAGCAGTGGCAGGGTCTACGCGCTGGGGCTTAAGAGTTGAGGCGGTGGATTCATTTGAGGGTGGTTTTGTTGGGGTGCACTGATTGTCAAAAAAGGGATTGTCAGCACCTCTGTGATTGTAAGAAAGTCGATAGTTTCTATGGCGCTGTTGCAACAGTTATAAAACTAATGTTGCTTTCTTTAATTTACACGAAGAAAACTTGACACTCTGTCATCGATACCAGAGGTATATTCTTCTGATGGGCACAGAAACAGAATTTTTAGGAATTGAGGTAATTAGACACAATATTAACACGGCGTTGGAATGGGTCAGTTGACGCGCCCAAGTTTACTCTTCACTCTCATTCTGCTTGCGGCTGTACCATTACTTTCTCTCAATATGTTTCTTCCGTCTCTGGGCGTTATGGCGACGGATTTCCAAGTTGGTTATGATGAAATGGCATTTGCTGTTTCAGGTTATCTCGCCTTCACAGCGTTAATACAAATATTGACTGGTCCGTTGGCAGACAGACTTGGTCGCAGGCCTGTGCTCTTGGTAAGTCTGGGGGTCTTTACCTGCGCCTCGGTAGGCTGCGCTTTAGCACAAGATTATACCACATTTCTTTTTTTTCGCGTACTTCAAGGCGCAATAGCGACAGGAGCTGCGTTGTCGCGTGCTGTTGTAAATGATCTTGTGCCACCAAACCAAACAGCAAGTATGCTTGCTTATATTGCTATGGCGATGAGTATTGCCCCGATAATTGGTCCTGCTTTAGGCGGCCTTATTGGGGATGCAGTCGGATGGCGGTCAAACTTCTGGTTATACACTGGCGCTGGTTTGGGTCTTTGGGTGCTCGTTTGGGCACAACTTCCTGAAACGGCAGAGCTTGGAAAGAGAACATTAACAGACTTTGCAAAAACCTATCTGGAGCTTTTACAAAGTCGGTATTTCTGGTCTTATACTATTATTATGGCACTCGCTATTGGAGCTTTTTTTGTCTTTGTAAGTGGTTTACCTTTGGTTGCAGGTAAACAATTGGGAATGACGCAGGCTCAAATTGGATTGGGTATTGGCTCGATCACATTTGGCTTTCTGGTTGGAAGTTTCATTTCAGGCCGGTTTTCAGCTTTCTACAAATTAGATACCATGATCCTTTTGGGTCGCATATTGGCGAGCCTCGGCTTACTTTGTTGTCTTCTCTTACTTTGGTCAGAATGGTTAAACCCTGTCATCATTTTTGGTGGGACAATTTTTGTCGGAATTGGAAATGGACTTTCTACACCAAGCGCCAGTGCTGCTGTTATGCAGGTAAGAAAAGAACTCTCTGGAAGTGCATCAGGCTTATCAGGCGCCGTGATTGTTCTGAGTGGCGGAGTATTCAGTGCCTTCACTGGCGTAGCAATGAGTGCTCAACCAACTGCGCTTACATTGGTTAGCATAATGTTTGTCTTAACTCTTACCAGCCTTTTAATTGCAATCTTGATAAGATACTGGGCACCGGAAATAGAATGAGGCTATGGCTCAAAGGCCAAATAACAAATTACAATACTGTTTGAGTGACACACTCTGGCGGTTACTGCGCCCAACCCCCACGCTCCAAGAGCAACGGCACACAGTCCAGCCCCCTCTTCAAGCCGGTGCACGGTCCACGGGAAGGGGCTTTAGAGTTGGGGTGGTAGATTTATTGGAATGGGGTCTTTTTGGGGCTCTGAATTTTAAATTAAGTTGCCCAAGCAGTATTGGCTGTTGCGGCAAATTGGTCATTTAATTCAATATACAGTTAGCATTTTTTAAATAGTAATCTTTAGGTTTTGAGGATTGCTATGGATTTCTTTAAAAGTTTTCACTAATTTTCGCCATTAATTATTAGTGAAAAACCCAATCCAGAAGCTATCGCATTTGCCATTTTTTAAATCCTTAATGATACTTATGGTCTAGTAAAAGACTGTTGTTTTTTCTTGTCGGGGTTGTCACACGCATGTTGCTTGGTAGTTTACCGTCGACAGTCTGTTTGCCTTAGAAAGCAAGGCGTGAACCTTAAGTTAAGGAAGTAAAATATGAAATACCGCAAACTTGGAATAACTGATATCGATGTTAGCGTTATATGCCTTGGAACCATGACATGGGGAGAGCAAAATTCTAAACAAGAAGCATTTGATCAGATGGATTACGCTGTAGAAAAGGGAGTAAATTTTTTTGATACAGCGGAAGTCTATTCAGTCATGCCAAGAAAAGAAACCTATGGTCGAACCGAAGAAATAATAGGCGACTGGTTCAAATCAAAGAAAAAAAGAGATGAAGTCTTTTTGGCTTCTAAAATTGCATCCAAGTCAACAGGTTTGGAATGGATACGTGGTGGATCAAATACATTAGGTTTTGATAAAAAAAATATGAATGCTGCCATAGAGGGAAGTTTAAAGCGTCTAAAAACTGATTACATTGACTTATATCAATTACATTGGCCTGAAAGGAATGTGCCCAGCTTCGGTAAGTTAGATTTTGAATATGATCCCGGTGATAATGATTGGACATCAATAGAGGAAACTTTAGAGAATCTTCAAGAGTTGGTGAAAGAAGGCAAAATTCGGTACATTGGCCTATCTAATGAAACCCCTTGGGGAGTAATGAAATTTCTGGAACATTCAAAAAATAAAAATTTGCCCAGAATTATGTCGATACAGAATGTCTACAGTCTGGTAAATAGAGTTTTTGATATGGCGAATTCAGAAGCTTCGATAAGAGAGAATTGTGGCCTTCTTGCATATTCACCTTTAGCCGGAGGCAGGCTGAGTGGGAAGTATATAGGAAACAAAAGTCCAAAAAATGCCCGTTATACCTTGTGGTCAAGCCGTTTTTCTAGGCATCACACTGAGCGAGGTGAAAGGGCAATAGAAGCTTACGTTGAATTAGCTAAGGAATGTAATTTGCCGTCTGCTACTTTTGCAAATGCGTTTGTAAATGACAGGCCTTTTGTTACAAGCAATATAATTGGAGCTACGTCAATGGATCAATTGAAGGAAAATATAGACAGTATCAACCATACTCTGAGTGAAGAAATATTAGAGAAAATCCAAAAAATTCATCTTTCTGATCCAAATCCTTGCGTTTAAGGAAATTTTGCTTGGACGCTTCAAAGTGTGGGGGCCAAAAATGAGAGGCCTTAATGGTGTAAGAATGGTGGTCAAACAATTTTTTTTGAAATAGCTCGGTTATTTTTGGTAATTTCGCGCTTACATTTTTTCAGAAAAAGGTTCAGTCGGTTCCCCTGAGCACCAGCTGAGATTGTCTCTGCACCCTGTCAGTACTAAAAAACCTCATCTGTCGTTCAAACACATGGCTTCCACTCACTGCCACACATCGTGTCACACATTCCAAAATTCAGCGCAGAAATCAAAACAGCGAGTGATTGACACGCAGCTCATACCTATGGAATTAAGGCATCAGGAAATGACGTGAGCTAATCCTAAGGTGCAGACAGTCCGTGTGGGGGCACCATTAAATCAATGACTTAGAGGGTTTTGAATTACCTTTTGTGAGCATTTTATATTGATTTCCCGGACTATATCCAGACAAATATTCTTAAGTCAGTGCTATATTTCATGCCTAGCTAGCTCCGACGCGATTATAAAAGCCTTCACTTAGAATTATGCGGCCAGAGTGAAAATACCTCTTAACGCCAGTCGTAGGGGGCCACCCCCGACCCTCCGCCCAAGGTTGTTAGGTTTGCGACTCCCACGTGGTGGCTAAATGTGCGAGAATTTTAAAATGTCCTGATTGGTAATTAGCGGTAAGTCCAGCCTGTATGTGCGATAAATGTCAGGCAATAAAGTGATTTTCTTTATATTTTCTTTGAATGCTAGCAGGCTGGGGCACATACAGCTTGAATTATTTCTTTCTAAGGGTTTTCTGGGCGTAGTGCGTCTTTGAGACTCGGTTGCTTTGTGGTCTTCTCACTTAAATCCAGTGCCGACACCAAGTCCACTAAGTGGCTTTGCATCAATTCTTCGGCCTTCGCTCCGTCCCTTTGTGACAGCGCTTCAAGCAACGCGTTATGTGCATGTTTTTCACATAAGGCGCTATCGCGTTTGCGGTATAGCGCAATAATAAGTGAGGATCGTGCAATCAAACTTTCAATAAATCGCCCTATCGTCTGTTGATCCGCAAGCCGGGAAATTTCGATGTGGAACACGCCGGATAAGCGCAATGCTTTACCAATATCATTTTGCGCCAATGCGGCATGTTCGGCATTTATATGCGCCTTCAAGTGCGTGGCTGCTTGGTCTGTCATCCGTAACGCCGCTGAACGGGCGGTCTTGGGTTCTAAAAGCGCGCGCGCTTCAAAAATTTCTCGGGCTTCGCGCAAACTTGGTTTTGACACAAAAGCACCGCGATTAGGCTGTATGTCAATCAACTGCTCATGCGAAAGCCATTGTAGCGCGCTCCGCACCAATGTTCTTGAGACGCCATAAATTTCAGATAGTTCATCTTCGCCAAGTTTTGTGCCGGGTATGACCCGGTGCTCGTGAATTGCTTTGGCAATTGCTGACCCGATTTCACTAGACCTAATATGTGCTTTTGGACCGGACATGTGCAGAGCTTTTTATATCATCATCAATCAAGTGTATCAGTGTCTGACAGATTGCCGCCTCGGGAACAATATGAAGTCATTTGTTTTTTTTATTATACAAATATTGTATACAATTTATCGACTATTTTGTAATCAAAAAATATATTTTCGCACACAAATTATGCAAAACGCGATGCCTTTGGCCATAACAGGCATTTTTTTTTGTCCTTAGACCGATAAAAATGAGCAGTTGGGCGCAAACAAAAGATCTAGTGAAAATGCAATCTGATTTAGAACTTGTACACCTAACAAAACGCTATGACGTGGCTTTAGCCGTGGACGCGATTTCGCACCGTTTCAAGCCGGGCGGCTATGCCTGCTTGTTGGGTCCATCTGGTTGCGGAAAAACTTCTACTCTTCGGATGATTGCGGGCCATGAAACCGTAACCGAAGGAGCAGTGATCCTGCAGGGTCGTGACATTTCTTTAATGCCACCCGCGCGGCGCGGCACGGCGATGATGTTTCAGAATTATGCGCTTTTCCCCCATTTGAATATTGTAGACAATGTTGCGTTCAGTTTGAAAATGCGCGGTATTTCCCGCACTGAACGTCATGCAAAGGCGGCTGAAATTCTCCGTCTGGTGGACATGGAGAAATATAGGGATAGGTTTCCCAATCAGCTTTCCGGCGGTCAGCAGCAAAGGGTCGCTTTGGCGCGTGCATTGATCACCCGCCCGCAGGTCCTTCTTCTTGATGAGCCACTTTCAGCGCTGGACCCTTTTTTGCGGATCAGAATGCGCGCCGAGATGAAAAAACTGCAGACCGAGCTGGGCATTAGCTTCATTCATGTGACCCATAGCCAAGAAGAGGCACTGGCATTGGCCGATGAAATTATCGTTATGAACGATGCCAAAATTGAACAAGCCGGGTCAGCCCAAGAGGTTTTTAATGCTCCAAAAACAGAATTTGTGGCGCGTTTTTTGGGTGGGCATAATGTCATCGAAGTGCCTGCCGGGCGTGTTGCCATTCGTCGCGACGCGATGAGGTTGGTGTCACAGAGTGACGCGCTAATCCAAGCGCAGATAATTGCAGTTGAATATCAAGGCATCCACGTTTTGCTCACAGCCAAACTTTTGGGGGGGCAGGAGGTCACTATTCTCCTTTCGGATAGAGACTTTTTTGCTTCGCCAAGTCAGCCCGGAGAGGCCGTTGGCCTCAGCTGGGATCAAACCGCTGTTCATTCTCTATCAGCGTAACCTTCCAACTCAGCAAGAAAAAGAATCGGAGTACTATAATGATCAAACAAACCAAAATTAGCCGCAGGGGCCTGCTGAAAGGCGCAGGTGCAACCGCCGCCTTTGCCGGGGCCAGTACTTTGGGCGCTCCCATGATCTGGGCACAAAACATCAAAAATGTAACATTGCGCCAAATTGGGACGGGGGTGTCAAACCTTAATGAAATCGCTGAAAAGGTGAAAGAAGATCTTGGGTTTACATTGACAATGACCGCACTGGACACAGATAGCGCCGCTCAGCGTGTGGCGACCCAGCCCGGTAGTTTCGACATTGCCGATATTGAGTATATTTCGTGCAAAAAAGTTTGGCCGGCGGGTAATCTGCAGGCGATGGATGCCAGCAAACTTGATAATTATGATAAGATTGCTCAGACTTTTCGTTCGGGAAAACTAACGCCGACAAGTACCATTGCTCAGGGAACGGCACCTCATACTGTGGGGTTTGTCGATGGTCCGAATGGTAAGACCTTTGCTGATAATGAATCCGGTTGGATGACTATGGTCCCAACCATTTACAATGCTGATACATTAGGTATTCGCCCCGATCTGATTGGCCGCCCAATTGAGAGCTGGACAGAATTGCTGAATCCAGAATTCAAGGGCAAGGCATCGATCTTGGATATCTCGTCAATCGGCATCATGGATATGGCAATGGTCTGCGAAGCGATGGGTGAAATCACCTATGGCGACAAAGGCAATATGACCAAAGAAGAAATTGACAAAACGCTCGCGATCTTCACAGAAGCCAAGAAAAATGGTCAATTCCGAGCGTTTTGGAAGACCTTTGACGAAAGTGTCAATTTGATGGCCAGTGGCGAAGTTGTCATCCAATCCATGTGGGCACCAGCGATTACCGCAGTAAAATCGCGCGGTATCCCTTGTGTCTATCAACCCCTGAAAGAGGGTTATCGCAGTTGGGGCGGCGGGATAGGAATTGCGGCGTCGCTTTCTGGTTTGGAAAAAGATGCCGCTTATGAATACATTAACTGGTATTTGTCAGGTTGGACCGGTGGATTTCTGATGCGCCAAGGCTATTACTCGGCCGTACCCGAAACCAGCAAAAACTTTATGACCGATAATGAATGGGGATATTGGTTTGAAGGCAAGCCCGCCACCGGAGATATTACCTCACCGTTTGGCGATAAGTTAGCGGTTGCTGGCGAAACGCGTGATGGCGGGTCGTTCTATGAACGCATGGGGGCAGTAAAATGCTGGAACTCAGTGATGAAAGAAAACCAATACATGGTGCGCAAGTGGAACGAATTCATCGCGGCATAAGTGCTGTAAAAAACTATACGAGGGTCCAGCCTTTGGTTGGGCCCATGTTATGAAAATCCCTCAAATTTATAACATTACAGCAATGAGAAAAGTCAGATGGTTCATGATGTCTTAAATTTGCCGAGACAAAATAATGGGGCTCACGGTGTCGAGTAGAGCGAATATGATTGGCTGGCTTCAAGCTGCACCCTTGGCACTGGTTCTTGGCGGTTTTCTTGTGGTGCCGGTCATTATGATCGTCGTAGTCAGCTTTTGGGGTGCTACGGAATGGTCGATCTACCCTGCATTTCTGTTTGATAATTACGAATTTCTATTCACCTCATGGGTAACTTATTCAGTATTTTTAAAAACCTTTAAATATGCATTTATTACTTGGGTGCTAACTCTCTGCATTGGCTTCACCGTTGCCTACTTTCTTGCCTTTCATGTGCGCAACTTGTCGTGGCAGATTGCATTGTTTCTTTTGTGTACAATCCCGTTTTGGACATCGAACATAATTAGAATGATCTCGTGGATCCCTTTTCTTGGTCGGAACGGGATCGCAAACCAAACCCTGATCAGTTGGGGCGTGATAGATGAACCCATGGAATGGCTCTTGTTTTCTGATTTTTCAGTTATTTTAGCTTTTGTCCATCTTTATACGCTGTTTATGGTCGTACCTATTTTCAATTCCATGATGCGGATTGACCGGTCCTTGTTAGAGGCTGCAGTTGATGGCGGTGCAAGCGGATTACAAACTCTCTGGAATGTGGTCATCCCACTTTGCAAACCGGGTATTATGATCGGTACAATATTTGTCGTCACATTGGTGATGGGCGATTTTATAACGGTTCGTTTTATGAGTGGGAGCCAAAGCGCCAATGTTGGGCGTTTGATTTCAAATGATATCGGTCTTCTCTTGTATCCTTCGGCCTGCGCTACTGCAGTCGTTTTGCTGTGTACAGTGCTAATCGTCATAGCAATTTTCCTACGCCTCGTTGATATTCGGAAGGAACTTTGACATGGAACGTAGGTCCGCAAGTTTCTATATTCTCGCATCGTTTTTCACTCTGTTTGTTGTTTTCCTATATGGACCAATTATCACTATCGGCATCCTGAGCTTTCAGGGTCCGCAGGGGGGGCTGACATTTCCGATGAATGGCGTGTCGCTCTATTGGTTCCGTGATTTATTCGAACAGCAAGCGGTTGGCGATATTTGGGGCAGCTTTAGAAGGTCACTCGCCTTGGGTCTCACCGTGATGGTCACAACGGTGGTGATTTCAGTGCTAGGGGGATTGGCATTTCGCAAGCGTTTTAAAGGCTCCGGTGTATTATTTTATTTGACGGTAACCTCACTTGTCATCCCGTCTATTCTGGTATCCCTTGGTGTTGGGCTGGTATTTGACCAGCTTGGATTTACAGTCCATTGGAGCACTTCGGGATTTGGTGCACAACTCACTTGGACGTTACCTTTTGGTCTCTTAATTATGTTTGCAGTGTTCAATCGATTTGATAAAAGCTATGAAGAGGCTGCCAGAGATCAGGGGGCAACGTCATGGCAAACCTTTGCTCATGTGGTTTTGCCGATAATCGCACCATCATTACTCGGCGTTGCCTTATTTGGTTTTACTCTCAGCTACGATGAATTTGCCCGAACTCTGCTGACATCGGGCAGTTATAATACATTGCCGCTTGAGATTTTTGGCATGACGACGAACGTGACGACACCGGTTTTATACGCCCTAGGAAGCCTTACTACTGGGTTCTCACTTGTGATGATCGGATGTTTTTTTCTAGCCTTCTGGATTGTTTCTTCTCGCAAGAAACTGGCTGGCTCAGATGCTGGTAAAGGAATGGTCTGATCAAGATGGCTGTTTACCTAATAAATCCAAATAGCACAGAGAGCATGACCGAAAGCGCACTTTGCACCGCACGAGCTGCTGCGCTGGAATTAGACTTTATCGGTTGGACATCTCATGACGGGCCCCGCGTTATTGAGGGCCCAGAAGATGGTCAAGCTAGTATTCCGCCGCTGTTAGTGTTGGTGAGACAAGCTTCGGATGCTGGCGCCGAGGCGATCATAATTGCCTGTTTTGATGATACCGGTCTGAGTGAGGCAAGAGCGATCGCCCAATGTCCGGTGATTGGGATTGGTCAGGCTAGCTTTCATCTAGCCGCTCTCTTAAGTGACCGCAGCGCAGTTATAACTACCGTTCAAGCAGCAGTTTCGGTAATAGAAGGCAATATCGCTGCTCTGGGTTTCAAAAAACAAATTAGCGTTGTCGAGGCAGCGCATGTTGGCGTTTCCGAACTGTCAGCTGGAACGGCTAAGGCACTGGAAAAGTTTTCCGATGTGGCGGCAAATATCAACAAACGTGAGAATATCAAAAAGTTCATTTTGGGATGTTCAGGCGCGATTACGATTACAGAGAATTTTACTGCAAGAACAGGGTTTACAACAATAGACGGTGTGACGGCAGCTGCGCGTCTAAGTCTTGCAATCTTGAGACGCCCATAGAAAAACACCGACGGCATAAGCCAAAATATGTAGGTTCGATTTGGGCAGTTTGGATCACATATTTGCTTATATTAAAAAGTATCGACTTCTTTATCTGCCGACCGTGCTTGAGATTAGCCTCTGACATGCGTTGTGAGCCCCGCTGTTCTCTAGCTCTACAGGGCCCAAGACAAAGGATGGCCTAGCGAGGCTTACAGTGGCTTGCACGACCCATGGCAAGTACACCAAGGAGAAGCGTGCAGCGGCCAAGCGTTTTGCAGAGCAAGGTCGGCAGATGCGGGCGGAGCTAGCTGAGCTGGAGGCATGGTTCGTGGACCACGATCATTTGGACAAGAACTGGCGGGATTGGTTCAAATAAGGGGTCGGCCGTAGCTGCCGTAGTGTAGGGTGTGTAGGGTTGAAACAAACCTGTAAAATATTCTCTCCTATCTCTCTGGGGTTAAGTTAGCTTTGACTGACGTCAGGACTTATGTTTCCAAATAGCGCTATTTGATAAGAGAGTGTTTATGGCTCATCGTGACCACTGAGGAGTGGAAGATGAGACAGACAAGTGGAACACGTAAGAGCCCTGGCGAGAAGATCGTCAAAGAAATCAAACGGGCTATGCGCAAACAATATTCTTCTGAGGAGAAGATCCGGATTGTGCTTGATGGATTACGGGGCGAAGACAGCATTGCCGAGTTATGCCGTCGAGAGGGCATTTCCCAAGGCGTTTACTACAAATGGTCAAAAGACTTCATGGAGGCTGGTAAGAAGCGGCTTTCTGGCGATATGGCGCGCGCTGCCACCACTGATGAGGTTAAAGATCTCCGCCGTGAAGCCCGCGATCTCAAAGAGGTTGTTGCCGAACAAACTCTGGAGCTTAGGGTCCTCAAAAAAACATGATCGAGGGTGGGGGCGATCAAGAATGAGGTACCTGGCATCTGAGAAGCTTGAGATCATCAAGTTGGTTGAGGGCGCACAACTGTCTGCCCGGCAAACCCTGTCCAAGCTAGGCCTGCTTCGCACGACTTTTTACCGCTGGTACGATCGCTATTTAAAGCGTGGTGAGGCTGGCTTGCACGATCAAGCTCCAAAGCCAGCTCATGTTTGGAACCGTATTCCAGACAAAATCCGGCGCGAAATCGTCGCTCTGGCATTTAAAGAGACTGAGCTATCACCACGTGAATTAGCTGTAATGTTCACAGATACAGAACAGTATTTTGTCTCTGAATCTTCAGTTTATCGTGTGTTGAAAGCCCATGATCTGATCACCAGTCCTGCGTTCATCGTGATGAAGGCTGCTAGTGAGTTCAAAGACAAGACCACCGCAATCAATCAACTGTGGCAGACCGACTTTACCTACCTGAAGGTCATCGGCTGGGGATGGTTCTACCTCAGCACAATCCTGGACGATTACAGTCGCTACATCGTCTCGTGGAAGTTATGCACCAACATGAGAGTTGAAGATGTGACTGATACGCTGGAGTTGGCTCTACAGGCTTCAGGATGCGACCAGGTCCACGTCGTCCACAAACCACGTCTGCTGAGTGACAACGGCTCCAGTTACGTCTCAGGCGATCTGGCTGAATGGCTGCAAGACAAAGGCATGAAGCATTCTCGTGGCGCGCCTTATCATCCACAAACTCAAGGCAAGATAGAGCGCTGGCATCAAACCTTGAAAAACCGCATCTTGCTTGAAAACTACTTCCTGCCTGGTGATCTTGAAGCTCATATCGAAGCCTTCGTGGATCACTACAACCACCAACGTTATCATGAGAGCCTGAACAACGTCACTCCATCTGATGTCTACTTTGGACGTGACAAAGAAATCCTACAACAAAGGGAAAGGATCAAACAAAACACATTAAAAGAGAGACGCTTGCAACACCGCAAACAAACCGCATAATGAAAACAATGAGATGAGCCTAGATACTCGCGGCGTTCAAATAGCTAATGGTGCCAAAAATCCTGACGACGAACAATCCAACTTGCAGTTATGCTTTATGTAAGGTTTCCACTCTCTTTGAGAAATGTAGAAGACCTTCTTCATGAACGTGGCGTGAACGTAAGCTATGAAACTATCCGCTACTGGTGGAACAGGGTTGGCTCTCAGTTCGCAAGCGATAATTGATTGAATTATTGGGAGAGATTCTAACATATTTAAAAGGGCATGTAGCTTTCCTGTTATATAGGAAGTAGAAATGTGGAATAGGTAGAAGTGTGTTCCCAGCATTTGTTCAAGACACAGTGGTTCCTCCATTTCAAACGAAACAGTACAACACACTTTTGCGCACACCTTATTTATTATTATATAACTTATTGTAATTAAACATTAATATAATAACATCGCTACTGAAAATCCTCGTGTCGGTGGTTCAAATCCGCCCCCGGGCACCATTAAAATCAATAAGTTAATCAAGATAGATTTTATGCGTGATTGTTCATGTAATACTTATGTAACGAATTGAAGCCAAATCTTATCTTCTTTCTAGCTATTTTAGTATAGCGAATAAGCTCGTTTTTATGCCTCTCGGGTGGTATACGAAACGACGGGGGTGGCCCCCATCCCCCATCAATATGTGTTCCGTTTATAGCGACCCCAAAAATCCAATTTTCAAATCAATCTCTATCAGTCTGTCTCAAAGTAAATAGATTAAGTGGAAAGCTTCACATCGCGTCATTATAGAAAGGTAGAAATTAACTGCCCGTGGATACTGTAAATGCGAGTTTCGGGACGTATACCAATTCGTAATCCGCCCGAGTCTTGAGCCTGAAGCGTACCCGTACACCAGGGGTGACCAAGGTCAAGTGAGACTGGCGTGTCACTGTTTACACCTTCCGGCCTGACAATTGAGCGCACTGCGCTTTTCCCGCACTGCAGGCATACTGCCTTGCGTTTCAATGCTATTACTTGTTCCAAAATATCAAAGTCA
Organism: Paracoccaceae bacterium; assembly: GCA_028150825.1. Classification (GTDB taxonomy): domain Bacteria; phylum Pseudomonadota; class Alphaproteobacteria; order Rhodobacterales; family Rhodobacteraceae; genus LFER01. The sequence continues at coordinate 87,989 of JAOGIM010000002.1, forward strand.
TCTTGGCTAGCAAGATACTTTGCATAGTCTGGTTCAAGAAGTCTGAGTAATGGCTTCCCGGCATACTTTTCACGGATGGCTCTTGCTCGTTCCATAGTTTCGCAATCAGGCAAATCTTCTAGTGCGACTACCTTGTTACAGTCGAGGCAGAGGCCTAAACGTCTATCAAACTGAAAAGTGTCACGGCTCATGTCGCCATACTCTTTACGCCAGCGATAATTTGTCTGAACTGTAACTCCAATCTGGCGAAGCTTCAGTACAATGTCTTCTCGTTTCTCTCGTTTGCCACCCAGTCGTAGCTCTTCCTGTAATAGGGATATATATCCCAGTGGGTAGGCCACTTTCAGGGGGCTATTCCAAAACCAGAGATCATAAAAAATGCTGTCATGCGCCAAATATAAAGCCATTGAACAATTGTATTCAGCCAAACTTCCATTGGTGGCCTAGTCGAGCTGGCGATACCAATTCTTGAAATCCATCTGCCATTATGGTTATGTAGTGAGGCATCGGCGAATGAAATACTAAGCCCATAAGCATGGCTATTGAACCCAAGAAATCTAAGCCGTGGAAGCGCTCTGGTATGTGAGAAGAGATATCTTGATCATCTGCTATTTTCATTCTGCTTTATATTTTATTAAACTCAGTTGCTTATACCTTTCAAGCGTGAAGATATGTAATTTTGTGAGGCGCGCAACATACAAATCGATTTCTTTAAGAAGCGCAAATCACATGCAAAACTATTTGGTTTTTTAAAAAAACCTTATTAGTAGCGAAAGAATTTGTGCAGTGTCCGTCGTCATGGCCGTTTGTTCAACGGGTTCCGATCATAATGAAGTACATCAATCGCGAAAAGCCCGCTCTTTAGTTTTTGAAATCGGTTCCCAAAAGTAGTCGAGGATCGTTCTCTTTCCGGTTAAGACATCTATACTTGCGACCATTCCAGGAAGGATCGTAACTTCAGACCCGTCGCTTTCGTACAATGTGCCGTCAATGCTGACATCTACAATGTAATATTGCGCTCCAGTTTCCGGTTCTGAAACGGCATCCGCGGAAATATTCAAGACGTGTCCTTCTATGTTACCATATCGGGAAGCGTCGAATGCAGTTAATGAAATCTTAACATCACTTCCCAAAGCGATTTCCGCAATGTCCTTTGGATCAATCTTAGTTTCCACGATAAGTTCCGTCCCGCTCGGAACGATCTCCAAGAGCACGTCGCCTGAGCGCACATAGGCATCCTCTGAAGAATAATTGATGCGGTTAATCACGCCATCAATTGGAGAACGAATGCTGGTCCGTTCCACGCGATCGGTAAGGGCTGGAATCCGTGCATCTAATTCCGCCATTTCCCCCTCTATCGATGATAGATCGGTAAGCGCACTGGTCACATAGGCCTGCTGCTCGGCCTTTAGCTGCTGATCAATCTCTTCCAAACCTGACTTGATGCGCATTTGGGCGCTTTGCGCTGAGCTAGCTTTGCCTTCTGCTGCTGCAGCTTCTCTCTGCAGGCTGATCAAGCGTGTCTCTGGGGCAAGGCCTGATTTGACGAGGGGCTCAACATTTGCGATTTCGCGATTGATTAGTTGCAAACTATTTTGTGCTGTTTCAAAGTTGATTTGAAGTTCTTTCACTTCATTCAATCGTTGGATACGTCTTTGATCCAGAATTGATGACTTGGTGCTTAAGTCATCCCGACGCGCCCGAAAAAGGGCAAGTTCGGTAGACACAGATGTAGGGGCATTAATCATTAATTCATCATCAAACCTGAGTATTTTTCCTGCTACTTCAGCGTTTAGGCGGCGAGCTTTTATCTTTAAAGTGGTCATTCGCTGCTCGGCTTGGTCGAGCTGAGTCTTGGCGTCAATGGGATCAATATCGAAAAGGATATCTCCCTGTTTGACTGAATCACCATCGTTTACATAGCGCTTTTTTAAAACACCGGGCTCGGAGGATTGAACCAATTGGTTGCTGTCTTCGGAAACAGTTTTCCCACTTCCTCGCGTCACGTTGTCTAATTCTGTCACGGTCGCCCATGTCAGGATAACGGCAATTAAAGTGATAACAGAAAGAAGCAATATTGAACTTGTCTGCCGTTGTTTGCCGGCTAACTCTTTCACAAGCATTTTAAATTCTACATCAGACATCAGGTTAGACCTTCTTCACGCCAAGTTGCTCAGGTGTTTGGTCCGCAACAATTTGACCATTCTCAAGAATGAGAACGCGATCGACCATCCCTAGAATAGGATTTCGGTGTGTGACTATGAGCATAGTTTTATCGACACAAATGTCTTTAAGGGAGTCGACTACTTTTTTCTCTGAACCTTGGTCCATCGAGCTTGTGGGCTCGTCTAAAAGAAGCACTTTGGGGTCGTGTAACAGGCTTCTTGCTAAGTTAATTGCTTGTTGTTGGCCACCAGATAATCCGACCCCGCGCTCACGTACTTCTAAATCATATCCTTTAGGGTGCGATCCAACAAAGTCATCCACGCCGGCAATTTTACAAACTTCAAGCACATGTTGATCGTCGTATTCATTAAAGCCCATCTGGATATTTTCACGTACGGTTCCTGAAAAAAGCCATGAATCTTGCAGCATCATACCAATGTTTTTTCGTAGATCGGCAGGATCTATTTGTCGCACATCTACGCCATCGATTAAAATTGATCCTTTCGTTGGTTCATAAATACCTGCGACAAGTCGCGAAAGGGTTGATTTGCCAGAGCCCATTTTGCCAACAAGAGCAACTTTTTGTCCTGCTGGTATCTTAAAAGACAAGTTGTTTATGACCGGTTGGGTTGATCCTTGAAATGTGTAGGAGACACTCTTGAATTCAATTTCTCCTTCAAGGTTTGGTCGGCTGATTGGTGACATACTGCCGGCAGAGTTGAAAGATGTTCCAATCAGTTTGCTGAGATGGCGGTAGGAGGTTAGTGCCCCGTTTACGCGCGAAAGCGCGCTGGCCAACTGTGATAGTGGCGCCATTGTTCTTCCACCCAAGATTACTGCGCCGATAAGCGCTCCTTGAGTAATTGTACCGTCAACGATGAGGTAAACACCGTAAAATATCAGAGCTACCTGAGCATACTGTTGCACAGAGGCGGCAAAATTAACGATGAACATACTAAGTGCGCGAACTTTATTCCCGCTGTCTGACTGATTGTTTAACGCTTCTTCGTAGCGTTTTTTCATCAACTTACCAGAACCTGTCGCCGTCACGGTCTCGAGGCCGTTAAGTGTTTCTACAAGGACAGCCTGTTTATTCATACCACTTTCCATTGTGCCGCGGGTTATACGCGACAAGAACGGTTGAATGCCGAGCCCGACAATGAAAACTAGGGGAACGGCGATCAGAGGGATGTATGCTAAAGGACCAGCGATTAGCGATATCACATATATAAAGAAAAAAACAAATGGCAAATCGATCAGGATAACGAGCGTCGATGAATTGAAGAATTCTCGCAACGTCTCAAACTCACGAATAGTCCCCGCCATTGCTCCTGTTTTTTGCCTCTGTTCTGAAGGAGAAAGAGACAAAATTCGATCAAACAGACGGCGAGAAATTTCCAAATCAGCACGTTTACTGGCCTTGTCTATGAAGCTGGCCCGTAGGCTTTTGATCAGAAAATCAAATCCGAGCGCAATGACAACACCGATACTTAAGGCCAAAAGGGACTCAAATGCACCGTTGGGAATAACGCGGTCATATACAGTCATTGTAAAGAGCGAGGTTGTTAGCGACAGAAAATTTGAAACCATTGCGGCGATTGCAACTTGCACATAGAGCCATTTACTTTTGCGGAATGCGCCAAAGAACCAGTGGCCTGAACGGTCTTCCTTTTCGCGTTTATTTAGCTCCTTTACAAGGATGACATATCCTGCAAAATCCCTCAAGAATTCATCAAGGGGAATAGTTATTTCTGGGTTTTTTCTATCAGAGGATACGAGTGTCACTTGTTTTTCATCTGGCATAGTTTTTACAACAATGGCGTTACCATTTGATTTAAAAGCGATAAGGGGAAAGAAATCCTCGGTCATTTTCTTGAATGCCATTGATCCAAAACTCGCTTTAAAACCGAGCATTGAAAGAGCACTTACTGATTGAGCCGGGGCAAAAACATCATGCGGCATTTCCACAGCGTCACGAACGGCAGCGCGACTTTTTCGAATGCCAAATTCCCTTAACAAGGAAACTGTAGCATCTATTAAAGTAGCTTCGCGCTCTACCCGCTGCCCGGAATCTGTTTTAGGTGAAACTACTTCGGCATCTTCAATTTTTGAAGCCTCATAAATTTCACTGGCCGCTACTTTGATCGGCTCAATTTTTCCGAGTGGTAGGTTTTGCTCTTCATTAACGTTTTGTTCAGTCAATTTTAGGCTCCGCCGTCGTCAGCTGTTGGGATTAATTAACAGCTCAGATAGAGGCTCGTGCTTCTATTGGCAACAGTTTTAGGAAAAATATAGTCGTTAGCAGAAAGATTTTGCTTGATATTTAACTTCTTAGCTACTTAAACCAAGCCAATCTTTAAGGAACCATCCATGATTAATTTTCCTGACATAGCACCTGAAGTATTCACTTTGGATTTCTATGGCATGCAATTTTCTTTACGGTGGTACGCGGTCTCATATTTGGTCGCGTTTTTTCTGGGGCTTGTGATAATGCGGGCCTTTGTCCGCAGACAAATATCATGGAAGTTCAAGACGCCACCAATGGAACTGGATCAGGTCGAATCTCTCGTCACTTACCTGATCCTTGGTGTAATCCTTGGTGGACGCCTCGGCTATGTATTATTTTACAACCTCGGGCATTTTCTCGATAATCCTAGTGATATTGTGCGTGTTTGGGACGGCGGAATGTCATTTCATGGCGGTTTCCTAGGGGTTATCGTGGCGGTAATGTGCTTCTGTCGGTATAATGGCATCCCCCTTATGTCGGCGGCTGATTTGGTTGCAGTCGCCACTCCACCGGGTTTGCTTCTTGGGCGTGTAGCAAATTTTATCAATGCAGAACTCTGGGGGCGCCCGACAAACCTACCTTGGGGCATCGTGTTTCCAGGCAAACTGGCCCAGGATTGTCCGAATGTGGTTGGGCTCTGTGCGCGCCATCCGTCACAATTATACGAGGCTGGTTTAGAGGGTCTTCTTTTAGGCCTAATACTCATTTTTGTTGCACTAATGGGCGGTTTCAAACAGCGTGGGTTGGTCTCGGGCATCTTCTTTTTAGGATATGGTGCCTCTCGGTGTGTTATAGAGCTTTTTAGGCAGCCTGATATCCAGTTCATAAGTGAAGAAAATCCTGTTGGGTATATCTTTCAATACGCGGATTATGGAATTACAATGGGACAAGCACTGTCGCTTCCAATGATTCTCATTGGTTTATTTTTTATTCTCATTGCAATTGTCAGGACGAGAGCGGGCCCAAAGTTTAAAAAAGGTTTAGCGCAATGAGATTTTTAAAAGCAATCCTTTTTATTACTTTATCTTTTTGTTTGATTTATGGAATAACAATAATACTCGGCCCAACAATAATAGGTTTCGCTTTGAGTAGGTCCATCAGCGAGCAACAAATACGTTTAACAGGGCTTACGATTTCTCCAAAATTGCAAATATCAGCCTCTCGTGCCGAGTTTGATTTCAGGGACAATGGAAGATTTTTATACGGGGTGGCCCGAGCCCCTAAACTTAATATATCTCTTACGACTAATGGTTGGTTTGTAAAAGTGTCCTCAGGATTATTACAAGTCAATGATATGATCAGTCTGCCATCGTTTAAAGCTGATTTCCGCTCAGCTTCCGTTACAAATATAAGCGCCGGTCAATTGTCGTTAAGGACACCTAAATTTGTGGTAGAGGAAGACTTTGCGTCCAGCGAAATAATCTTCTCTTCCAGCGTGGATTTATCGTCTTTGCGCTTGCGCGATGTGATGTTCACCGTACAAAACGCGTCAATTTTAGATGAGCAGAACGAGCATATCGTTTCGGTTGATATGATTGTTGGGCGTTTGGCTAAAATTTCGTTGGGCCAAGATTGGCGCATTCAACCATTGGAACTTGAGATAAGCGCTGAAACTGCCAAATTAGAGTCTGATCGATTTAAAAAAATAAATATTCATTCATTCTCACTTAAAGCCCAGAATGATGGCTCTGTCGTGAATGCAGTTCTGACTGCTGATACCCTCTTAACTGAGAAAAATGGTTTTTATTTAAAGGGTATTAGAGTGCAACCTAGTATCGACCTGATATCCTTGAGGTTTTCTAAGGAAATCTTGATCCAAATCGCTGAGGGTCGTTTTGAACGAACCAAGGCGAACAAAATATCAGGCAATATTAAGGCTTTGGAGGCAGTGATGGGGTTACATTTGCCCGAGCGTTTCTTAGAAGGCGTAAGTAATATTACGGATCTAGAAATTTGGAACAAACAACTTCCATTAATTACAATTCCAGAATTGGAACTCGGCATTAGTGGTTCCATTTCAGAAATCGATAAAATTCAGCAAGCAAGCGCCAAATTCAAGGCTCTCATCAAACGTGAGAGTGAGACTTCTTTAATAGGCGATGTGACCTCCCAGTTTTCCAATGCGGGCGGCCAAGATTGTTTAATGGAAACTTGCGTTTTGTCGGACGTTTTACTAAATTTAAAGTACGAATTTGAAGGTGAGCAAGCGACCGGTCAGGGAAGCTGTTCTTCAGACAAATGTCTTGAAAAAATATTTGCCTTAACAGTCGAGACGAGCAATACACCAAAGATAGTTATGGGCCTGAAAAAACAAAAAATCCTAAACCCTCTTGCCTTAGTGTTGTTTGCTGGTGCTCTTATGCAGGGTCAAGAGACAGGGTTTGGGCATAAAGTCGAGTTTTGATAATCGAAGACGCTTAGTCTTTTTGCAGAATTAGCAGCTGCTAGTAGCTCTTACTTTTGTTATTACCTATTGTTTTCGATATTAAAGCTGCTTATAAAAAATGCGTAGATTAGCTGGGGAGTAATAATGAGCATTTTATCAATCCTAACCAAGATGACCTTGCCAACGTCGCTTTTACTTTTAGCTGGTTGTCAAATGACTGATTTGGCGGAAAATCCGTTAGGTACTTTAAAAAGCTCAAGTGCTGCTACAAAGAACGATGAAAGCAATGGCGCCATCAAAGAAACTCTAGCTAATATCTTATCTTTAAAAGATGTTGTTGCTGAAGCTACCCCGAAAATTAATGTGGATGCTAGCTTTTCTAAAACAATTTCGGCGGCAGTAAAATCAGACCCGAAAGTACAGATGGCGAAGTCAGAAGTCTTAAGGCAGCAGGCTAAGTTGGGAGTTACTAAATCTCAATTGGATTTTCAATTTTCCGGGACGGTCTATGCTGGCATAGAAGATGTGACCGACGAGACAAGTGGTATCGCCGCAGTGTTAAGCGCATCCAGAGTAATGTATGATGGTGGGCAGATTTCAAACACTGTCTTGTCAGAGGAGTATGCAGTTCAATCTGCTTTGGAAGCTTATCATGCTAGTCTCGGAGAACGCGCTCTTTATGTGGGCACAGCGTGGGTTGAACTTGAGCGATATCGAAGCTTGAATGCACTTATCTCAGGCCGGTTGGCCGTTCTAAACCCGTTGATCAAACAATTGGAGCAGATTGCAGACGCCGGAGTAGGTGACGCAACTCAGGTTGCTGCTGCGGAGCGAACTGTGGCAATGATCCGAGTGACACAGACTGATATCGAGGAACGATTAGCTCAGGCAGAACTTCAATTTGTCCGGCTGTTCGGCAGCTTGCCCAACAATGTAACCTTTGACGCTGCTTCTGTAAGTAATGCTGTTCCATCCAAGGTAAATGATTCTATGGCTATGTCCGCTCCTGGCCTATTAGCGAATTACGCTTCTTATCTAAGCTCGCTTTATGGGTTAGAGGTCGCAAAACTGAGAAACAACATGACGGTGGGCTTCGAAACCAAGGTACAGCGGCCCTTTGGGCAAAGCGGGTATGATAGTGATGAAAGTGTAGGTTTCGTAGTGCGTAAAACGCTCTATGACGGTGGTAGGCTAGCATCCGAAGTCCTTACCGCTCAGGCGGCGGTTGACAGGCAGAAAGGAGTGCTCAAAGACGTGTATCGTAGTGGCCGACAAGCTGTTGAAACTGGAATGCAGTCGATCTCTTCGATGGAAAAAGCGATAGCGATGGCCAAAGAGAACGCTCAGGCGCTGAGCGATGAAATAGCATTGTTGCGAAAACAACTTGTAATCGGACAATCCACACTGGATAGTGTGCTGTCTGCTGAGGCTCGCCTTTATGACGCTGAGGCTAAAGAAATTAATTTCACTGCTGACAAGCGCACGTCGCAGCTGACCGTGCTATCGGCGATTGGTCGCCTAAGTGCCGTGGTTGGAATAAAGGCAGAAAACGAATTTAAATAGCATTGTTTCTTAGAGACTGGCAATTTTTTTTTACATTATTTTAATGGCTTAGGTATGATTGTAATTCAGGATTTTGTACATAGCCCGTCGATACATGCCTCTTTCTTGGATAAGCACTCCTCGGACTGAAAAAACAGATAATGAAATAAAGCAGTCTTAAATGCTTTAAAAGGACTTGAAAAATAATATTCTTTTGGTATTGAGCTAGTCATATGGGCAAATTTTGCTTCAAGAGATAATAGGTGCATAGATGCAACACTCTTTTAGTAGTAGGAGCTTGACACTAATGGTAGGCAATTTTAACTTGAACCTAATGCAGCTTTAAGCCTTTATGAAGTTGCGAAAAAATCGGGCAGGAAACCTTGCCTACAGTTTTGTATGGAGCAAAAAAAATGAATATGATATCGACAGGTGCATTTCTAACAGAAATGAACGCTTCCAATAAACAGAGCTCACTGGTAAGCGAACTAGTAACGGCTTGGGAAAAGAAAAACTCTAAAGCTGCAAGGGCAAGCGGAGTATCCTTGATGGCTCTGTCGCTTGCAGCATGTGGAAGCTCAGAAGACCCGGCCGAAGTGGAAATGAGCCAAATTGCTTACGATGCAGCAATAGCCGCGGCAAAAATAGAGGCTACAACGGCAGCCGATGCAGCGGCCGCAACAACAGCGGCAACAGTAGCAACAGCTGCTACAACGGCTCAAGCGACAGCAGTAGCGGAGGCTACAACGGCAGCCGAAGCAGCGGCAGCAACTGCAGCAGCAGAACTGAAAGTTACAACTGACGCGGCTTTAGCGGCAGCTAACGCAGCGGCAGCAACCGATTTAGCGGCAGCTAACACAGCGGCAGCAACTGCAGCAGCAGATCTGAAAGTTACAACTGACGCGACTTTAGCGGCTTTGCAAACGAGCTATGACGCACTAGTCGCTCCAAAGACAGGTGCATTGACGACTGCGAACGACGTACTGTCCGGCTCTGCAGGGAATGACACTTTTTCCGGGACAACAGCTACTGATGCTGCGGCAGACGTCATTACAGACTCATCTACAACCGATGCTGACGTATTTAACACAGTTTTAACTGCAGCGATGCCTGCAATGCGGATATCAAATATTGAAACCGTAAATGTGGACTGGAATGCATTCGGCACAGCGACGCTGGATTTGGCGAACACTTCTGGAGCGACAGTCAATGTGACGTCAACCAAAGTTGGTTATTTAGGCGCAATGACGGTTAACAACATGGGCGCCAACAATCTCGTCGCCGGGACGGGTGTTAATGGGACCTTTGATATAAATGGTGTCACTACCGGTAACTTCACCGCTAACGCGGGTGGAACGGTTGTGGTTGATGGTAGTGGTACAGCAGCATCTGACGTCAGCACTACCGTGTCAGGCGGTACGACAATAAGTGTTGGTGCAACTAATGCATTTATAGCAACAACTGCTGTTGGAAATGGTTCTACCACTTCTATTACGGTTGCTGGTCAAGGTACTGCTAACGTCGCAGGTTCTTCCGCAACAATCACAGGTGGCGCGGCAACGTTGACGGCAACTGCTACATCTGCAGCCACAATTAACATAACTGGTGACGCAATAACCACCGCGACCGCGCAGGCGCGAGCTGCTGATACAACTGCGTCGACCTCTACTGTAAATAGTGCTGCACTTACTACAGTTACTGTAGATGGTACCGCGGCTACTACAGACACAACCAACATTACATCTGGCGCATCCGCTCTAACCGCTAACATAGGTGTGACCACAGCACTTGAAACAGTCAACTTGACCGCAGCCGCTGGTTCCACCGTAACTTTAAATGGTACTGCGCAGTTCACAAATATGAATATTGGTTCTTCTGGAGCAGTTACACTTGTGGGCGATGCAGAGGTTTCTGCGAAAACCATCACTAGCACGGCCACTGGTTTAACATTGAACTATACACAGACAGCTGCTTCGGATCTGGACGCAATTGCGGCAGATACTATCGCTTTAATGGCGTCTTCAGGCCACGCGAATACTATGTCATCAGGTCAAAATGTAACTGTATCCAATACCGTAGCTTTAGCCGGAGCGCAAACTTTCTTAGTGGCAGGGACTGGTACGTCTGATGTTCTTAATTTCACGATGGATGGTGATAAGGCTACAGATCTAGAAACCACAGGTACTGAAACAACTAATGTTACTGTAACTCTAGCGGCAAGTGACGCAGACTCTATAGTAACGCTAGCAGGCGTTACTGCTGCCGGTGACGCAAATATTACAGCTTCTTCAAAGCTGACCGTTACGGCACTTGCGATTGCGACGAATGATGCGACTATTACCTCTACCGGCAATACGATCATCACTGGTGCAACAGCTGGGTCAGTAAGCATGGCAGGCGTTAGTGGAACCTCAACAGTTACACAAACACCAGATGCGTCCATGGTTGGTGTCGGCGGTACAGGTGCTAACACCTTCGTTTTTGCTGGTACGACAAATGACTCGACATATACCGGTAGCATTGCGAACGATACGGTTACCTTTGTTAATACGACCGGTACAGCTATAGCTTCAAATAGTAATGGAACTAACACAACTACTGCTGCTGCTCTTACAACAGGTACTCTTAATGTAACAGGTGGTTCTGGTGTTGATACGGTTACTTCTGGTGCAGCTGTTACTACCGGTAACATCACAACAAATTTGGGTGACGGAGCGGATATTGTCACTCTTAGCGACGCAACCGGTGCAAATACCGTTAATTTGAACATGGGCGCGGGTAACGATACTATTACCCTGGCCACGACGCTCGATGGTGGAACATTTACCTTCAATGGTGGAGCAGGCACCGACAACCTTAATGTATCAGCTGCTGGTGATATGTCTGCACAAACTATCACCCTGACAGATATCAATACGATAACATTTGACGCCACAGGTGATATTTTTGAAGCATCTGTTCTCAGCGGAGCCACGCTTACAGTCAAGGGCGATGGAAACATAGCAGATCTGCTTGGAGTTACTGAAACAACAGCTGCCCAAACTTTAGATTTTTCTAATATCACTATTGATAATACCCTTTCCACTGGTGCAGGTGGTTTAGCAATTACAACGAATAATGGAGTTAATTCTGTAACTGGATCAGGCGGTGCAGACACAATCACAGGTGGAACTGGGATTGACACAATCCTTGGTGGGGCTGGTGCCGATACCATTATAGGTGGCCAGGCAAACGACGTGATCACTGGTGGTGAGGGTGGAGATACAATCGATATCAGAAGTGGAACGGACGCCGTATCTTTGGCAGAATCTACTGCCGCAGCAGACGTACTGCTTATGAACGGTGGTCTTGCGACGGTGACTGGCTTTGACTTCGGTGGTACAGCGACCGACGATAACATCCAAATTGATATTAGTGGGATCGAAGCCGCTTTGGGCGGTACATCGAACTTAGTGGATATGGGTGCCGCTGATATCGCCGCCGCAGCAGCAGCTGTAAAGACCATTACCGGTGCGGCAGTTATTGGTGCCGCTGCTGAGGATATCTTGATCTTGAGTGGAAACGTTGCGGATAACGCTGCGCTGAATACGGCTCTGGAAACGGGTGGTACATTCCAACTTACTGCAACAAACGCGTTTGCTGATGAGGATGCGATCTTGGTTGCTTATGATAACGGTACTGACTCGTTTATTGCCCACGTAGAGTTTGACGCTACTGTCGGTACAGGCGCTACTACGACCGCGTTGACATGTACAACAATGGTTACTTTAACAGGTGTATCAGATGTTACCAAAATCCTAGCTGCTGATTTCGCAGCTATCATCGCTTAAGGATAAAACATCAACTGGCTCTGAGCATTGCTCCATACAGCCTAAGCCAGAAAAAAATTGCCCCGCCTGCCGGCGGGGCTTTTCTTTTTGGAATAAACCTTAGATTTTAATGTTTAAATTTCGACATAAAAAATAGGTAGAAAAATAATAGCACACAAAATAAGAAGTAATTATGATAGATGTTTCGTGGATTAATCCCTATTTGAAACCTAAATAAATCGGGCCAATTTATATTAAGCATGAACTTTAAGCTCTACCGGAGCACCGTTGCCACAGACAGCCCCTAGCTGTATCTTAATTAATCAGTTCAATTGCTTTTCGATTTCTAGAATAGCCTTGGCGCCAAGATGGTATTTATCAATATGGTATAAGCCATTTGAAAATCCAGTTTCACCAACTGTGAACCGATATACATCAATCAGATTAAACGGGCTGTGCTCAGCAAATTTTTCAATTTCAGAATTGAATAATGCTACAGTATTGGCAACTTCCATATTTTCCGACACGTTAAAGTTTCGGTCGGTTGTTGGGGCCGGTACATTAAAAAATCTTATATTATGATTTAAACTCTCGTTTTGTTTTCTGAACCACCTGACATATCCGGCCACTGTTTCTGAAATAAGATCCTTTATGGGTTTTTGAAGTTTTTTAGCGGTAGGTATAAAGCCTTCATTGAGACGGCAGTCGATTTCCCCAAAAGACACAAAGACTTCCGAATTTTTTGGAATAGACGTCAGGTTAGCTTTTGTAATCGCCTTATATGGTCCATAGCCTGCAGCTGCAAAATGGAATGCCTTTGCTCCAAATATGATTTTGGGGATTACTGTAAAGTTCGCGTTACTCGAGTTTATTTTTCGATGGGCATAGCTTAAACAGTGGCTCTCCCCTATGTGATAAATTGTACTCGCATCCAAAAACTCAGACAATGGATAATCATCTTCCTCTAACAATTTGCTCAGAAAATGATTGTAAGCATTACAAAAATCTTGATCTTTCGGAGCCAGGCTATTTTTTACTTTTTTCTCAAGTGACGTGAATTTCTTTAGGTGTTGGCGGGAAATAGTGAAGTCCTTTAAAAGGAAGGACCTTATAGCATTCTGAAGTTGGTATTTAGGCCTGTTTAAGGTTTTAGAAGTTAGATTTTTGTTTATGTGTTTGCACATGTGATAAAAATTTGGCGATACGCCCAATAACTGGTTATTTAGGTTGAAAAAATTATCTATGGCCTCACCATACTCAGCATCGATCATGAGCGCCCTGTTCAAAATCTCTTGGGACATTCTCAGATTGCCTGTCTGTAGAAGAGTGAGGCTCATGTTGGTGTAAGCTTCTGCATAATAAGGGTTGAGTTCTGTAGCCTTTTTGAAAACCGTGATAGCGTCTTCTAAGTTACCTTGTTCTTTGAGTATATTTCCGATGTTCTTATAAATTTCAGCGGAATCAGGCTTGATAGTTAGTGCTTTGTTATAAGCTTCTTTGGCCTCTTCCAGTTTTTCTTGTTCCTTTAGCGTAGTTCCCATGTTGTTGTAAGCCTCGGCATAATCTGGCTTGATTGCTAGAGCTTTATTATAAGCCTTTACTGACTCATCCAGTCTGCTTAGCTCTTTTAAAGAAATGCCTATGTTGTTATAGGCCTCGGCATAATCAGGCTTAATTGCTAAGGCTTTATAGTACGCCTCTATAGCGGCTTCATGATGCCCCATACGCTGGTGGCAAAAAGCCATTGTTGCAAATAACTTTTCGTTCTTACTAAGTAATTTTATCATTTCCTTTATAAGAGAAATTGCCTCTGAAAACTGTTCCAAATCCACTTTTATGCTTATGACCAAGTCCCATATTTGTTTGTAATGTAATTTAAGCTTATGAGCTTTTTCAAGGTCAACTAAGGCTGCTGATTTATCTTCTTTGGCTAGGTGAATTAAGCCTCTGCTAATTAAGGCCTCAGCATAATGTGGATTTAACTGAATTGCTTTATCCAAATAGACGAGGCTTTCAACAATATCATTACTTGCCCTAAGACATGATCCTAGAACTCCCATTCCTTGGACGTCGTCTGGAAACCTTTTATTGGTATTTCTTGCAGTAGTTACAGCATCGCCTACTTTATTAGTTTTCAATAAAAGCCTTGCGTCATTCCAGCCTACTAAGGCGTTAGATGGATCAATAACTTTGGCTGTATTTAGGTGAATAATAGCTTCTTCAATATTTTCATTTAAAATATAGCAATGTGAGAGTAACGCTAGCATGTTAGGATCTTGGGGAAACTTAGTAATTTCACTTTTAAGCAGATCAATTGCTTGATTATACTTTCCGTTCTCTCTTAATTTTACTGCGTCATTAAATACGCTTTTTTGTGACGTTAAAAATCCAATTTCGGCTGTTTGTAATAGCTTTTTATCTAACTGATCAAAGCCATCTCCCTTAGCACCTTTGCTCTTAGCCTGATCAATTACAGCTCTCGCATCTGCTAATCTATTTAACTTAATCAAAGCATCAATATAGCTGAGCCAGAATTGTTCAATACTAGGAGTTGCTTCCAAAGCTGTTTTAAAGAATGGAAGAGCTTCCTGAACTTTGCCAACACCAACGGCCAACACGCCCATGTTATGATTAGCATCAGGATGTTTAGGCCGTGCCGTTAGAATTGCAGTATAAAGACGATCTGCCTTTTGAATCTGTCCAGCTTTATGAGCCTCAATGCCCTTTTGCAAAGCTTGGTCTAATGTCAGTTCCATGGATACGTCCTGTTAATACCTTTTTACCTAGCATAAAAGTTACCGCTACGAATATATATATTAAATTGCTTGAATTTACATACCAATTAAATAGCTTTATTTGAGAGAACTAAGAATTTTTTTGGCAAAACTTTTTAGATTAAGCATAAGGCGGATGGCTAGCTCTATGAATTTTAAAAATTGCAATAGTAACTGGCAATTGAAACGTTCTCCTTTTAACGTAAAATTCCATGAGGGGTAGCACCGAGGATTGGCCTGAAGGTTGTTTAATTTCTTTTCTCGTGTGTATGAATAGTTTGGAGAGAAATGGCTCTATTTAAATTTTAAGGAGAATTACTTGTAATAAATAATGATGTGCGTCGTTTTTGTCTGTTGGAAGCACACTTTGAGATTTCACTGACTGATACGGGAAGTTTTCAACCGATAGTAAGAAAAGTATGATTCAAATAAGATGTAAACTGGCGAAACCCCAAGAAACGGTGGTTTTTTAGCTTTGGATCTCTATCAGCGGCGAACGTATACTGAAAACATTTCGACAAGATTTAAAGGTCACGAGAGAGTTGAAATGGTTCTTTTCGACCGGCCTGCGAGTGCTTGCTTTTTTTTAAGTGCTTCGAAGTAATACTACCGCGAACTTATGGACACGAACTATTCAACAATTAAAAATTGCAAATTTAATTATGCATTATGTTCATTTTAGCTAATCCGATAGTCCTGCTTAGGAGGGGCTTTTTGTTTGTATGCTGACTTTCGATGCTAGGGTCTCACAAACCCAAACTGTGTGGGGCTCGTTGACGGTGGTTTGACGCCACAGTATAAAAAAAAATGCGCGCGGCAAAGTTGCTATCCGTTGAATAATTTGATGAGTGTTGCGTATATATTCTTACACATTGACTGACCTCAAAGAAGTGCAAGGTGCATTAGCAGCAATTAACGAAGCTGTAAGGCATGGTATCGCGGGAGACGAGATAAACAAAAGACATCTCAATATCAAAGATCTGCAATCTACAACTTCAGTCTCTTTAAATATAACTTCAGCGCAGTGAATTAATGCGATATATGCGATTTTAATAAAGAAGAATCCAAACAGGCTGCTGTGACCGTGGAAGAAAACTCAAAGACTTCCCAACTTTAGTTTGACGTCTAAATATTTTGGGCGCTTGTAGTTTATCTCTTCAAAACCACCCAAAAGCCGTTCAGGGATTCAAAAAAGTGGTTGAACTTGATCCTTTTAAGGCAATGTTATCATAATAATCTTGCCGTGGCGTTAATGGGCGCCGAGGAATTAGACAATGCTTTGTCTAGTTGTTCGAAAGCTTTGCAACTGGACCCAGATTTGTCCGACGCATTTTATAATCAGGGATGAATTTACTTTAAAAAGGCCAAATTTCCAGTTTCTGTTGGATGCTATGAGCGTGCGATCAAACTTGATCCAAATAAGTTTTCTTATCGCTATAACTTGGTTCTCGCGTTGGGCCGTATTGGTGAAGTCGACCGTGCAAGTGCATCTTATAATTGTGCCCTTAAATTGCTGCCAACGTCCTCTGACGCACGAAATAATCTGGGAAATTTGTTGGTCGAATCTAAGAGGTTTGACGAGGCCGTTACTTGCTTTGAATTAGCGATCAAATTAGTTCCCCATTCGCGACGACTAATTAATAATTTAGCCATTGCCTTTAAGAATAATTTGAACACATCTGATGCCATTAAAAATTTTGTAAAAGCTTTGGTATAAAAACCAGATTATGAAGAGGCTTTGACCAATTTGGGATGAGTACTATGTGGGAGAACTTTTAGGGAAGATATACCTGTGTTGCGTGACCGTCCCTACAATTTAGTCAACGACGAGGTTCATGCAAATTTTATGGAGATTTCGCCGGCGTTGATAAGTGTTCTGAAAATGTACCCAGTTTATAAAGAGTCAGTGCATTGCTTTAATAATAATGGGCTAAAAACAGATCATTTAAAATTTACCCAAGGCGGTTGAGCATACGGTTGCTATTAAGGATGATGGAAATAGCACCAATATCCGATTTGTGTTTGGAAGAAGTTTTGTGTGCCTGCAGGTCGACGTATTTAGAGAATGTTGATTACTTCAAATCATATCTAGATGTGGTCCCATTTTTTAAGGCTTTACCGGCTCAATGCCACATAAATGAATACATTTATTCTGATTGCGATAGTGATCAAGTTTCTCTATGCAATCTCATGGATACAGTTAAAAATAAACTGATATCCGGAGAGCAACCTAACATAGTCGATGTGATATGCGTGGCGTACTTTCGACCATTATCTAAAGTAGAATGGCGTAATGAACTCATAATATCAAATAAATTTAAGGATTTTGCTAAAACACATCTCATTGACTCTAATACCGAAAATGTGTTTCGGCAGATATCCCATCACCGGGTGCGATCTCTAATCAGGTTTCCGTGAAAGTTAAAGAACAAAATGAAATAAATCCATACCCAAGGTGGATCTTTATTAGACAAGAATTGGTGCAAAAAACTGTTAGCCATTTTGTGTTGGATTCAGAACTTTCTGTATCAAAGAATAAAAATTTTGAGAGAGCCAAGGCGCCGGAGATATAAATTGCTGGTTGTGGTATTGGACAACAGGCTATCTGCACTGCGTCAAGGTTGAAAAATAGTAATGTTTTAGCTGTGGACATTAGTAAAGCTAGTTTGGCTTACGCTAAGCGGAAGACTAGTGAGTTGAATGTAAATAATATTGTATACTTACAGGCTGATAATTTAGATTTATTGCTGTTAAATAAGAAATTTTATATTATCAAAAGCAGTGGGGTCCTTCATCATATGGGAGATCCGTTGCAGGGTTGGAGGGTTTTAGTTGACTGGTTGAAAGCAGAAGGTTTGTTGAAAATTGGCCTGTATAGCGAATTGGCGAGGCAAAAAATTTCTGATCTAAGAGCGTTAATTAAGGAATTGAAGGTTGATAATACTTCGATTGGAATGAAAAAGTTTCGAAATGAACTGCTTCTTTCTGACGGTCGTAGCTATAAGTTTATTACTGAGGCCTATGATTTTTACTCTATGAGCTCGCTTCGTGATTTACTTTTTCACGTTCAAGGACTGCATTTCACGATCCTGCGGATTATAGAATGTCTAAATCGGTTAGGCTTAAGATTCTGTAGATTTGAGGATTCCGTGATAGTTTCTTCATTTAAGTCGTAAAATATAGTATCAATTCTGATATTTTTGATTTACACTTATCGTCTAAGTTTGAAAAAGATAACCTAGAAACTTTTGTTGGAATGTACCAGTTTTGGTGTCAAAAACGCTAATTGCAGGGTGTTTTGACGATTGTATATGTCAATCGTGATTGCATTGAAGATCAACTGTTTTAAGAGTGATGAGCGATTTAAGCTGAATTTTTTTTTGGCCTTTAATTGCAAGTGTTTGTGTCGTTATATATACCATAGAGTATTTTGTAGACGGATGTTGCGTGAGTTTCAAATTGGGTATTGGTTGGAAATATTTCAATTACTATTCAAATCTATTAACAAAAAAGTTTTCAACTGACCCAGAAAGAAAATAAGATCAGGATAGGACAGGATTATTATATTGACAAAAGAAGTTAAAGATGCCGAGCCAACAGTCACGATAGATAGCAAAAAATACTCCCTATTGAACGCTAGTGACGAGACTAAAGCGCTTATATCGCAAATTCAGTTTATGGAGCAAAAACTGCGTACTTTGCAAAGAGAAGTGTCAATATTTCAGTCCAGTAGATCTGCCGCTATAAAGCAGCTTTCGGTTACGTTAAATGAAATAAACGAAGTTTAATACTGATTTTAATACAGTTGACTTGTGAAGAGATAGTTCGATGAAAGACTTACCAAAACTTAGATTAAATCAGTTTCAAGTGGACTATAAGGAACTCCTAGAGAGAGAAATTATAATAGCGAAACGGCGATCGAAAATACCTTTTGTTTTTGCTCCCCTTGCGCTGCTTTTAGGTGCTTGTGGCGGAGGCGGGAACACGCCAGTTAATGACGGCAATGGCGAAAATGATTATAACAACGGCGATGCTGATGGAGGTACTGGCGGTCAGACTGGTGTAGATACCGGCGGTGAGACTGATGGTGAGGCTGGTGGACATACTGGCGGTGAGACTGGTGGAGAGACTGGTGGAGATACCGGCGGTGAGACTGGTGGAGATACCGGCGGTGAGACTGGTGGAGATACCGGCGGAGAGAATGGTGGAGATACCGGTGGAGATACCGGTGGTGAGACTGGTGGAGATGCCGGGGGGAATAACGATAATGATCCGAATTCAGAGAATGAGCAATTGTCTTCTGGAGTGGTTTTTGACGGCTATATTTCCGGTATTGAAGTTTTTCGTGATCTAAATGGTAATTTAATTAGGGATATTGATGAGGCTTACGTTTTAACCGACCAATTTGGTAACTTTACTGACCTGTTAGGATTGTCGACTGAATATATCGTGGCTAGAGATCGGGACGGGTCTGCTATTGATATAACTAGTGGATTAAGCTTTTCAGGGTTGTTTATCGCTCCACCAAACTATGAAATAGTAAACCCTATTTCTACCATTGTTTCCTTAATAATAATAGAAAAAGGCGTGTCTGTTACGGTCGCTGAAGGATTGGTAAAAAGTGCATTTGGAATTGCACCTGAAATAGCCATGTCGAGTTTCGATCCATTGTCTATCTTAACTGATAGTTCGCAAACAGATCAGGTTCTATTAGAGCAATCTAACGATTATCAGGTAGCTGCCTTACAAGTTGCTAATACGCTTTTTGCTGCGGGTGGAGCCCCTGAAAACTTTGATATTTCAAGCTATACATCAACTGCAAAAAAAATTGCTGACATTATTGTTGGTCACTGGGGCTATTCAATTGACCTTTCAGATGAAAAAACACTGTCGGAAATATTAGTTGACGCTTCGGAAAGTTTAGTTTCACAACTTGCTGCAGCGAACAGTGAAAATTCCTATAGCGCAGTATTAGCAAACCAAATACTCATGGTGCAATCTTTTGCCCAACAGGCAGCTGGCGGCCCTACTGTCAGTGTTTCCTACGAAGGCGAAATTCGGCTCGGTGAGGCCATAGAAGTTTACTTTTCTTTTTCAGAAGCAGTGTTTGGGTTTGCTCTTACTGATGTGAACGCTCAAGGAGGTGGATTAAGCAATTTGAAGTTGCTTGAGACGAAAGCAGATGGAAGTGTTGTATATTCAGCGACATTTGTGCCAGATTTGGTTGGCCCTTTAAAAATTGCAATAAGTAATAATTTTGAAGATATAGACGGTAACAAAGGCGAGGAATTTACTTACAGTGTAAACGTTGGTTTTCCGTCCGTAGTAATTGCGGCCGGTGGTGGTGGAGGCGGTGGTGTAGTACCAGATCCAACCTCAAGTGGTAAAGTAGCGGATGGGTATATTTCTGGCGCAAGAGTTTTTAGAGATGAAGATGGCGATGGTGCTTTTGATGTTGGCGAGCCAAGTGGCACATCTGCTGCGGATGGGTCTTTTTCCCTTTCTGGGAAAGATATGGATGGTGATGGAGAGCCGGATGCTGCAATCGTGGCCGACAATGCTAGCGGTACGGCTGTCGATACTTCAACTGGTCTAGCTTTTAATGCTGTTCTGTCTGCTCCCGCTGGCTCAACAATAATTAACCCCATTACCACTATAATAAACGAGATAGTTAAATCTGATTCTTCAGCTGCAGATTTGTCCACAAAAATTGCTAACGCATCTAATGATTTGAAGGCTGCATTTGGCCTTACAAAAGCGAATTTGGGTGAAGAGATAGACTTCACAAATTATGATCCAATCGAAAAGCTTAGTTCAGATGGAACAGACGTTGCCGCTAAAGCAACTCAAGGCGTTGCTGCCTGGGTGGCCAACGTTGTCGTGTCTGCGTCGAATGATATTGGTGGCGATCAAGCCGCTTTAGAGGCTAACTCCAAAAATGTTCTAGCTAGTGTCAAAAATTTCGTAAAAACTAAGGCCGATGCGGGTGGAGCTCCTATTAATCTGTCAGCTACGAGTGATGTCGCTGCCGCAGTGGCGGATGCTGGTCTGACGAGCTCTAGTAATTTTGTCTCCGCAATCGCAGAACAATACACCAACTGGGATGTGACAGACACAAGTACCCTCAAAACAATTGATGAGTTGGTGTCTGCCCAAATAGCTACTCAGTCAGAACTTTCTGATGGTCTGTTGACCACTGCAGAGTCCAACGATGGAGCTCAGTTAATTGTACAATTTTCTGAAGCGATCTCAGAAACTATTACGGTTTCCATCCTTGGGCAGGGCTCCTTAAGTATTCCTTTAACTTTCAACAACTCGAAAGTCTCATCGATTTCATTGACGTCTACGCAGCTTAATGTGCTCGGGAGCGGTGAATTTACAGCGACGGCGACGTCGTCGGGTGGCCTTACGTTTAGCAAAACAGTTTATTTTCATTCGGATATAACCCCTGTTATTGCGTTTGACGCGGCATCGTCTGGTAACTTGTTGGGAGGTATATCAGTTTCAGATATAGACGGAACAGTGCCTATTTCCGGTAGTGTAAAGATCACTTTGCCTGGCGGCACAAACCTGCCAGATAGTGATGAAAATGGATCTGCAGATACATTGAACGACCTTGTTAATGGTCGTATTCTGACATTACAGATCGTAAATGACGCAGGTACAGTCTTCTACACCAAAAGTGTGACGGTTAGTTCTTCTAATGCAAATTCGGATGGTGGCTATGATTGGTCAACCAATATATCTGAAGCTAATTTACCTGAGTCTGCTGCTTTACCGGATGGTTCATACAAGATTAAGGCTCTATTTTCAGATCTTTATGGTGCAAAATCTGCGGCCACCTACTCCAGTCAATTCGTTCTTGATAGAAAAATTCCATCGCTGGATGGCGCGATTGTCAGTAATGCTACTGGCGATTCTATCAATATTTCAGATGGCAATGTTATATTCACAGTTGAATTGGATGAGGCCGCATCAATAGTTGATGGTAATTCTGATGGAAATCCAGATAATATTTCGTTAACCATAGCTGGATCAGCTGTCAATTTTTCAACATTTGCTTCTACTTCTGTATCAAGTGATGGGAAGACATTTTCATTTCTAGTGACGCCTTCCTCTGGAACATCAGGGGACATAGTTTTATCCGTAGCGGCGGGCGCATTTAGAGACGCCGGTGGTAATACAAATACTTCGACTGGTAGCTCAACCGTCGCTTGTGATTTCGTAGCGCCGACATCAGCGGTTTCGCTTGAATCAACTGATGGATCTGTGGGAAGTACGCTGGATTTGAATGAAAATGGCTTGAAAGCTGTCTTCACCTTCAGTGAAGCAATTGATCCGGCCACATTCTCTTTGGCTGATGATGTCACTGTTGTTGGTGGCACCTTAGGAAATTATACAACTTCTGATAATCAAGTTTTTAAATCCGACGTTACGCTATCGCCAAATTATAGTGGTATATTCTCAGTAGATTTATCCGCTGATAGTTATACTGATTTGGCTGGTAATGTAGGAGCTGGAGATAATCTTGATGTATCTTATACAGTAGATACGACACAAATAACACCTTTTAGTGTTGGTTTAGTCTCAGGAAGTGCCGAGTATAATTTAGGTGATAAGATTCAATTTACTGTAGTTTTTACAAATACAGTACTTGTTACGGGATCACCAATATTTGAATTTTCAGTTGGTTCCTCTGCTGAAAAGCTTCCTGGCACTAAAGTTGCTGATGACTCTGGTGTGTCGGGAAATAACACAAACAAACTTATTTTTGAATACACTGTAACTAATAGTGAGAGTGGCACCGGTATTTTACCGGTGAACGATCTTACTCTCAATGGCGGTACGATCAAAGGAGCAAATGGTGTTGATGTAGCTACATCCATTTCAAGTATTATCCCCAACACTTTTGGCAGTACGGTCGTGGATGGAAGCCTTTCCGGTGACGGTGTCGATGGATATTTAGATGGATCAATCGTTTATGCTGATAATGATGGTAATAACGAATTATCGGCGGGGGATGCTGTTGCGCAAACAGATCCAACCGGTGGTTTTGAGATATACGGGGCAAGTGGTAATTTAACGCTGGAAGGTGGTGTGGATATATCCACCGGCAACACGTTCGATGTACAATACCAAGCACCCTTTTTTAGAGATGAAAGTGGCAGTCCTAGTGGCCTTGACTCGAGTGACACGTTATTCTCAGTCATAAACCCTATCACCACGATTCTTGTTAAAAAATTCACCACTTCGGGTTTTGAGGCTAACGTGAGGTCGTCGGTCTTCTCTTTAGATCCTGGAAGTAGCGTTGATTTCGCAAGTTATAACCCTTATTCGTCAATTGCAGAAATTTCAGGTAGTGATGATTCAACATCATTGAAAGCGAAAATAGCTGTTGGATTAGAGTATCAAAAAGCGGCTGCATCTGTTGCTCTATTTGTTGACGTCATGTCAAGTTCAGCCAGGCAAGCAGAGCTACTAGCCGATGCCAGTTCGACTTATACTTCTCAAAAATTAAGTAGTGATCTTTTTACTCTCATTGCAAACTTTCACGACTGGGACAATCATAAACTATCGACCTTTGGCGCTTCTATTTCGAGTGATAAGATTTACACGGGGGGTGCAGTTGGTGCTGATGTCGCCTCTGACACAGGAGCCATTTCTTCAAAACTGGCTACTCTTCTAGGCAATGCAACCGGCAATTTGGGTGCTGCAATTGACAGCATAGGCAGCAAAAAAAATGAAATTCTTGATGTAATAGCAGAGGGTATCCTCGCCATAAATCTGGCATCAACCGATTATGCTGTAGCTGATGCAGCGGCGACTGATCAGCGACTTCAGTCGATTTCCGAAGAAGGAATAAATGCACTTTCTGAAATAGTACAGGTCCAACAGGTTGCGCAGGTGGATTTGGTGGATCGGTTAGAGGACTACTTATCAGGTGTAGACGCCGGAGCAGACATAACTGCCGGGTATATTATAGGTGCTGATGAGGCTCAAAGTGTCTATACGAAAGCGCCAATCGGTACGGTCGTTCCAATTCGATATTCAATTAAGAATTCTTCTTCAGATATTACAAAATTTGAAGGAAATGCGGACGGTAGTGCCAATTCAATTTCCTTCATTATTACGCGTTCTGGTAGCATTAAAACAACTTCTTCTATCGATTACACGGTGTCTGGCGATGTGACTTCAGATGACTTTTCTGATGGTTTGTTACCAAATGGGTCTGTATTTTTTGACGTTAACGAGCGATCAAAAACACTTACTTTCGAACTAAATAATGACACACTTAGAGAACGGATAGAAACACTAGTATTGAAAATATCTGATCCTCTTGAATTATCACAATTTGATATTGACACTGCCTACGCTCGTGTGACGGACGATGACCCATCTACTCCAGAAATTGATAATCCGCGGTCTAGCTATCATGTCTCAGAAGGAAATACTGCCAAACTTGATAACATATCATTGGAATATTTCGATTTAACTAAGACTTTTGATATATCTTGGGTTGCGTCTGGCGGTACTGTAAAGGTTGGTGATCAGGCTGCATCTGCATCAGGAACTCTATCCGATCAAAGTTATTTTGATATTCAGGCAAATGTACTGCGAAATATAAAGTTTTTAGCCAAGGATTATGGAGATTCAGAGAGTTCCACGTCTGGTAGCGTTATTTTTACTATAACCGCTGATCCAAGTGGTAGAAATGTGTCCTCAGATTTTGAGGTTTCTTTTAATATTCACAGGCTTCCAACAATAGCTGTTTCTGATGGTTCTACCATCTCAGCGATCGCAGGAGTGCCGGTTGCTCTTCCAGTAATTACAGTGTCAGATTGGGATTCTGACTATCTTTCGGTAAATTTCGCGCCTTCGCAAAAAGGGACAATTTCGGTCAACTCTAGTGCTGTTTATTCTTTAATTGAAAATGTTGGTGGTACTTTTACGGTTAGTGGAGAAAAAGATCAGCTAACAGATGCTCTCGCTAATCTCATTTTCACTGCAGTCTCTAATGATGGCGATAGTAACACAACTATTCAGGTCACGGTCGACGATGCGGATCCACTACACACTGTCAAGAGTGCAGCAAGTCAAATTTCTCTTAACGTTGGTGAAGCTACTCCAACATTAAGCCAGTCGTTCAGGCCTAGTCTAAAAATAAATGAGTGGGTAAACCTTTCAGGTGTGGAATTTTTAGATACGGATAGTTCACAGCTATCGATAACAATTTCAAAAACAACTGGTAATAGTTCTAACACAGAACTTCGTCATGACTCTGGTGACGCTCAGTCTCAGCTTGTGTCTGGCTTACTTTCCAGGTCGGAGCTGGAAAAATGGCTAGAAAATGTTCAGATTAAATTGGCTAATAATATTACCGGTTCTTTATCACTTTCAATTTCTGATGCAAACAACACATCTTCACTAGAGTTGGATTATGTTCCAGTTCAAAATGCTGTTCCCAATAAGGGGGGGGATTTGGTAGCTCTAGCAATTGTGGAAGATAGTGATTGGACTGTTGTAAACATTAGTGGGATCACACTGAGTGATAAGGATGGAAGTACTCCGCCGAACCAAATTCAAATTTTGTCTTATAATGGTGCAGAATTACAGACTGCTGAAGGTAGCGGCGTACTTGATGAATTCGGCCAGCCCATTGGTATATCTGTTTCTTCTGCTGGAGAATTATTCCTCAGGGCTAGGCCTGAAAAAAATTCTAATGATGATATCAAGATCCAATATGTGGTTGTTGATCCAGACCAACCGCAGTTCACTTCGGCTATTTCAGAAATATCCATAGGTTTGTCTGCCTTATCAGATGCGCCCCAGATCAATATTACCTCGTTACCAACATTATATTACGAAGGTGCGCGACCAACTTCAATTTTTCAGAATATCTCAGTAAGCGATGTTGATTCTGACATAGTAAACAAAATCGAAATTTCAGTACCAAACCTAGACAGTTCAGAAAGCCTTATAACCCCAAGTAAGTTTATGGGCATGACTGGAGTTTCTTCCGGTGGAAATATTGAATATACAGGCGAGATAGCAACTCAAAATATTGCAGCCTTGCTAAAAAATATTAAGATTTCCTCATCTTCAGATAATTTAGTAGGAAAAAGTAAACTCGTAACACTTAAAATTACTGACACCGGTCTTTCTTCTGGTGGTAATTCTAATGAAGCGGTGGTCACTAAATTAGTTCAGTTTATCGATGAAAACGATGCGCCCAAAATTAATTTTTCTGGAGAGACTTCAGACCGAACTTTCAAGGAAGGAGGTAGCGCTTTTGGATTAGGTGCTATCATCAATATTGTTGATCCTGAAAGTGATGCCATATCATTTTTTAAAATTACTATCAATAATGGATATCGTGCTGGTAAAGATGTCCTAGAATATTCTGGTAACATTGCAAGTACCATAGCCGAAATAAATTTTAGTCAGGCTGAGGGAGAATTGAGCATTACGTCGGTCGACGCTGGTGGTTTAAATTCTTCCCAGATTGCTGATATTCTTTCAAAAGTAAATTACTCGAATAATGACGATGCATTGAGGGACGGCTCAAAATCGGTCTTTATTTCTGCTTCAGATATTAAAGGTTTTGCGGCAATTTCAGAACAGATTGAAATTTTGGTTTCTGGTGTAAATGACCCGCCAAATCTAATTGGGCCAAACAATGCAAATGTCCAATTTATCAAAGGTCTGGGGCCTGTCAAAATTGCCCCTAGTTTAAAGGTAGAAGATGTTGATAATTTTTCATTTGCGGAAATTACTGCACAGCTGACTGGCGATCTTTTATCGGGATCGTTGCTAAATCTTTCAAAAGCAGGCAAAAACATAGCTGACGCATTGGCATTAGATATATCTGGAGATGGGTCCACATCACTTTCCATCTCTACACGGGATACTGCTACTATTGGTATTGATAACAGAGCGTTAAACAGTTTGTTGTCGGAAATTATTTATAATTACTCAGATGATCTAACTAACAATGTACTGAAACAATCAATAGATTTAAAAGTACGCGATTTTAGTGGGGAAGACACATCTTTATCCAATACAATTAACGTAGGAGTATCCTTACTACAAAGCCCACCTATTTTAATTGTTGACGCTGGTGCTGCTCCAGAAGGAGGAGATGCAGCTGTTTCCAATCCAACTTTATTTGGGGCAGATACATTTGATGCTCAGAATTTATATGTAGATCTTTCCAGTAATGTTGTCAGAACTGACGGGGAAAGAGTATCCTCTTTTTCAGTTAAGGGATTGGCCGGCAATACGACTGTTAAAAATCTTAAAACTAACTCCGGCAACGTTGTTGATATCAACTTGGCACAATTAGAGGCTAAAAGTTCAGTCAAAATAATTGGAACAAGTGGTGCAAATATAATTGATGGATCTCGCGGTCAAGATCTTATAGATGGCGGTTCAGGTCAAGATACGCTCAGAGGTGGTCTTGGTGATGATATTATCAATTTGGATAAAACAGACGCGCTAGTAGATGGAGGCCAAGGAAACGACACACTGATACTTTCTTCAGATGTGACAAATTTGGTTTTTGACTTAAGTGCAACTGATCACGGACTATCTCCGATAGTAGTTTCGGGTTTTGAAAATATCGACGGTCGTCTGGCAACAGGTAATTTGCAGTTAGATGGTAGCGAGGCTGCCAACTTCTTAGGTGGTGGCTCTGGAGCTGATACTTTACGAGGTCGCTCTGGTAATGATGAACTTTTTGGAAGTGCTGGCGATGATATTTTGTCAGGCGGTGATGGTGATGATAAGTTAACTGGTGGTACCGGAAATGATAGTATCTCTGGTGGTTCCGGATCGGATATACTTTTTGGTGGCCGGGGGACAGATACATTTATTATTGATTTGGCTCATAACATTGGCAATGATCAAATTATAGACTTCGATCTAATTGATGCAGATATAATTTTATTTAAAGAAACTAATAATGACGTCAATATTTCTTGGAAAGGCTTGCTTGAAAACCCTCCTTCGAATCCTGCACCCTATGATGCTTGGCTCATAAAGGTTTCTTCAAGCTATCTTTTAAGTGTTGTTAACGCTGATGGTAATCGTCTTGAGACCAAACTTAACGCATCAAATTTTGGGACGCCTGCAAAGTGGTGGTCTGCTGATACGCCTGGACAGCTGACTGCAATAAAGAATGACGACCCTAAGTTTTCAAAGGAAGGTCCGAAAACATCGGCTACACAGGTCTTAAAGCTTGGAGATGACAATTCCGCTACATTTTCTGCCAATGAAACTTTGGAAGTTAAACAAGCTGACAACGATAGCTTAGCGTTTAAAATTTCTATAAATGGTGGAAGCGCAAAAATTAGTTTTGGTGATGAGGACATAACTATTGATGGTGAGGCGCCATTTTATGAAAGATTGGGCGTTACCGTATCTGAATTAAATTCTGCGCTTACTACATTAGAAATAATTGCGACAGAGCGAGGTTTTGGTTCTCTAAAAATTGAGATTACAGACACTTATAGCCCTACGATTGTAAAAGAAATTCATTTTGAATCAAGTAATAGCAATCCTGTTATTTCAGTGGTGGATTCTAATAATAAGGTGATTGATGATCTTGCTGCTAATTTTGGGCAAGCAGATACTTATTTCAACAAAGGTAATTTGGGAGAGACGTTCTCTCTAGCAGGTGCAGAGCAATTCTTTTTTAAGTTGAGTGATGCTGACACACTTGATCAGCAAAGCAACTTTCTCAAGTCCACCATAAGCGTTTCTTCTGGATCGTTATCTCTAGGTGCTAATTCACCACAAGGTATACAGGCAAAACAATTAGGCCCACGAAAAATCGTTCTTTCAATTGATAGTACCATTCTTGGAACAACTGATCAAAATCGAATTAATCTGATTTCTGAGGCCATAAACAAACTGGCTTTTCTTGGAAATAAAGTTGGAGAGGTTAGTTTAACAGTTGAATTTGTGGATGCAGGACAGCCTCCGGGTGTGGTTGAAATTTCAGTTGTGTCAGCGTTAAAAGTTCTTCCTAGTGACGTGAAGTCGCCTATGTTGCTGGGTGACAAAAATGAATTGGAGGGAGTGAGCGGAGCAGAATTCGTACTAAACGAAACGCAGGCCAAGGCTGCAACAGTGTTTATTGATTTTGAAGGCTCTGGTGTATCTGTCGGCGACACACTTGTATTAGTCTCAACCCACACTGCTTCAAACGGCAGCAAAATTTCATTTGATTTAGAATATTCATTGGTTAGTACCGACCTCACTTTTTTTAATATCTCGTTAGAGCGGATAATACAAAAAGCTATTAAGAAATTAAATGCGGACCTAGCTGAAGAAAATAAAATCAATGGTTTCGACGATGGTACTTTTGAATTTAGTACCAGGCTGATAATCGATGGTGAGACTTTTAATCAGACTGTAAATAATGATGACCTGTCTTTTAGAGTTGACACGACCGCTCCGAACGTAGTTCAGCTTGATCCTATTGCAAACGATAGTGGCCTTTCTAGCAGTGATTTTGTAATGAACGAGCTGGAAGCTGGCACTCAAATTACATTCGTAGCCGAAGCAGATGTCTCTGGATATCTGGTGCAATATTTACCTGAAGATGAAGGCATCTCTGCTTATGATTTGGCGAGTGTATTTGATCAGAATGAGCTTTTACGGGGAGGAAATACACTTAAGAACGTTATTGCTGAGTCAGTCTACGAAGGTGACGACGAAGCTAAGCACATCATTACGGTCACACAAGACTTAAGTGAAGGCGTTTACTTTGCTGTTTTGCAAGACGCAGCAGGCAATATAACCATACCAACCATCAATAATGACAACTTTCAATTAGGTTATAAGCTACCCAATGGTGTAATCATAATTGATAAAGTCGCGGATAGTGCGCCGACCGCAACTTTTCGTCTTTCAGACGAAAAGTTTAAAGTCCCAGGTTCATTTGATCCAAGGACAAACCAATTCGATTTTAAGATTGGATTAGATGATGCAAGTTCTGCTCCAATTTCCATTCAAGGTCTGGATCCAGACGTATCACAAATTGAGTTTGATATTAGCGATGGCTTAATTGAACAACCGATTTCCGAAACATTTACTGCTACTTTCGGGGAAAATCCCGGATGGTCTGCACAAGGAAACGTCGGAAATGTTTCTGTCTCTAGTGAAAGCACATTTAGATCCCCAATTTTTAATTTTGATCTAACCAGCCTTAAAACAGGTTTTTTCACAATTCAATTAAAGTTGACTGATATTGCTGGCAATGAGACGTTAATACAAAGTGCGATTGGCCAATATGAAATTGACGTATCGGCGGATGTTGACGGTAACTTGGGTATTGCGGTTTCTGATGAAATTGCAACTGGCGTAAACGTAACGGAAAGCTCGGCTGTTGAAATAAGATTTCAAGGCGTTGATCCAGATGCGGCCAATCGAGAGTTTTTCGCAATTCATGAAGACGTTTTTCTTGCAAATTTATTTTTGTTGAATGGTGAAAAGTTAACTAATCCCGGAAGTCTTAACGATTGGACGATGTTGTCCTCATCCTATTTAGTGGAAGGTCAAAAGTATGCTAAGTTTGAAAAGAATTTAACCGATGTTGAAAAAGCTGAATTCTCTGCAGCGGAGATCGAGCTCTCTGCCGCTCAAGCGGTAGCGGATGAAGCTTCAATAAGTTTAATAAATGCGCAGTCTGCTGTCGATACTGCACAAGCTGAGTTGGATGCCGTTGAGCAAGTTATTCTTTTGCAAAATGATGCACCTGAGGTTTCCTCAGCTTCGCTTGAAGCCGCTCAAGCGGTAGCGGATGAAGCTTCAATAAGTTTAATCAATGCGCAGAAAGCTTTAAATTTCCATACGCATTTAGTTACTGAAGCTTCCTTGGTTCTTACGGCGCTAAATAACGCAAGAGCAAATGATGGCGTTGTTTACTTGAACGTTGATTCTGTAATTGCTTTAGTGAAAGCTTCGGCAAATGAAGTTCAATTAGCAGAAAATAACTTAGCTTCGGCAAAAACGACTTTTGCCGCAGCAGAAGAGGATTTAAAAACCGCTCAAGAGGCGCTTTCGAATGCGCAGGAGTCAGCTGTTCTTGCTGGAACAACAAATCCTGATTTAGAAAATGAAGTTCAAACCGTATCATCTAAGCAGACTTTTCTGGAGACAGCACAGGCCAACGTTGATGAAGTTCTAGAGGAGCTTCAGGAAGCTGAGGCTGCACAAGTAACAGGGGTATTCTTCTCGTCTGCAAGTAGAAGCACTGGCGCATTCCTCGACAGTATACTTGAAATTAATCCAATAGATATTTCGTCTTTTGACGAAGGCGAAGTTCTTTTCTTAGCAAAAATCCAAGACGCAATTGGAAACGTCGCATTCAGTGAATCTGTTTCAGTGAACCAGTCAACAGATGCGCAGATAATTTTAGACTTTACGTTACCTGAGGTTGTTGGTGGGACTACGAGTATTGATGTTGATAGTGGCGATTTCTTGGACGATGGTCTGAGTTCAGATACGACGCCACTTGTGACGTTTAGCTCTACGGAAGAGTTATCTGAAATTCGTCTTGTGCGCATGGGTGATGCGGAAACGGATGCGGATCTTGTTTCTGATGCGCTTGTTTCTGATGCGCGTATTTTTGAGTCTGTGTCTTGGAGTGTTTCTGAAAGCTCTTTGGGTTCACCGTTTATTGACTATACGGTTACTGTTGCTGAGACGATTTCTTTGTCTGATGGTGTTTGGGCGGTTGTGACGACGGATTTGGCTGGCAATGTTCGCACGTTGATGCATGACGGTGGTGATGCGACTGCTCCTGCTGGGTCACCAGTAGATACGGCTTATCTGAAGTGGGATCATAAGGAGACACTGGACGATTACACTGATGATGCTCTGACGTATGTTGCGAATGGGGACACGACTGACATCAGTGGGTATGATCTTTATATCAAGAAGGCGGATGGTAGTACTGTCTTCGTTCTGGAAGATGCGTTTGGTTCTGGCATTACTTCGCTCTCTGTGGATGAGATTGAAGCGGCGATGGGAGCATTGCAGGTTGAACAGGCAGAGGGTGAGCCATTTGTTCTTCGCGCTCCTGATGCATCTGTAGATTTTGCGGTTGAGTATCATGATGACGGTGGTGATGCGACTGCTCCTGGTGGGTCACCTATTTGGGATGGATCTGTTTATAACGGGTTTAGTGTAGGGTCTGATTTACCGTCTGGTTTCTTTGTGATTGACACGACGGCTGATCAGCAGGGTGCTTCTACGCCTGATCAAGGTGTAACGACCCCGTCGGTTGGTGTTCTTGCAGTTGTGATTGGAGATGGTGTTAACATTGGTGGTCCTGATGTTGATGCGACGGA
The DNA here is from genome assembly GCA_028150825.1 of Paracoccaceae bacterium. Classification (GTDB taxonomy): domain Bacteria; phylum Pseudomonadota; class Alphaproteobacteria; order Rhodobacterales; family Rhodobacteraceae; genus LFER01. The sequence continues at coordinate 120,310 of JAOGIM010000002.1, forward strand.
TTTTGTGATCAGTGGTTTGGACGCTGATATTTCCAAGATAGAGGTATTTATCAAGGATAAGGACGCGGGCGGTTTATCTGCAGAGGATAGTGCATTGCTTGAGGGTCTTTCAGCGTCACTTTCTGCTGAAGGATCTTTGGTGTCTGGTTATGTTGGCAGCTACACAGGTTTGTTGGTTGGAACGGATTACGTGTTTACGAACGATGCTGATGCGAGTGATAAGATTACAGTATTGTCTGGTAGTTTTGAGGCTCATTTAGATCTTCAGGCTTTGGGATCTCAGGCTCATGATGTTGTTGTTCGTGTTACGGATCTTGCTGGTAATGTTGGGACAGCGGAGAGTGGTTTTGGCGTTGATCTTGATGCAGATACGTTGCCTTTGTTTGAGATGGTTGTTGACGCTGGAGTTGTTGCGGGGGTTTCTGTTTCTGAGGATGAGCTGAGTGTCAGCTTGGTTGGTGTTGATCCTGATGTATTTGAGAACGCGACGGGGTCTAAGACGCAGACACAGGGTGTGGAGGTTTATGCAGTTGAGGCTGAGAGCTTCTTGTTGGGTCTTCGTTCTGGCAATGGATATAGTGATGCGGGAGCTGGTGGAGAGACTGGTGGAGAGACTGGTGGAGAGACTGGTGGAGAGACTGGTGTAGGAGCTGGTGGTGAGCCTGACCTTAATCCCGAAGATCTAGCTACAGCTGAAGCGGCGGTTGCGGTTGCGACTGCGGGTTTGGAGACTGCGCAATCTGTCTTAGCTTTAGCGCAAGATGAATATAATATAGCACTCATTGGCGAGCCTTCTGGCGGCACTGAGGAAACTCTTGACGCTCTGGCCTTGGCACAAGTTGGTGTCAATGCGGCTGAAGCGGATCTAGCTACGGCAGAGGCGGAATTGAACGCCTTACAAGGTTCAATAGTGGTGCCTGTTCCATCTGCTGCGCCGCTTGTGGGTCCATCTGCTGATGCGGTTTATTCGGATGTTCTGATGATTGAGGCTGAAGATGCCAAGGTCAGTGATTGGGTTTTAGTCTCGCGTTCTGATTTTGATACTGGTTTGGCGGTTTACGAGCATATCTCTGATGTTGATGTGGATGGGAATGCTGTTAAGGCGTATATTGATTTTGCTGCGGTTTCTGAATTGGGTGGGAACACGTCATCTTCTGCGGACGGTGCTGAGGCGGCAGCCACTTTAGATTTGTCTCATTTTGTGACGACTGACGAAGTATTGGTTGTAGCACGTATTGAGGATTCTTTAGGTAATATTGGTTACAGCGGTG
>JAOGIM010000020.1 GCA_028150825.1 Paracoccaceae bacterium
AATGAATGCGTTTGCCCAAAAAGAGGGACTACCTGGCATGGGTTACATATTCTGGCGCGAAGGTGCCGAGGGCATGGAGGCCGCTGGACCTCTGGCCAAAAACATTGGCCCAGAACGGACTGAAGCCATACGTAAGCAATTGGATCTGAAAGTTGGCGATGCTGCGTTTTTCTTAGGTGGTAAGCCCAATTCCTTTGAAGCCGTTGCAGGGCGTGCTCGCAATGTGATTGGTGAAGAGCTTTCCCTGACAGATAAAAATCGTTTTGCCTTTACGTGGGTTGTGGATTTCCCAATTTATGAAAAAGACCAAGAAACTGGTAAGATTGACTTTGAACATAATCCGTTCTCCATGCCTCAAGGTGGCATGGCGGCATTGGAGGGAGACCCCTTAGATGTCTTGGGATATCAATACGACCTCGCCTGTAATGGCTACGAGCTTGTCTCAGGAGCTATTCGGAACCACAAGCCAGAGATCATGTTCAAAGCCTTTGAAATTGCGGGGTATGATCAAGATGAAGTGCGCAAGCGCTTTGGCGGCATGGTTAATGCCTTTCAGTATGGTGCGCCACCTCACGGCGGTTGCGCAGCTGGTATTGACCGGATTGTCATGCTTTTGGCCGATGAGGCCAATATACGCGAAGTCATCATGTTCCCAATGAACCAGAGGGCGGAAGACCTAATGATGTCCGCGCCAAGCCAGGCACTGTCAGAACAGCTTATGGAACTCAATCTAAGGATTATCCCACAAGACTGACAGGGAAAGTTCTTTATCTGGTTCTGAACATAAGTTTAAAGTTGCGTGATCTGGCTAAGGCTATAGCTTAAAAAACACTATGTTTATTTTAGGATAAAGAATATGGCGAAGAAAGTCTGGGGAACGTTGGTGGAAAACTGGTCTCCACCAATTTTGCCCTTCCATCAGAAGATTGCCGGTAGATATGTCCATCTAGAACTTTTATCCGCCCAAAAACATGCAGCGGATCTTTATCAGGCCTATCGCGATCACGATAGCGTTTGGGATTATATGAGTACTGGTCCTTACAGTTCATCTTCACAATTTTATCGCTGGGTAAACAAGGTTACGGCGCAGCCAGATGTTATCTATTATGCCATCAAACCACTCGAGTCGGGAAAATCAGAGGGTGTGGCAAGCTATCTACAGATCCAACCAAGCGCTGGAAGCATTGAAGTCGGCAATATTGCCTATGCGCCTAGCTTGCAGAAAACAAAAGCGGCAACAGAGGCAATGTTCCTGATGATGCACTGGGCCTTTGAGGCTGGTTATCGGAGGTACGAGTGGAAATGCAATGCGCTCAATGAGGCTTCACGCAAGGCTGCTCAAAGACTAGGCTTTAGTTTTGAGGGGATTTTTCGTCAGGCCATGGTGGTCAAAGGCCGTAACCGTGATACCGCCTGGTTTGCGATGATCGATCACGAGTGGCCTGCACTACAAGAGGCCTTTGATGTCTGGCTTTCTCCGCGCAACTTTGATGATAAGGGCGATCAAAAAGAACATCTTGGCAATCTGACCGGTTTGATCAGGGCCAACTCTGATCCGCGTGTCACAGAGTTTTGAAGTGCGATGCCTCATTCTGTCACCACTAGTGTCAAAGATAGCATCTATTCTAAGATGGATCTGATCAAGCCTGCTTAAAGAATTCTTCCCTGAGCCATCAGACAGACCCAAATCAACAATGATTATTTTTTAGTGGCTACAGCCGACAATGACGCCTAGCCCAAGCTAGTGTCGCGGCGCGGTACAACCGCGCTCCACTATTTAGATACACAATCGAACCGCTTCTCACACAAAGTGGCTATCTTTAAAAATCAGTATTGCAAACCCAAATGAGGAGTTAGATTTTATGGTTGGCAATACGAGTTTTAACGTCTCTGTCGAGTTCATTCTGACTTCTTTCGAATCCATATAGACATTCTATCAAGAGAACTAACAGGCTGTTGATCCGTCATGTTTGATTTGGAATATCTTGCCAAATATAATGGGCGTCGTCATAAGGTGACAAAAATTAGGGAGATTTCTCATGATTGGCCGTTTGAACCATGTTGCTATAGCTGTCCCAAATTTGACAGTCGCGGCTGACCTTTACAGAGATACACTTGGGGCAAAAGTAGGACCTCCAGGGGATGAACCCAATCATGGGGTAACAGTGGTTTTTGTTGAGCTTGAGAATACCAAGATTGAGCTTTTGTATCCGTTCGGTGAAAACAGCCCAATTCAAGGATTTTTGGATAAGAACCCATCAGGTGGTATACATCATATCTGTTATGAGGTGGAAAACATCTTAGACGCGCGCGATCATTTAATATCTACCGGTGCTCGTATTCTTGGCACTGGAGAACCCAAGATAGGCGCACACGGAAAACCAGTTTTATTTTTGCATCCAAAAGACTTTACCGGCACTCTTGTCGAACTAGAACAAGTCTAAACAACGTTTCAGGAAATTCAATGTCCATTACATCTGCATTTGTACTCTTTTCTGTTATCTGGTTCATGGTTTTTTTAATAGCAATCCCAATCAAACTCCAAACCCAGGGTGATCTGGGAGAAATTGTACCCGGAACGCACGCCAGCGCTCCTGAAGTTCATGACCTCAAAAAGAAAGCCTGGGTTACAACAGCTGTGGCCTTCGTTTTATGGGCAGTGATCTCGGGCATTATTGTCTCAGGCATAGTCACAATGCGTGACATCGATTTTTTCAATCGGATGGATCCCGAGACCAGCAATGAAATAAGTGAGTAAATGTTGCAACCCCGATCATTGGCACGAATAGATTTAGCACCGGCACCGAAAGCGGCACTGCCATTAATATTCCCACCAACCAAACTCTTCCCAAATAGTTACGTCTCATCTTTTGTGCATCTTGACGCTCCAAATGCCGCATCGCGACCATTTGAAAATATTCTCTCCCAAGTAAAAATCCATTCAGCGCCCAAAATATCAAAGGGGCAAAAGGCAAAAAGAAAATGGATAGAAAAAGAGCAAGCAGATTCAGTATAATTAGCACTCCAAAGAAATTAATAGTATCCTTAAAGACCTCCGAAACTGGCGTCTTTATAGGTGCTTGGACATACGAATAGTGTTTTGCTTCAACAGCTGTAGCAACATCTTCCAGAAAAAATGAAGAAACCAGCGTCGCAATTGGTATCATCAAGAAAATAGAGAGGACGAGCAGAATTAAAAAGCTGCTCCAACTGATCAGAGTGCCAAGAGAGAACTTTGTTCCAAAATAGGTTAAGGTCAGATCATACGAAAACACATAACCCAGACCATAAGACAACGCAAATATGAGCACCAGAAAAGTCAAAATCGTCAAACCTAGGCTCTTGATTAAAACTCCGCGAAAGGCGGCGTCTAGTAGCTGCTGAAAAGATTTGACAATTGCCGATGTGATATCGGCTAAAGCCATGTTACGATACTTTGCAAATTTGGCCGTGGTCTCTCTGGCGGGCGTAAGGTTTCAGTTCCAATGTAAATAAGACCTGCGACGCGCTCATTCTCTGCAAGGCTAAAGGCATTTGAGGCAAACTCACGGTCATGGGACGGCCAGCCTGATAACCAATTAGCTCCCCACCCGTGTGCCAACGCCGCATTCAAGAGGGCAAGGCAAGCTGCACCAGCAGAATACGTTTGTTCAATAGCAGGAATTTTTACAGATGTTTTTTGAACCTCCACGACAACAACGGCCATTGGACCATTATCATAAGATCTCCGCGCCTTTGCAGTCTGATCTTCATCAAGCCCCATCGCCCTTGCACGCTCTGTGACCTTCTCAGCCAGTGTTGTAAGCGTTTCTTTGCTTAACACAATGAACCGCCAAGGTTCTAACTTTCCGTGATCTGGCGTGCGGGCGGCAGCTGTTAACAGTAGTTCAAGGTTCGCTTTGTCAGGCCCGGGCGCGACCAGCGTTTTAGCAGGTCTAGATCGACGCTCTAATAAAAACTTCAAAGCTTCATGATTACTTCCTCCCATAGTATATTCCTTTATAAACCTTAAATTTAATGTTCATTTTTAACGTGTGGGAGCCAGAGCTATTTATTAACCCTATCAACAGGTAATTTGGCGTGGCAACAGAGTATAACTTATTTCAATGAGCTTACATAAGGCAATATCGATGATCAATCTTCACAAATTTGATCCATGATTTTCACCAGTTCCGAAGTTATACCTGGCTCTGACATAGCGTGTCCAGCATTCCTAATGAGGCGTAAATCACACTGAGGCCAGGACTGTGAGATATCCCATGCGCTTTTGGGCGGACAAATCATGTCGTATCGTCCCTGAACGATAAAACCGGGTATATGTGAAATTTTGTCCATCTGAGAGAGTATTTGACCATCAAATTCTAAAAACCCATTATTGATGAAATAATGGTTCTCAAGCCTTGCAAATGTTCGCGAGTACTCGCTGGATGCTTCTACGCCATTTCCGTTAGAGTAAATCGACGCAAGCGCATTTTCCCAAGACGACCATATGCTTCCAAACTGCATTTCGATCCGCAAATCACCACAAAACAAACGACGGTGATAGGCACTAATAAGATTATCATGCTCAGAATTTGGGATTTTTTCAATAAACCGCTTCCAAGCATCCGGCCAGAATTGTCCAGCGCCACCGCCATAAAACCAATCTAGTTCACGCTTCGTCATTAAGAACACGCCGCGCAGAACAATATGTGAGGTGCGCTCAGGATGCGCCTGAGCATATACTAAAGACAGCGTAGCCCCCCAACTACCACCAAAAACGATCAAGCGATCTATTGAGAGTCTTTCACGAATCATCTCAATGTCAGACACAAGATGCCAAGTCGTGTTATTCTTGGTACTGGCAAGTGGCCGCGAACGACCACAGCCGCGTTGATCAAATAGAACGACACGGTATTTATTAGGATCAAAATAGCGGCGCATAACCGGACTACAACCCCCGCCCGGTCCACCGTGGAGAACCACTACGGGAACTCCGTCTGGGTTACCACACTGCTCAACATAAATCTGGTGCCCATCTCCAGTTTGCATGATCTGCTGCGAGTACGGATCAACAGAAGGATAAAAATATTGCGCTGCGCGCTTTTGACCTGAGAATTTGTCCATAAGTGTCCTATATGTGAGTCGCTATAGAAAAGACCAGACGGAGATAAGAATGCAAGCCTCTCAATTCACTGTTGATAAGGAAGAAGTGGCAAAATTTGAAGCCATGGCAGAAGAATGGTGGGATCCCAATGGAAAATTCAAGCCATTGCACATGCTGAATCCATGTCGACTTGATTACATTATCAGCCAAATATGCGCTGAATTTGACCGTGAATGTGAAAATCATCTACCGTTTACGGGACTCCGAATCCTGGATATTGGTTGCGGTGGAGGCCTTCTTTGCGAACCCATGGCCCGTTTAGGAGCAACAGTGATTGGCGTTGATGCTGCTAAGCGCAATATCCCTGTCGCACAGGCACATGCCAAGAAATCAAATCTCGAGATTGATTATAGGTTTGGGACTGCAGAAGAGCTGGTATCGCAGGGCGAAATTTTTGATATCGTGTTAAATATGGAGGTTGTTGAGCATGTGAACGAACCTCAAGCATACATGATAGCCTGCCAGAAATTGTTAAAGTCGGGTGGTTTGATGGTCTGTTCGACGATCAATCGTAATACTAAGAGTTATATCTTTGCCATTTTTGGGGCAGAATATGTGATGCGCTGGCTACCAAAAGGCACCCATGAATGGGCAAAATTCATTACCCCCGATGAGCTTTGTGATTTGATCCGCAACGCCGACCTTCAACCCGTCGATAGGCAAGGCTTTGTATTTAATCCAGCGACTTGGCAATGGAGATTATCGGACCGAGATCTAAGTGTGAATTATGTGACTGCGTCTATCAAGCCTTAATCACTTGCTAGCATATAGCCTGAACCGCGCACAGTCTGAAGGTATCTTGGCTCTTTGGGATTAGCTTCGATTTTTCGGCGTAACCTGGTAATTTGAACATCAATGGCGCGATCTTGGGACTGCCACTGGTCACGGCCCATTTCAGACATAAGCTCAGCTCGACTAATCGGTTGCCCGACGCTTTTGGCAAAGATACGCATTAACTGGGCCTCTGTTCCGGTGAGGCGAATATGCAAATCCGCTTGCCATAGCTCTCCCTTTCTAACATCATATTTTACTTCACCAAGAAGGATAAGCTTTGGCTGGCTGTCTATTTCGGTTTGTTCAGGGACCCGACGTAGAATTGCGTGAATACGAAGCAAAAGCTCTTTAGGTTCAAACGGTTTGGGTAAATAGTCGTCTGCACCAGCTTCGAACCCAGAAATACGGTCTTCGGACTCGCTTCGCGCTGTGAGCAACAGAATTGGTATATCTATGCTCTCACGTAATTCACGGGTCAGAGACAGACCATCTTGGTCGGGCATCATGACATCCAAAACGATGAGATCAAAGCTTAACCCGCACAACAATCGTTTGGCTTGCGCTGCATCCTGAGCAATCGAGACTAAAAAACCATTACGAACAAGGTATTTTTGCAGAAGTTGTCTGATCCGCTGGTCATCGTCTACAATTAAAAGATGCGAGACCATATTGCTATATCCCGTCGCGACGCAGTTCATTAAAAATATGCTGCATTTTTTGGTCCATCATGGATTCAAGAACTTTACGAAAGCCCGCGACTGCGTCCGGACCTGCCGTTCTAAAGGCATCCCGCATCCGTTTATGCTGTGCAGTTGAAAGCTGTTTCTCCAGAGTTCTTCCTTTCTTTGTCAAAAAAAGGTGGCGTTCTCTACGATCTTTTAAGCCAACATGGCTTTCCACAAGACCGTCAGCGATAAGCGTGCGAAGGACGCGATTAAGTGATTGCTTGGTTATCCCCAAAATGGACAAAAGATTGTTTACAGTTGAACCGGGTGAGACTTGGATGAAATGAATAGCCCTGTGATGTGCCCGCCCATACCCAAATTCCTCCAAAATTTTATCAGGATCAGCGGTAAATCCACGATATGCAAAAAACATCGCTTCAGTGCCCTGCCGAAGTTGGGCATCTGTCAGATAAAGAAGGTTTTCTCCAAGCCAATATTTAGCCGATGAGGTCGATTTCATTCTCTGACTCCCAAGAATACTGCTTCTCTTTTTACGTCAGTGTTATTGACATTCCAAGTATGAAATGGTACCTCATTTTACTTTTTTGGGAATTTAATGTCCACTTCGGACATAGTTTTGAAACTTTTGAAAAAATTCGTTCAAAAACTTTGGAAGGTACGGAAATGGGAAGTGGATATGATGATCGTGATGGCAAGATTTGGCTGGATGGAAAACTAGTTGAGTGGCGCGATGCCCAAATTCATATTCTGACCCATGCAATGCATTATGCGAGTTCGGTTTTCGAAGGAGAGCGCGCTTATAATGGAAAGATTTTTAAGAGTCGCGAGCATTCTGAACGGCTTATAAACTCAGGAAAACTGATCGACTTTGAGGTGCCCTTTTCCGTAGATGAAATCGAAGCTGCTAAATCCAAAGCTTTGGCTGCAAACGGGTTAACAGATGCTTATGTTCGCGCACTGGCTTGGCGTGGTGCTGGAGAGGATATGGGTGTAGCGTCTGCCCGTAACCCAGTGCATCTGGCTGTCGCTGTCTGGTCATGGGGCAATTACTACGGTGACGCAAAAATGAAAGGCGCAAAACTCGATATTGCAAAGTGGCGCCGCCCTGACCCAGCGACTGCTCCATCTCAGGCAAAAGCTGCAGGCCTTTACATGATAGCAACTATGTCCAAACACACTGCTGAAGCCAAAGGCTGTAGTGATGCGATGATGTTTGACTATCGGGGCTATATCGCCGAGGCGACAGGCGCAAATATATTTTTCGTTAAAGACGGAGAAGTGCATACGCCCCTAGCAGATGCCTTTCTCAATGGCCTTACCCGCCAAACAGTCATAAAGATGTTGGCACAAAAAGGCGTCAACGTTGTCGAACGTCACATTATGCCCGAAGAATTAGAAAGCTTTGAGCAATGCTGGCTGACAGGGACGGCCGCTGAGGTTACGCCAGTTGGCCAAATTGGGGATTACTCTTTTGAAGTTGGCACGTTAACAAGGAACGTTTCAGACAGCTATGAGAAATTAGTACGCGTTTAAAGCTGAATTGCTTTGTATCCAGTCAAGCTGGATTTAAAGACATAGTTTAAAAGTCAAGATTCCAATCATCATGTGCTTTAAAACATGATAAACCCATTATAGTCGGCCATGGCAGTGTTTGAATTTCTTCCCTAAACCGCATGGGCACGCATCGTTTCGGCCAGGATTTCCCCAGGTGGACCGATCATTTTCATTGAATTCGATTAGCACAGGCTCCGTCGGGGCCATTGGAGTCTCTTTTCGTGTCTCCGATTGCTGAGACATCATTTGTTGCATCATCGACGTCTGTTCTTCTTCTGTAAGCGGCCGTACTTTGGCCAAATGCTGGCTAACGTCAACGCGTAAACTTTCTAAAAGACCTTCAAAAAGCTGAAACGCCTCAGATTTATATTCATTCAGTGGATCGCGTTGAGCATAACCGCGAAACCCAACAACAGATCGCAAATGTTCAAGGGTCACAAGATGCTCGCGCCATTTGGTATCAATAGTTTGTAATAAGACTTGCTTTTCGATTTGCCGCATCGATTGTGGCCCAAACGCAACGGCTTTTTCAGCCATCATTTTATCGACCGCATCCACAATCCTCTCGTTGATAAGCTCGTCGTCAACGCCCTCTTCCTCAACCCAAGCTATAATCGGCAGATCAACATTAAAATTCTTTATAATATCGGCATGGAGGCCTTCTGCATTCCATTGTTCTGCATAGGATTTGGGTGGCATATGTAGATTTGTGAGATCTTCAACAACTTCGCGCCGCATATCCTCGATTACATCGGATAGGTCATCCACCTGTAAAACATCCAACCTTTGGCCAAATATGGCTTTACGCTGGTCATTCATGACATCATCAAACTTCAAAAGCTGTTTGCGAACATCAAAATTCCGGCCTTCAACTTTGGCCTGGGCCCGCTCAAGTGATTTATTTACCCATGGATGCACAATAGCTTCGCCCTCCTCCATCCCCAGAGTTGAAAGCACTTTTTCCAAACGCTCGGAGCCGAATATCCGCATCAGATCATCTTCAAGGCTTAGAAAAAACGAAGACCGGCCAGGATCACCCTGACGCCCCGAGCGACCGCGCAGCTGATTATCAATCCTGCGACTTTCGTGCCGTTCAGTGGCCAAAACATATAGCCCACCTGCTCCAAGCACTTTTTCTTTTTCCAAAACATGATCTTCTTCTACCATTCGGCGTAATTTTTCTGGATCTGCTTGAGGATCATCGACAAGTGCGCTCAAAACTCTCATCTCGACGTTGCCACCAAGCTGAATGTCCGTCCCCCTACCAGCCATGTTGGTCGCGATGGTAACCGCTCCAAACATGCCTGCATCTCCAACAATCTGAGCTTCCTGCTCATGTTGTCTGGCATTGAGAACATTATGCTTTATCCCAGCAGATTTAAGCATAGAAGATAATTCTTCTGATTTTTCAATCGAAGTGGTTCCTACCAGAACCGGCTGACCGCTAACATTTGCCTTTTGAATTTCACCCAAAATAGCATCGTATTTTTCGCGCGCTGTGCGATAAATTTGATCGTGCTCATCTTCCCGGGCGATTGGTTTGTTTGTCGGGACTTCAACTACACCAAGACTGTAGATTTCTCCAAATTCTTCCGCTTCTGTCAGCGCCGTACCAGTCATGCCAGCAAGCTTGTCGTAAAGACGAAAATAGTTCTGGAAAGTCACACTAGCCAACGTCACGTTTTCAGGCTGAATTGTGCAACCTTCCTTGGCTTCAATCGCTTGATGAAGCCCATTTGATAACCGCCGGCCTGACATCATTCGACCGGTAAATTCATCAATCAAAACAACTTCGTCACCTCGAACGATATAGTCCTTATCTTTTGAGAACAGCTTATGCGCGCTCAGTCCCTGATTTATATGGTGGACGATTGTTGTACTTTCTGGATCGTATAGAGACTGATCTTTAGGAAGCAGACCACGTGATTGTAGCAGGCTTTCAAGAAATTCGTTGCCTTCATCGGTAAAGGTCGAACCACGCGTTTTTTCATCGATGCTATAGTGTTCTTCAGTCAGTTCAGGAATAATTTTATCAATAGCAACATATAAATCAGAACGGTCCTCAGCTGGCCCCGAAATGATCAATGGTGTTCGCGCCTCATCGATCAGAATACTATCGACTTCGTCAACAATCGCAAGATAGTGGTGCTTTTGATACATCTGAGCCGTATCAGTTTTCATGTTGTCACGCAGATAGTCAAACGCTAACTCATTATTCGTTGCATAAGTCACATCACATGCATAGGCGGCAGATTTCTCACTATCGGGTTGTTGAGGGTATACAACACCAGTGGTTAGACCAAGAGCCGAGTAAACATTGGACATCCATTCGCTATCGCGCTTTGCAAGGTAGTCATTCACCGTAACGATATGAACGCCTTTGCCTGTCAACGCGTTTAGATAAGCCGGGAACGTCGCAACAAGGGTTTTGCCTTCCCCAGTTTTCATTTCTGAAATATTACCCTTATGAAGAAAAATGCCACCCATAAGCTGAACATCAAAGGCGCGTAATCCTAAAGAGCGCTTGGCGGCTTCGCGGCAATTTGCGAAAGCCTCTGGCAAAAGTTCATCAAGACTTGCACCGGCGGCGAAACGCTCTTTAAGCATATTAGTTTTTTCTATCAAACCTTGATCTGACAGCGCCTCAAAGTTTGATTCCAGAGCATTGATACTATCAACAATTGGGCGCATTGCCTTGATTCTGCGCTCGTTTGGTGTGCCAAACACCTGTTTGGCAAGTTTCTTCAACCCAAGCATGATCACTCCGTATTCAAAAATGCTGCAACAAATTGCAACGTGGTCTTGCCCTGCACCGTTTGTGCCAATAGGTATTGGTACAATGACTTCGCCTGGCTCAGTGGGATGTAAGCAGCTGTTGCGCAACTGTCAACGTTGACACACCGCTGAAACAGGTAATTTTGAAGGGGGAAAAATGCCTATTGCGACCAAATACCTGATGGCGGCAGCCATCGCAATAACCTCAACAACTTTATTTGCTCAGGAGGATCTAACAGCAGATACTGTAATTGCTACCGTCGATGGAGCCGAAATTACTCTGGGACACATGATGATTGCTCGTGAAAGCCTTCCAGAACAGTATCAAAAATTTCCAGATGATCAGCTTTTTACAGGTATTCTAGAACAACTTATTCAACAAACTATCCTTGCAACAATCGATGATGGTCCCGATAGCCTAAGAACACAGTTTACGCTTGAGAACGACCGACGCCTGATGCGTGCATCAAATGCAGTGGATGCCATATCTGCAGAAGCTGTGACCGAGGATGCTATACAAGCGGCATATCAAGAACAGTATGACGGTTCAGAGTTAGGCAATGAATTTAATGCATCTCACATTCTTGTAGAAACAGAAGAAAGTGCACTGAATATAATTGCTAAAGCAAAAGAGGGCACAGATTTTAGCAAACTCGCAAAAGAGTTTTCCACTGGACCCTCCGGTCCAAGTGGAGGTCAACTTGGCTGGTTTGGTCCCGGGATGATGGTCCCACCCTTTGAAGAGGCTGTCGTCACAATGGAAAAGGGACAGGTATCAGGCCCTGTTAAGACCAATTTCGGCTGGCACGTTATAAAGCTAAATGATCTTCGCAGCCTATCTGCACCAGAGTTAGAATCCGTAAGGCAAGATATCTCCGCTAAATTACAGCGTGATGCCGTTGCGGCCAAAGTTACTGAAATTCAAAGTTTGGTGGACATAATTATAGCTGACACAACTGAAATCGACCCTGCCGTCTTAAACGATACCTCACTTTTGTTACAATAATGGCATCGCAACCGGAAAAATCGCCTCTTGCGCCATCTCATTTCCCGCCCATTCCACCGGTAGGAGGGGTGCGGTTTTCCGTTGCTTCAGCTGGTATAAAATATGTTGGTCGCAATGACGTCATGCTGGCAGAGCTCTCTCCAGGCACTGCGGTAGCTGGTGTTTTCACACGATCGGCGACCCGCGCTGCTTCAGTCTTGGACTGTCAGGAAAAAATAGGGCTAAAGATGACACAAGGCGCAGCTATTATAGTGAATTCAGGTAATGCAAATGCATTTACTGGAAAGCAAGGTAACTTAGCAGTCAACGATATTACAACGGCAGTCTCGAAGCATTTATCAATACCCAAAAATCGCGTGTTTTCTTCTTCCACTGGTGTCATAGGAGAGCCACTGCCGCAGGAAAAGATCACACAGTGCATAGGAAACCTTAAAGCCAATTTGGACACTTCCAGTATCTCTGAGGCGGCACAGGCAATCATGACAACTGACACCTATCCTAAGGGTGCATATTCAAACATCCAAACAGAGGATGGGCCCATCATCCTAGCCGGGATAGCCAAAGGATCGGGCATGATTGCTCCAAATATGGCAACGATGCTTGTCTATCTTTTTACTGATGCCCAAATTGAGCAATCTGCTCTGCAGGGTCTTCTTAGTGAAGTGAATGCGACAACATTTAATGCCATCACAGTAGACAGCGACACTTCTACATCGGACACTGTTTTACTTGCGGCAACAGGAGCCTCCAGAATCCGAGTCACCGAAAAAAGTAATGCTTTTCGCCAAGGCCTGCACCAAGTGATGCTTGATCTGGCACACCAAGTCGTTCGCGACGGCGAAGGCGCAAGAAAATTCATCGAGATATCCGTGCAAGGCGCGATTGATGACACGGACGCAAAAACTCATGCAATGGCTATTGCCAACTCACCTTTGGTCAAAACTGCAATAGCAGGGAGCGATCCGAACTGGGGGCGTATTGTTATGGCGGTTGGAAAATCTGGTGCTGCCGCTAATCGGGATCTGCTTAAAATTTGGTTTGGTGAAATCTTGGTTGCAAGAGATGGTTGGGTTTCCCCAACTTATCGAGAACAGGATGGCGCGGAGTATATGAAAAAATCTGAAATCAAAATCATAATTGACCTGGGAATTGGAGTAGCAAGATCAACTGTTTGGACCTGTGATTTAACGCATCAATATATTAATATAAACGCTGACTATCGGTCATGAAAATTGTTCTCGTAAGTGCAGTTGCACTCATTGACAAAGATGGACGCGTATTGATTGCTCAACGTCCAGAAGGTAAATCTATGGCGGGCCTTTGGGAATTTCCTGGTGGAAAAATTGAGCCCAATGAAACACCAGAGGCAGCTTTGGTCAGAGAATTGAACGAAGAGCTTGGGATCGAAACATGGGATAGTTGTCTTGCTCCTCTCACGTTTGCGAGCCATTCCTATGATGATTTTCATCTAGTAATGCCACTTTTTGTCTGCCGAAAATGGACTGGGATCGTACAACCAAAAGAAGGTCAAACCTTAAAATGGGTCGATGCAAAAGCACTTAAAGATTATCCAATGCCCGCAGCCGACATTCCAATTATCTCTATTCTGCGTGACTTGCTTTAGTATTTACCCTTAAAGCTAGAAACAAAAACTCAGGCAGTCAAATAACTGATTAATTAAGTTCCCGTTTGACTTCTTGCCGTTCAAATATTTCAATGATGTCGCCAGCACGGATATCCTCATAGTTTTCAAAAGCCATGCCACATTCCTGACCTGACTGCACTTCAGGCACCTCATCTTTGAAGCGCTTCAGCGTCTTTAGCGTTCCCTCATGAATAACAACGTTATCACGAAGCAGGCGTACGCCAGCACTTCTGCGAGCAACACCTTCGGTCGTAAGACAACCAGCAACTTTTCCAATTCCAGAGACTTTGAAAACTTCTTTGATTTCAGCGTAGCCGATAAAGGTTTCACGAATTTCAGCACTCAGAAGACCACTTGCAGCTGCTTTCACATCATCAACCAAATCATAGATGACTGAATAGTATCTAATCTCGACACCTTTCTGATTCGCTGAATTACGCGCACTTGCATTAGCACGCACATTGAAGCCCATGATCGGAGCATTAGAGGCTTCTGCAAGCCCCACATCCGTTTCTGTTATTGCACCAACGCCAGAGTGTAGAACACGCACACGGACTTCGGAATTACCAATTTTTTCCATCGCCTGAATAATTGCCTCAGCCGAACCCTGAACATCAGTTTTAACCAAAATAGGAAGCTCAGAGATATTCTCATCTTCTTTTGCTTTCGCCATCAGTTGTTCAAGCGTGGTTGCAGCACCTGCGGCTGCACGTTTTTCTTTTGCCAAATTGGCGCGATATGTTGCAATCTCTCGAGCTTGCGCTTCTGTCGAAACCACGTTTAAAACATCGCCAGCCTCTGGAGTACCATTCAGGCCAAGCACTTCCACTGGAACTGATGGACCAGCACTTGCAATGCGCTCACCCTTATCGTTGACTAATGCCCGCACTTTCCCCCATTGCTCACCAACAACAAAAATGTCGCCTTTGTTCAAGGTACCTTTTTGCACCAAGACTGTGGCAACGGGACCACGACCAACATCGAGCTGAGCTTCGATTACGGCACCCTGTGCTGCGCGCTCAGGGTTTGTCTGCAATTCAAGGATTTCCGCCTGCAAAGCAATCGCTTCCAAAAGTTCATCCAAACCCTGCCCTGAAATGGCAGATACTTCTACGTCCTGCACCTCCCCAGACATGGCCTCAACCACAATCTCATGCTGAAGCAATTCGGTACGGACCCGGTTCGCATCAGCCGCAGGTCTATCGATCTTGTTTATAGCAACGATAAGCGGCACTTCTGCGGCCTTAGCATGGCTTATTGCTTCAATGGTCTGAGGCATGACAGAGTCATCCGCTGCAACAACAAGAACTACAATATCCGTAACCTGAGCGCCTCTTGATCGCATCGATGTAAATGCAGCGTGGCCCGGTGTATCCAAGAAAGATAAAACCGCACCACTATCTGTTGTGACCTGGTATGCACCAATATGCTGAGTAATACCGCCTGCTTCGCCCTGAACGACTTTCGTTTTGCGAATGGCATCCAGAAGCGACGTTTTACCGTGGTCAACATGGCCCATGATAGTAATAACCGGAGGCCGCGGTTGAAGGTTTTCAGTATCTTCCTCAGTCTCCTTAATAACATCCTCAACATCGGAGTCCGCGACTCGTACGACTTTGTGACCAAACTCTTCGATAATCAGTTCTGCTGTATCCGCATCGATAGTTTCATTTTGAGTTACCATCATGCCCATTTTCATCAGTGACTTGACCAAGTCAGCGGACCTTTCAGCCATGCGGTTTGCCAACTCAGACACAGTAATTGCTTCGGGTAGTTGGACTTCGCGAACAATTTTTTCACGTTCTAGGTTTTGACCCAGAGCTTTTAGGCGTGCGCGTTCCTGCTTACGCTTCATCGCAGCCATTGAACGATGGCGACCGCCCTCACCTGACAGTGCCTGAGTGAGCGTCAGCTTGCCCGACCTACGGTTATCTTCACGACCCTTAGTACTTCTGCGCTCTTGTTCGGTATCACGCTCTTTTTTGCGGGACGTGGGCACAGATGCCGGTTTTGGCGCCGATTTGGCCGTTTCGTTTTCTTTCTTAGGTGCAGGTGCTGCCTCAGCAGCTTTGCGCAGGGCTTCTTCCCTTTCTTTCTCTTCCGCTTGCTCGCGATCACGCTCTTCATCTTGCGTCTTCTTCAGCGCACGCTCTTCAGCTTCCCGATGTTCAGCTTCTTTTTGCTCTTGCTCAGCGCGACGTTTTTCTCGTTCGTCGCTACGCGTCTTTTCTTGAGCTTCACGCGCAGCAGTTTCTTCGCTTTCACGCGCTCTGGCGGCTTGGACTGCCTTTAATCTGCGTTCCATTTCAACATCTGAAACACCAGCCGGTCGCTTGCTGGATTGAGACGACACAGGTCCAGGTCCAGCTCCAGGCTTGGCACTACTTGGTTTAGGAACCATCACTCTCTTGCGTTTTGTCTCGACAACAACGCTTTTGGTTCGGCCGTGGCTAAAGCTTTGCTTGACATTTGCAGACCGCGGTCCGCCACGTAAGCCTAAGGTTTTTTTGCCGTCACTATCGCTCATATAGCTGTCTTTTCCTTTTTAAGGGCACTCTTTTGGCCCTGAACAACGCGTAGACCTTTCAGTCGTTGCGCTTCCTGTACTACACGTTTCGTAATTCCACCAGATGCAAGAGCACAGTGAATTACGGTTTGTCGCCCAAATGCCGCGCCAAGCTCCTGTGAACTAAGCCAACCAATAAAACTTCCATCCCTAGGCGTGCTTAGCTTTGACTTACCGCGCTCCGATCCATCGCTGGATTGCACCAGCACTTCTGCTACATCTTTCGAAAGCCAATCTTTAACTTTCTCGTATCCTGCGACCGAGTGGCCAGATTTTCTTGCAAGGCTAAGCAGTCCTATTACTCGATTCGCAATCATCTGCTCAACATCAGTAAGCAGCGTATCAGGCACTTTCACCGCCTTGCGCGCTGCACGCGCAAATAGGCCTTTCTCAGCGACCAGTCTTAAAGCGTCTTGGTCGCACGAGACCCATATACCCTTACCTGGGAGTTTTTCCAATAGGTCAGCAAAAATAGATTCTTCAGGCCCAACGACAAAACGAACAAGCCCACTTTTCTCTTTTATCGTTCCGCTTGCTATGCATTTTCTAACTGGTCCAGAGGTATCAGTGTCTATGTCATCTATGGCTTTCATAATATTACAGTTTCAACATCAACAGATGCGGAACTTAGCTTTCCTCCTCAGTTTCTGCGTCATTTTCTTCAGCTTTATCTGACACAAGGTCATCAGGATCAACCCAGCCCAAAAGAATCCTGGCGGTCATAACCAAATCTTGCGCCTCGGCAAGAGAAACCTCAAAACTCTCAAGCAGACCATCGTCTTTGACACGCTCACCGTCAACAGTAGTCCATCCACCAGAAAGCTCCCAATCTGCACAGGTCGCAAAGTCCTCCAATGTCTTAATGCCGTCTTCAGCCAATGCCTGCAACATCTGAGGCGTAAGGCCTTCAAAATTAACTAGATTATCCTCAACACCCATTTCTCTGGCTTTTTCAAGCGCTTTGTTTGCCTGTTCTTCCAAATATTCGCGCGCTCGGGTTTGAAGTTCGCCCGCAGTGCTTTCGTCGACTCCATCAATCTGCAAAAGCTCATCCGCTTCAACAAATGCTACTTCTTCGAGGTTAGTAAATCCCTCTGACACCAGAAGCTGGGCAAAGAATTCGTCCAAATCCAGAGCCGCAATAAATAATTTTGTCCGTTCTTCGAATTCTTTTTGACGTCTAGCGCTTTCCTCAGCCTCAGTCATGATGTCAATGTCTAAGCCAGTCAATTGACTTGCAAGGCGAACATTCTGGCCGCGACGCCCGATGGCCAAGCTTAGCTGGTCAACCGGCACCACAACTTCAATCCGTTCAGCTTCTTCATCCAAAACAACTTTGGTCACTTCGGCTGGCTGCAGAGCATTTACAAGAAATGTGGGCTGATCTTCATTCCACGGTATGATATCAATCTTCTCACCTTGAAGCTCATTTACCACGGCTTGAACACGGCTCCCACGCATGCCAACGCAAGCGCCAACGGGATCGATTGAACTATCATTGGTTAAAACAGCGATTTTAGCACGTGACCCTGGATCGCGGGCTACAGCTTTAATCTCAATAATGCCTTCGTAAATTTCGGGCACTTCCATCTTAAACAGCTCAGCCATAAACTGGGGATCTGTCCGGCTCAGAAATATTTGTGGGCCCCGGTTTTCACGGCGAACTTCTTTGATATAACAACGAATTCGATCATTATTCCTATAACCCTCACGGGAGATTTTTTCATTCCGGCGCAGAACCGCTTCACCGCGACCAACGTCAACAATAACATTGCCGTATTCTTCACGTTTTACCTGACCATTTATAATCGTACCAGCGCGGTCTTTAAACTCCTCATACTGGCGTTCGCGCTCGGCTTCTCTGACTTTTTGCAGAATAACCTGTTTGGCCGACTGAGCCGCAATCCGACCCATATCGACGGGAGGTATTTCTTCGATAAACTTATCGCCAACAGAAGGGTCTTCCAAATACTGCTTGGCCTGATCTACCGTCATCTCAGCCTGATAGTTTTCAAGCTCTGCTTCCTCAACCACCGTGCGAACGCGAGTAAATACAGCGCGGCCCGTCTTACGATCGATTTCGACCCGGATATCCATTTCAGCGCCGTAGCGAGATTTTGCAGCCCTTGCTAAGCTCTCCTCCATCGCTTCGATCACCAGCACGGGGTCAATCATTTTTTCCCGTGCAACGGCCTCGGCTGTTTGCAAAAGTTCAAGTTGGTTTGCAGAGGTGATTGCCATTATAAGTCCTCCTCAGACCCTGAGGTCTCTATTTCATCAAAACTGTCTTCTTTTATTTCCCCAAGCGCTTTACGCTTGCGTAGCATTTCAGCTATCAGATCATCGGTTAAAATAAGCTTGGCCTCAGAAAGCCAATCAAATTTAAGACCAATAGTTCCTTCGCTTAAATTTATCAGAACTTCGCCTTCTTCGACCCCGGCCAGGACGCCTTTGAAGCGCCTACGACCATCAATAAGCTCATCTGTCTCCAGCTTAGCTTCGTAGCCCTCAAATGAATCAAAATCCTTCAACCGCGTTAAAGGTCTATCTATACCTGGACTGGATACTTCCAAATTGTAGGCGTCCAAAATTGGATCTTCAACATCAAGCACAGCACTGACTGATATCGAAATATCCGCTAAATCATCAACTTCAATACCACCAACCATTCGGTCAGCCATAATTTGTAACGTAGATTCTTCGCCGCTCATCAGACGCACACGCACAAGTTCAAAGCCCATGTCCGAAATCACAGGTTCAATTATCTGTGCCAATTTTTTGTCAATGGCAGCTTTTGCGATCAAATCGTTTGACATATTTCCAAACATAAAAAAACGGGCCCGCAGCCCGTTGAACTTCCCGGTGGAGCAATTCTATCTAACTGCGCCGCTATTGGAGGCAGATATACGTCCGATGGCACCACACTGCAACCCATGATTCGTGATAATGGGCAGTTTTAAGTGTTCTTATAAATTTTGACAGCAATTTTCCCATAACAACAAGTCAAAATTGGTTTTCCACCTATGTTTATGAACTCATAAAAAAGGCGCATTTATGCTTACACAGAAGATTGTTCCAATTTACTGCACTTAAAACGATCAGGATATTCAGCGATTCGCTTGTTAATAAATAATGCCCTCCTTGCGACAAATTCTATCGACGATACAGAAAGGGGAAATTTTAAATTCTAAAAAATATGATCATGGATAGTCACAAAACTTTAACGGCTTTTTCTGCACTTATGTCTTGTTGTTCAAGCATGACAAGCACGGCAATGCTGTTTACAGTCACGTCCTCTTAAGTTCGGACTTTTCCTTCATCTATCAGCCAAACAAATGTAAAATCAAACCTATGCTCTATTGCACATAATTGAGGTGCAAGACGACTATTATAATTTCAATTTTACAATAACTTAGTTGAATTTTTTGTTAAATACCGATAACCTATTTTATTTTTATTTCTCTTTATATTTGAGCTAGATTTAACCCTATGCTGGGATGGTTATTCTTCACCCAATGTTGAAATCCAGGCAATACATCGGGGTCCCATCTCCCTAACGCTGAGCGCACGCATACAGTTTGCCGCGTGAGTTTGGGCTATTCTGTCTTGATTAAGACTAAAATTAATGTGCTTTAAAGCGCTCTGGCGACAACGCTTGGCACACATCATCACTCAATACCGATACGCGCCCTAAGATTAAATCAGAAGCGAGTTGACTTGCCGCTGCCACTGTTTGAAAGCCATATCCCCCTTGTCCTGCAATCCAGAAAAACTGCGGGTTTTCTGAGGAACGTCCAATAACAAGAGAACGATCTGGGGCAAAAGTCCGGAGCCCCGCCCAATTTGATGTGATACGCTCAACAGGCTTTGACATCATTTCTTCAAACCGAGAGAGACCCTCTGCAAGGATCATATCATCTGCCCAAGCGTCTTGCGGTGTTAAGGGATCTTCATCAGCGGGAGAAACAATCAATTGACCGGCATCAGGTTTGGCATACCAGCCTTCCTTCACTCCATCGAGCAAAGGCCAATTAGAAGGATCGTAGTCTCCAGGCACCGGAATGCGCGCAATAGACCTACGATATGGCGTAAACCCAAGCGGCTCAAGCCCGGCCATCTGTGCGATCAGATCTACCCAAGCGCCAGATGCGTTGATCAGTATTTTTGCAGAATACATCTGGTCGGCGGTCACAACATTCCATTGTCCATTATCAAATGCAATATTTGTCACTTGGGCTTCCGTTTGAACCGTTGCGCCGTGTGATCGCGCCGCACGTAAGAAATTTTGAAAAAGTAGATTTGTATCTATATCACTGACATCTTCTCTGAAAGCCGCGTGTTTCACCATATTTTGATCGATCAACGGAACCTTTTCTTTTGCTTCTCCAACTGAAATCTCTACCAGCCCAAAATCCTCGACCTCAGCAAGGAAGTCTTTACGCTCTCGCGCTTTACCAAGCTTCATCATACCCCGAGGGCTAAGAACCCCACCGTTCGCAGACGTAAGATACTCCAAACTTGCAACGTTCAAAGCGCGCACAACTGAATTTCCATAGTCCACAATAAACGCCGCCGCAGAACGGCCAGATGCATGATAGGCCAACTGTTTCTCTGCCTCTAAAACGGTCACATTTGCATGAGGAGCTAGCCGCGCGGCAGAAGATATTCCAGCGATGCCCCCACCTATGATGACAATATCACTCATGTTTCCTCTATCCGGTCGGTAGCGGGTGGAGGTGCCGGAGTCAATTTGGATAACTGTGTGTAAAGCTCGTCATCCATATCTAAATCAAGCGCAGCTAGCGATGGGTTTAGTTGTGAAACAGTACGGGCAGAAATGATCGGGATCGGATTGCTCCAATGCCTTCCCACCCAAGCCACAGCCAAAGTCGCTGGATGCACGCCGATATCTTGCCCAAGCTGCATTAAGCCTTTAGCTGCATCATGCATGTAATTTTGTCCGTATCGGGTGGCATAACGATCATTTTCACTTAGCCGCCCAGTACCTCCGACCGCATATTTCCCAGTCAACAAACCGCCACCAAGTGGAGAATAGGAGACCACTTTAATATCCATCTCAGCGCACATGGGCAGAATCTCAACTTCGGCCTGGCGCTTAACCAAGCTGTACATCGGCTGCATCATACTTATCGCAAGATCAAAGTGACAGGCCTCATGGATTGCATGGACAGCTTGCCAAGCTGCAAAATTCGACAGTCCAAAAAACCGGATTTTGCCCTCATCACGCAGCATGGCAAATGTCTCTAAGGTTTCCTTTATGGGCGTTTCTGGGTCAAATCGATGCAAATATAAGACA
This sequence comes from Paracoccaceae bacterium, assembly GCA_028150825.1. Classification (GTDB taxonomy): domain Bacteria; phylum Pseudomonadota; class Alphaproteobacteria; order Rhodobacterales; family Rhodobacteraceae; genus LFER01. The sequence goes on from JAOGIM010000020.1 coordinate 21,470, forward strand.
TCAACCATATCCATGCCGAGGCGCATGCGGCTTTTATCAAACTGAACAAGTAGGTTTTCACGTCCCGCGCCTCCGTCATATCCGACCTTTGTTGCAACGATTAAATCCTCGCGTTCATTACTCGAAAAAATACCCAAAAGTTCTTCAGATTTTCCGCCACAGTAGAGATTTGCAGTATCAAAATGATTAATATCTACTTCACGGCAAGCATCATAAAGGGCGCGTGCTTCACGTGCATCAGCCTGCAGTCCCCACTGCATCGTCCCAAAGCTATATCGACTGGTCATTTGACCATTAGGTGTTGTTATTATAGGCATATTCAGACAATGGCATGACTTTTATAAAAGGAAAAGGGCTGACTTACGAAGATGATTAATATAGCACAATTTAAGACACGGCCGAGCCTTTTAAGATTCTTTACATTTTAGCAAAAGTAACTAGGTAAAGGTTTGCAAGATGCATCCAAAGAACAGAATATAAACTTCTTGCAAGCAAAGGCGTCTTGTACAATGAACAGCATATCGCGTTTTTTCTTTTCACTTGGGCTCTCGTGTTTGACTGTAACCAGCTCAATATCAGCAAGTGAAGATATTCCCGACCAATACCCGCAATCTCCCCTTTATCAAAAGCCTATAGAAGTAATACCAGGCGTTTTTTCTGCAATCGGGGCAACAGCACCGCCAACCTATGAAAATACTGGCCACAATAATAACTTGACCTTTATCGTTACTGGCGCTGGTGTTGTTGTAGTCAATGCGGGAGCGGCAAATATATTGGCTCAAGCCCTTCATGAAGAGATAAAACAGATCACAACTGAACCAGTAGTCCTCGTAATCAATGAAAATGGCCAAGGTCACGCTATGCTTGGAAACGGCTACTGGGTGGATCAAGGGGTTCCGGTACTTGCACATTCAGATGCAGCACATGAATTTGAAGAGCGTAGTTTTCAGATTTTGGAACACATGAAGCGGTATAATCGCGAAAAATCAAAAGGTAGCCGAATACAGGGCCCGACACAAACCTTTAAAGATCATTATAATGTTGAAATTGGTGCGTTTCGGATAGAGGTTTTGTACCTTGGCCCTTCACACAGTCCCGGAGATGTTACTGTCTGGTTGCCAGATCAGGAATTAGTTATTGCAGGTGACATGGCGTTTCATGAGCGGATGCTTCCGATATTTTCAGACACAATCGTAGCTGACTGGATAAAGACCTGGGACACTAAATTCGAAGCCCTCGGAGCAACATATGTAATCCCAGGGCATGGTCATCCAACAAACATGGCGCAAGTTCGACGCTACACGCGTGACTACCTAGCACATTTACGAAGCCAAATAGGCATTCTTTTGGAAAATGGTGGCGATCTAAAAGACGCCTATTACGTGGATCAGTCACTCTATGCTCATATGGACACGTTTGAACAGCTAGCGACACGGAATGCCGGTCAGGTTTATGAACAAATGGAATTTGAATAAGCGAGGCTATCGCAGACATAGCCTCGCAAGGTTTTTTTATCCAAACATGTCGGCCGTAATTCCCGAGTACCAGCCCTCAGATTCTTCATACGTAGCTTTGCGCAGTTCCGCACTTTCACCAGTCTTAGACACAAAACCTTCAATCTTAGCAATCTTTTCCTCTGTTGCCTCATACGTCGCGCCAACCTTAATGCCATCATTAGTCGCAACCAAAGACCAACATGTGTTTGAAAATTTAGCTGGAAAGACTTTTGAGCCCGTCAAAGCTCCTCGAACGGCATTCGCACATACCTTTGCTTGACTATTTGCAGAGAATCCAGATTTTGGCATGTCGCCTTGTTGTGAAGAATCTCCAAGCACATGTATGTCCGGGTCAACCTTTGAGCTCATATCAGCAGCATTTACTGGCGCCCAGTTTCCGTCAGTAACACCTGCCTGATGTGCAATACCACCAGCTTTCATTGCGGGAATTACATTGCAAACGTCAACCTTAGTTGTTTCTCCATCGATAGTGACCGTCATCGCGCCAGGGTCTACAGAAACTTCACCACCACCAAAGTCTTTACCTATCCAGTCGATCATACCGTCGTAATGGTTAGCCCAACCCTCTTGAAATAAACCCATTTTAGAGAATTTTGGTTTAGGATCCGCAACAATTATTTTAGCAGTTGGATTATTCATCTTAAAATGATGGGCTATCATTGAAACTCTCTCATATGGACCTGGGGGACAACGATATGGATTGGGCGGCGCAACCATAGCAAATACGCCGCCAGTAGGCATAGAAGCCAATTGCGCTTTAAGAAGCTCCGTCTGAGAGCCCGCTTTATATGAATGTGGCATTGCATTTTGCGACGACAAATCCCATCCGTCTACTGCGCCATCAACAAAGTCGATACCTGGAGATAAAATTAGTTTATCGTAGGGAACAGATGATCCCCCGGCAAGTGATACGGTTTTATTATCACGATCCACGCCAACCGCCCAATCGTGCACAACGTTGACGCCGGCTGCAGCTATTTTACCATATGAGTGACCAATATCTTCTACGTCTTTAAAACCGCCTAAATAGAGGTTTGAAAAAAAGCACGTATAATATGAACGAGTTGGTTCAATGAGCGTTACGTCGATCGCTCCTTTACTATCTTTAGCAACATAACGAGCTGCCGTGGCACCGCCAGCTCCTCCTCCAACTACTACAACACGAGGCTTACCGTGTGCCCCAGCAAAAACTGACGGTGCGGCGATAGTGGCCGCTGCTGCAGTTCCCATAAATGTTCGTCTATCCAATGTCATTTATTTTCCTCCCAAATTGAAAGACATTATTCTATATTTGCGAAATACGCTGCAAGCGCAGCGATCTCATCGTTCGCTAACCTGCCCGCCATCATTTGCATTACTGGGTGTTCCCTGTATTTCTCTTTATATTCTTGCATAACCCAGATAAAACTTTCTTCGTCCCACCCGACAATTGACGGAATTCCATTATAGCTACCGTCTATTTGATGGCAGGCCGTACAATCGCCAGATAGATATTCTCCATACTCAGGATCACCTTTTATTTTAAGTAATTCTTCATCAACCGCAAAGTCATCCGTAATTTCGTCACCTGCATAGACTCCACTACTCACTCCCAGTAGAATACTTATTAGTAATATTTTCAAGCTTTTTAACATCATCGTTCTGAGTATAGTTTAAGATATTCTATGACTGCTTTGGTATCATCTTCTTTTTTTAAACCCGCAAAAGACATCTTGGTACCTTTAAGATATTTTTTTGGTTTTGTAAGAAACTTAGCTAGTTCTTCCTCAGTCCAAATTAGCCCTGCTTCTCGTGCAGATTTGAATGATTTTGAATATTTATAGCCGTTTACTGATGCAACCGGATAACCAACCATGTTATTTAAAATTGGACCTGATCGGTTTTTCGCTTTTTCGCCAATTTGGTGGCATGATTTACATTTTTTGAAAACTTTTTTCCCAGAATCTGCTAACTCTTGATTTACAGTATTGATTTGTATTACCGAAGTTTCTCTGGTTTGGCTTGTTTCAGGTACCAGTCGCGTTTCGCTGGACGTTTTTTCTATCGGTGTAACATCCAAAACTCTTGCCCGCATAGTAACTTTCACGGTGTCTTTGCAATTGGACATGCAAGGATCAGTTCTCCATTTTGCATATTCCGTTTCTTCTCGGTCATCAATTATAAATCCATTTGCATTTGGCATTTCAACATCTAACGCGTTATGATTTGAAAGAACAAAATCATCTTCAATTAGGTCATTTGAATAAAGAATATAAGCAACAATGGCATATGTTTCATTATTACTTAAGGACCCAGCGTAACCATAAGGCATTGATCTCTTTACATAATCGATAACAGTTGACATGTAGGGCCAATAAGATCCTACAGTTTTCAAAGGATCATCCTCATCTAATGTGTCTATGCCACCTGCAAGCTCTGGCCAACGCCCCATCCCTTCTGCAAAATCGCCATGGCACGAAGCACATTTTTCCGCAAAGACTTCTTCGCCATCTATCGCATCACCAGAACCAATTGGCATACCCGCTCCATCAGGCATAATATTCCAGTCCCAAGCTGCGATTTCTTTCATCGTAGCGGGACGACCCAATCCGTAACTGTCTGCCAACAACGGGGCTGCCACAATTAAAAGTGCGGCCGATAAAAAAGCCGCTCTATGAAACTTCAACATTTTCTACTGATCCATTTTTTCCAACATGCCATGTTTGAATACAATTATTATGATATATTGAGTTCAAACCGCGAACTTCACGGAGCTGTGTTTTGGTCGGTTGAACGTAACCCGTCTCATCAATTGCCCTTGACTGCAATAACATTTCTTCGCCATCCCAATCAGTATGAAAGTAGAACCGGCTTAAAGCCATTTTTTCACCCGGCTTCGAAAGAGTAGTAATTCTCCAATTCTTTCCGCCATCTAGGGAAACATCAACGCGCTTGATTGCTCCATGACCAGACCAAGCAAGTCCAGAAATTAAAAGGCTACCGGATCCATGCTTAATTGGCATTTGTGGACTAGGGTTTGTCACCACAGACTTGGCATCCATCGCCCAAGTCCATTTTCTACTTATACCATTAGAAAGAGTATCCGTGTATTTGCTAGTTTCTTCCCGCGATTCGACGGGTCCGTCAGTTACTTCAATTCTCCTTAACCACTTAACCCACATATTGCCTTCCCATCCAGGAACAACTAATCGTACAGGGTATCCATGCTCTTTTCGTAATGCCTCTCCATTTGCTTTGAATGCTACGAAAACATCGTCTAGAGCCTTTTCCATTGGTATAGATCTGCCATTTGAAGATGCGTCGGCACCTTCTACAAAAACCCACTTATCTTTCAGATCACCGGCAGCAACCAGCCCGGCTTCATTTAAAATAACACGCAATGGAACGCCAGTATACTCCATATTATGGATCATACCATGCGTAAATTGGGCGCCGTTTAACTGTGCACCCGCCCATTCCATCCCTGTATTTGCAGCACACTCACAAAAATATACGTGGTTTTCTCTTGGAAACCTTTCTAAATCAAAATAAGTAAATATCATTGGTTTATCGACAAGGCCGTTTATCATGAGCCTATAATCTTCCTTTTTCAGGTCGATTGCACCTGAGTGATGTCGCTCGAACGCGCAGCCCTGAGGCGTGATTGTACCATCCAGCGCATGAATCGGGGTAAAGTTGACAGAGCTAACTGCATCCGCGGTTAGCCAAGGAACATTTCTTCTGATAACATCAACTTCGTGTTCAATTGGAAGTCCATACGGCGTAACATCCACTCCATCAGCGAGTTCCTGCGCCCAAGATTGGGATTCTGTAACCAAGGCCTCACTTTGTTCTTTGGCTGTTGAGGATACTGCAACAACGGCTCCTGCACTGGATAAAGCAGCACCTTGAAGGAAAGAACGGCGTGTTTGAGTATTTCTTTTGTTCACTTTCGACATAATAATTTCCGCTCCTTATTCGCTAATGTTTTCAGGTACCGATGACTTCAACACTATTATTTGGTGATAGTGAAATCGTCTTTTGCTTGCGGATATAATTTTCAACCACATCCCAAATTTCTGGCCCTTCGGTCCCTTCATTAACACTTGCCCACCCGGCTACCCAATAGGATTTTATGGGATCAATCGTCGCACCAGTTTTTAGCAAAGTCATATCACTTATACGTTGACCCTGAGGTTTGGAAATATCAATTCGATAACCCAGTCCGCCAACTCGAACCATATCTCCACCCTGCTGGTAATAAGGATCAGGATTGAATAGGTTATCCGCCACATCTTCTAAAACGATGTGCAAAAATTCACCCGTCATTTGCGTTCGATAGGCTTGCGGATAACTCATGGATGTCACGTTCCAAATATCCTCACGGGTAATTTCTTGTCCAGGTAAAATGGACGGGCCCCATCTGACACCTGGGGATAGTGCAATATCTGCCTCACGTTCTTTAAGCAATGCGTCACAAATTAAATCATCCCAAGTACCATTGAAATTTCCACGCCTGTATAGCGTTTGATCATCTGCAGTTTTGCCTATTACTTCAGAAAGTTGAGAGGCGTAGGGAGCACGCTGCTTTCTTATTAAATTAGAAATATAAGGGTCAGGAGCAATAACATCTGCAAAAACTGGAATTAGTTTATGTCGAAATCCCATCATCTGCCCATTCTTTACGTTAAGGTCAACACGAGAGACAAACTTCCCATTAGAGCCAGAGGCAACAATAATCGTTTTACCAATTAAGATAGGTTCAGGTAGAGCATCGTGAGTATGGCCAGAAAGAATAACATCTATGCCGTCTACGCGCCCAGCCATCTGCTTGTCCACATCAAATCCATTATGGCTCAAGCAAACAACAAGTTCCGCGCCCGCAGCGCGAACTTCATCAACCATTGACTGCATATTTTCATCGCGAATTCCAAACGAGTATTCTGGAAACATCCATCCAGGGTTTGCAATTGGCATATAAGGGAAAGCCTGCCCAATGATCGCAATTTTAACTCCACCTCTCTCAAAAAATTTGTATGGTGGGAACAACTCAGCAGGCTCATCCCATTCAGAATCAAAAATATTTTGACCTAGCGCAGCAAAGGGTAGTTTTCCCACAATTTCATTCACCCGATCAGACCCCAAAGTAAATTCCCAATGAAATGTCATGGCATCTGGTTTCAAAGCATTCATGACATTTACCATATCCTGACCTTGAGTTTGATGACATGTGTAGCTTCCATGCCAGGTATCACCGCCATCAAGCAGTAAAGCGTCAGGCCGATCACTTCGAATTGAGTTTATAATAGTGGATACGCGATCCAAACCACCAACTCTTCCATATGTGCTGGCAAGGGAAGAAAAATCATCGAACGTCAGAGCATACGCAGATGGACTTTTGTCTTTTATACCATAAAATCTGCGGAAATCTGCGCCCGTTATGTGAGGAACTTTTCCTCTATTGTCACCTACACCTGTGTTTATTTCTGGCTCTCTAAAATAAATTGGTTTCATTTGGGCATGAATATCTGTGATATGAATGAGCGAGACATTACCAAAAGTCTTAAACTCCAATAGCTTATCTTGTGTAATTAATTGCTGCGCCGAAAGTTTACCCCAATTTCCAAAAGAAGAGGCACCATAGATAGCGGTGGTCGACATTGCTAATTGTAAAAAATCTCTACGTGATATCATCAGCTTACTCACATGCAATTTATTGAATGTTTAAATCTTTAAAAAAACCAGCTCCACGCTGGTTTTTTTGGAGCTAGTTTCGTACAGACGGGGTTTCAACCGATAGACCGTTTCCCCGAGATGCCAAGTAAAGCTCTAAAGCTCTAAATTCAGGCCCACCTTCCTTGTAAGGCGTAGCACGAATATTTTTCATACAACCTTTAAAACGCGCGTGAATTGAATTCAATTTTGCATTTTTCAATCGATAAGTTGGAAAGCCATTTATTTGTCCCTGCGACAAATGGTCCGCACGTATCATATTGCCATAGTTTTCTTCATGACAGTTCGCGCACGACATATCAAGTTGTCCAACTCTAGCGTAGTAAACGTCCTTACCCTTTTCCCAGAACTCAGCAGCATCACCATCCATTTTAACTTTTATAGGCATACCACGAGATTCTAAACCGATCAGAGCAGTCACGGCGGTCATGTTTTTAGAAGACCATTTCCACGACTCCGCACCCATGCGCTCCGTTCTACAACCGTTCACCAGATCTTCCATCGTTTCAATCTGACCATTCGCAATTCTCGGCATGGACGCTCGTAGTCCCTTAAAACTGTTCATATCAGAGTGGCAGCTTGAGCAAGATTTCCCCGCTGTTCCATCTATTTTGTCGAAAAGATCTATGCCTTGATCAACAAACACAAAAGCGGGATTATCAAAGTCGTCCCTTTGAAGATCTTGCGTTTCGCTTTTGCGAAATGTCCATCCAGAACGAACTTCATCGATTTCAGGGGTATGAGATTGAACAGACACTCTTACAGGTATATCTAATCCCTCAATTGATAGTTTTGCGTCTTCGTTGGCTGCCGCAAAAGAAGCAGCAAGTGTTATGGTGGATGCCATTAAGAGTTTCCACAAATTCATAATTGTCTCCTCCTGCTAAATCAAATTATGTCACTGAAATCGATTTAACTTTTTCGTATACCGAACCGTCATCGTCATACCACGTAAATTTAAACTCTCCAGTATCTGGAACAACAGACTCAAATTGGAAATAAGGGTTTGTTGAAATTGCTGGCTCTAAATTAACATCGATTACGTTTTGCCCGTTAAAATCGCACGTGAACCGATTTATGATGGACCGTGGTATTTTATTTCCATCTGAATCCTTACGCTGGCCAGATTCCATTTTATGGCTGATCAGTGTTTTAATAACAATTGTTTCCCCGGCAGATGCCGTTTTAGGAACCTTGACTCTAGGCTTAACTCCCTTGGCCATTATTTATCTCCTCTTTTAACCACCACAGCCACCAATAGTCACTTTAACAGTGGCTTGCGCTGTTTGAAATGTACCGTCTTCCATTTTTGCGACAGCAATCACATCTTGTGACTTTGCTAATCTAATACGAGTCGAACCAGACCTTGCAGCACTAAGTGGACCAAAGTTAAACGTTGCGACTGCCGGAACCGGATTACCCGCCGCAAGTAGCATTATGCTGACCGCTCCAGGAGCAGAGACTGAAATTGGAACAGTATTTCCATTTTCTGCAATTTCAGGTGCGTCAAGCTCAATTACACCGTTACCCAGTTCAGCACCGCCTGTAAAAGCAGTAGTATGTTCATCGACAATTGATGCATGAGCTTGTGAGCCAAATATCGATCCTACGGCTAAAGCAGAACTTGCGGTCAAAATTAAATTTCTACGAGAAATGTGCATGTAAATCACCCATTTTAGTTTTCTTTAAGTGTCAAAAGGTAGGATAGAACATCTTCCACTTGTTGAGCGCTCAAAATCGTCTTACCAACAAACTTTTTCAAGTTCCTTGAGTATCCGCTGTCGCGATAAAAAGCCGGCATTATGGTACCTTCAAACATCATTTTAGAGTTTACCAGCATTCCTCTTAACTCATGCTTTTCCCACCTATCAGCAACGCCGTCTAAGACCGGGCCAACTTCACCGTGAAAAGACTGATCAAGCATTTCAGAATTCATATGGCACGCAAGGCAATTGCCCTGCTTTCTGTTCATGAATATTTTTCTTCCATTTACAGGATCGCCTAATTGCGCAGTCAAGCTTTCCATGACCGCACCATCTTCGAAAACAATTTCACTAGGCTTTACGACCTCGGAAAAAGATGAAGCTGCAGTCATTATCGTAATAAAAAACGCTAATGCTATACGTCGCATGTTCCCTCCGAATTTATATTTACCTTGGAGATTACGTTAACAAGAAATTATGGAATCGCAAGAATAAATTCAAAGCATTGAATTTATTCTTATTTCTCTATTTTTCTGCGGTTATTAAATTTTTCAGCATGATATTTTTGAAAGCTCGCACCTGACTTTTCATAATGTTTTTCATTAACCCAAGTTAAAAGGTCACGCGTTGTACCCTTTGCGAAAGCCCCAGGCATAGACGCAATGATTGCCTGAGAGGCAGAAGATTTTCCAGGCACCTTCTCGGGAAAGAACATCATTGTGGGCGTAAATAATATCCCCCATTTAAGAATCATATCCTTTTCTTCTAAAATTTCTCCGTCAAAATCTGTAACTTCTAAATTGCCAAACATATTTATTTGAACAACAAAAAAATTGTCGGAAATATAGTTACTAATGACATTATCAGAAAATACATTTTCATGCATTGTTTTGCAGTAAGCACAGTTTTGCTGTTCTATTATAATTGCAAGTCTTTTACCTGCTTCGTTTGCTTCTTCGAGATCCTCTCGCATATCTTTAAATGTTTCGCGCATCCAATCCGCTTTGTGCAAGCCATCATCACCAAGTTCGGCAGCTTCCAAAGTAGCGGCAAAACTTAAAATCAATATTCCAAAAATTATTTTTTTCATAATTGTCCCTATCCAAACTTCCAAAGATCTGGCGCGACTCGCAACATCCAGCCGGCAATAACATTCACATAATTTGTTGCAATTAAAATACTAAATACCAACAAAACCATGCCTGTAAATTTTTCTACTTTTCCCAAATGCATTCTAAACGCTTTCGCCCAACTCAAAAATGGTCCAACGAAAACACTAGCAACGATGAAAGGAATGGTCATACCCATGCCATATGCTAAAAGAAGCATAGTGCCTTCGTAAATTGTTTCACTTCCTGCTGCAGTGAATAAAATTGTTGCTAAAATTGGTCCTACACAGGGTGTCCATCCAAAAGCAAAAGCAAAACCTAATAGAAAAGCCATGGCATAATTAACATTTTTTGTATTCCCAATTTCCAAAGTAAATTGTCTGTTGAGAACTTCCAGTTTGAAAATTCCTAGAAAGTGCAATGCCATAATAAGAATGAGCCCAGCAGCGATCCAGCGCAAAGCACCGAACCATTCCCTAAGTAAGCCCCCAAATGCAGTGGCCGACGCACCCATTCCCACAAAAACTAGGATCATTCCTACCGAAAAAAGAAGCGCGCAAAAGAATATCCTGTATCTAACGCTTCTTTTGAGACCGTCGCCAGTATCCATATCTGCTAAAGCCATACCTGCAAGGTAGCTTAAATAAAACGGTACTATCGGCAAAACACACGGTGAAGCAAAGGACAAAAGTCCCGCAAAAGATGCGCCAAGAAGCGTTACCTCAAACATGTAAGTGCGCCAGCTTGTTAAACACATTCACAATATGTAATGTGTCTCAGTACAGTCAATGGGTTTTTAATGAAAAATACTATCATCTTCGTGATTGGGGTTTTTTTTCCACTCAATGTTTATAGCTCCGAACTTCTTATGGTCCGTGAACATGGATGTACTTGGTGCGAAATATGGGAAGAAGAAATTGGTAATATTTATCCCAAGACCCAAGAAGGGAAATTTGCGCCTTTAAAACGTGTTGAGATTGACGAAATACAGGAAATTGGTAAATTTAATCCTCAAATTTTGTATACGCCAACTTTCTTACTATTGAGTGGCGGCAACGAAATTGGACGGATAGAAGGATATCCGGGTGAGGATTTCTTTTGGGCTCTTTTGAATCAACTACTGTTAAAAAAGACAAAATATAAGGAAACTTTAGAATGAAAAAACTGTTTTTAATGTCACTTCTTCTCGCAATGCCATTAAAGGCAGAAGAAAGTGCATTCGTCGAGTTTAGAGCGCTTAAACCTGAAGTCTATCTTACTATGGCTCAAGCTGCCCTAACTCACTGTAGAGACGCTGGCTTTCAAGTTGGAGTAATGGTTACCGACAGATTTGGCATTCCACAAATTTTTCTCCGTGACAGGTACGCTGGTGTGCATGTATTTGAAATGACCGAACGAAAGGCTTGGACGGCAGTAACATTTCGAACTTCAACCACCGAATTAGCAGATTTGACGCAACCTGGAACGACACTGTCTGGTCTGAGAGATCTATCCAAATCAGTTCTCCTTGGCGGGGGCTTGCCCGTTATGGACGGTGATGGAAGTTTGGTCGCTGGTATTGGTATTTCTGGCGCTCCTAGCCCAGAAGAAGATGAAGCCTGCGCAATCGCGGGAATTGAAGCGATCGAAGATAAAATAGCATTTTAGAGATACAAATTGGCGCTACCGATAATATCAGAACATATCTCTCAGAAAGAAATCGACGGCATGTTGGACAATGCTATGACTGCTTCCAACTTTTTGAAAGCGATTAGTCATGAGGGTCGTTTGATGATACTCTGCTATTTAGCTTCGGGAGAAAAATCGGTTACCGACCTTGAAAGGCTCTTGTCATCAAGGCAAGCTGCTGTTTCACAACAATTATCGCGTCTCAGACTAGAAGGACTGGTTCAAGCCAGACGCGAAGGCAAGGTGATCTATTACACTTTAGCAGACAAACGCGCGACGCGCATATTGGACGTGGTTTATGATATTTTTTGCAAGGTCAGCTAACAGACCCAGCTCATTTGGGTACATAAAACTTTGCTCGATCTAATGCCGGAAGCACTCTTTGCTACCCTAATGGGGCTGCTGGGGGGGGGGGTGGTCCTCGGCCTAGCAGCAAAGCTTAGCCAGTTCTGCTCACTGGGAACGATTGAAGATGCTATCTATGGGCAGAACTTCACTAGAGCGAGAATGTGGGGCGTTTCGATTGGAACGTCCGTAATATTTGTCCATATTGCGATTTTTTTGGATTGGGTCATCCTACATGAGAGTCAATATCTCCAATTTCCGTTTAATCCTCTGCTCACTCTTATTGGTGGGCTTTTATTTGGAGTTGGGATGGCTTTCGCTGGGACTTGCGGTTTTGGCGCTCTAGTTCGGCTTGGTGGAGGTGACTTACGCTCGTTTGTGATCCTTCTAGTTATGGGCATTACAGCATATGCAATCGCATCTGGCCCCTTTTCAGGCGCAGTCTCATGGATTATGCGAGAAACAGCATATCAAGTACAAACCAAAAGCATTTCTTCCTATATTTCCTTTCTATCAGGCCTACCTGTTCCAGCGATAGGAAGTTGCTTTGGTTTAGCAATCTTGACGATCTCTTTTTGGAGTAAACCCTTTTGGAAAAACAAAAATCAAGTATTTTGGGCAATTGCCGTAGGCATAGCAATTTCGGGCGGATGGATCAGCACACATTTAATCGCACGAGAGGGTTTTTTGGGATTGGCACCTGTATCTCATAGCTTTACCGCACCAATCGGTTCTGCAATCCTCTTCTTGATGACAGCTTCCGGAACTAATCCAAGTTTTGGCGTAGGTTCGGTCTTTGGAGTTTGGGTAGGGGCTTTCGCCGGCAGTTCAACAAGGGGACATTTCAGACTTGAAGCCTGCGAGGATCCGCGGGAACTACAAAGACAAATTTTCGGAGCCATGCTGATAGGGATCGGTGCCATTCTGGCTTATGGTTGTTCGGTAGGCCAAGGGCTCTCCGCGATGGCATTATTGTCTTTCAACGCTCCTATTGCACTGATATCTATTGTCTGTGGGGCAAAGCTTGGATTGAGCTATCTAATCACCGGCCGAGCATTTGCTTAGTATTTATCTTTGGGCTTAAATCCATTTCTGGAAGATAAAATTTAAACATTTTGGTAATCTTTAAGAGCATAGGTGCATCTTTTTTCGAATTCGATCAACTAGAGTTCCATCAGAAAGGGGCTTAGCACTCATTCGATCATAGTCTTTAAACCCCAATCTCGTGTAATACCGAAGCCCAGCTTGATTATCGGCTCTGATAGTCGCGTCAATCGTATTTACGCCGAAGTAAAGCGCTCTTTTTTTAGTTTGCTCGAACAGAAGTTTGCCAATTCCTTGACCATGATTGTCGGAGGCAACAAAGCTTGCGATAAAAGCCCAGTCCGAAGCGAGACGATCCTCTCCACGCCATTCAGGAT
>JAOGIM010000021.1 GCA_028150825.1 Paracoccaceae bacterium
ACTTAAGTATAGATGAGATGTCGGATCGCGTTATTGATGCCTTATTAACGCGTCCAGATGTTCTGGAGCAAATTCATGACTGATAAAGTTCGAGTAGAGCTAGGCACGCGCGCCTATGATATATTTATAGGTCATGGGCTTTTAGGGCAGTGCAGTGATTTTTTGATACCTATTTTAAATCGCTCAAAAGTTGCCATTATTACTGAAGAAACAGTGGCTGCGTTTCATTTAGAAACTCTGCGTAATAGTTTGTCGAGGGCGGGTATCGCCTGTGATGTCCTTAAACTTCCAGCAGGAGAGGCAACTAAATCATGGCCCTATCTTACACAGAGCGTTGACTGGCTTTTGGATCAAAATATTGAAAGACAAGACGTTGTTATTGCACTTGGCGGTGGCGTAATAGGTGATTTGGTGGGCTTTACCGCGGCAATCTTACGCCGAGGTATTCGGTTTGTTCAGATACCGACATCGCTTTTGGCTCAAGTTGATAGTTCTGTTGGGGGTAAAACGGGCATTAATGCTCGTCAAGGTAAAAATCTTATTGGCGCATTTCACCAACCGAGTCTTGTCTTGGCTGATGTTTCGCTTCTTGAAACAATGTCCAAGCGAAACTTTTTGGCGGGCTATGGAGAGGTTGTAAAATACGGGCTTTTAGGTAATGCGTCATTTTTTGACTGGTTAGAAAAAAATGGGCCTGCATTGGCGCATGGGGATGTCGAAAAGCAGACAGAGGCCGTGCGCGTATCATGCCAGATGAAGGCTGATTTTGTGGTTCACGATGAGACAGAGCAGGGGGATCGTGCTTTGCTTAATCTAGGTCACACATTCGGTCATGCTCTAGAAGCGGCTACTGGCTACTCTGATAGGCTGGTTCACGGCGAAGGGGTTGCTATCGGCTGTGCCTTGGCGTTTGAACTATCCGCGCGTATTGGACTTTGTCCGCAAGAGCTTCCATCGCGCGTGCGTGCACATTTAAGAATGATGGGAATGAAGGTTGATCTTTCAGATATTGCAGGCTCTCTTCCGTCAGCCGAAGACTTGATTAAGCTTATGATGCAAGACAAAAAGGTAGTTGATGGCCAACTTCGCTTGGTTCTGGCGCGTGATATTGGAGACGTTTTTGTCACTGCTGATGTGGACAGTTACAGCGTTTTAAATCTGCTTTCAGAGTCTTTAAGATTAAGAGGATAAGGCTTATATCATGCTAAACTAATAATCCATTTTTTGATATTACGCATGCAATGACTTTCACTAGGCTAGCACGACTGACCAGATGACAGCCTAAAATGGTATCTCGTCATCGAGGTCTCTTGATGTAGCAGGGGCCGCCACTGCCTCTCCACTTTCGCCCAAACCATAACTATCGGGACCGCCACGATCATAGGAAGCTCCTGGATTTTCGGAGTAGCCTACGCCTGTCCCGCCACCCTCACCTCGTGAATCCAACATCGTAAGTTCAGAGCGATAAGGACGTAACACAACCTCGGTTGAATAACGATCGGCACCGGACTGATCCTGCCATTTGCGTGTCTCAAGCTGGCCTTCAATATAAACTTTAGACCCTTTGCGCAAAAATTGCTCTGCCACACGCACGAGCGGCTCTGAAAAAATAGCAACGCGGTGCCATTCAGTTTTTTCGCGGCGTTCACCCGTATTCTTATCTTTCCAGTTTTCAGAGGTCGCAATTGATAGGTTGCAAACTTTGCCGCCATTGGGGAAATTTCTAACCTCTGGCTCGGAACCCAAATTTCCAATTAATATAACTTTGTTTACCGAACCTGCCATTGTGTGTCTCCTGTCGAATCCTAAACATAGTCTGACTTCTTTAGATCATTCAAAATTGGCGAAGGAAAGATGATTTCACTTAGATCTTGTATTTGACAACGCCTTATGAAGCTTAGGCTAACCCAGTATAATTATTTTCAACTAAGAATAGGAACTGTTAATTCCCGGACATGGTCGTATAAGTAAAGATGGGTGCTAATTTTACCAAGGTGAAAATGATAACCTTTATCTGGCTGTTTTTGAATGCCGGGTACACGGCCAATGCTGGCGGTGTGTAAAAAAACAACCAATATATTCGGACAAACTTCTCAGTGGTTAGACTGCACAACCTATTCGGAAAAAGGTTGACTCAATTTATGTGCCACCTAATCTGAATGATCTGCCCTTTGATTTACAATATAATCGCCACTATCGAGAAGTTGCAAGAACAGTCACCGCAGAGCGTTACATCTTTGATGCTATCTTTCTGCCGCTTGTAATAAAAAAAGTAACTGGGGTGAGAACTCAGCATTGCCCGAAGGAGCGTTGTAAAATGCCATCCTTAAACCAGTAACCGCGTAAACTTTTAAAGTCGATACATTTGATCTTTTGGAAAACCTCGAGATCAAGCACGATACCCAAGATTATAATATAAGTGGTTTGCATCATCGCTTCTGGTTCTTGCCGCCTATAACGCAGGTCCTGAACCAGTCCAAATTTATTAGTATTACCCTATGCAAAAACACAAACCTGTGTCAGATTAATAGTTGAAAATAATAAAAATGGTTTTTTCAACGTTCTATTAGACTATTCTGCAGAAACTGTAAGTACAGGTTCCATTCTTTTCAGAACCTCATCGCTGAGGTGACATTTTATATGATGTCCGTTGGCCAAATACTGATTTTTTGGGAGTCCTGTTTCCCACAAGTTATTTGGGACGCGCTCTTTCCAATGGCATCTGGTCTGAAATGGGCATCCACTGGGGGATCCATGGCGGAAGGAATGTCGCCCTCCAGCACAATGCTTTTCTTTTCAACACTCGTATCTGCAATTGGCACGGCTGAAAGTAGGGCTTGGGTATATGGATGATAGGGTGGTGAAAAGACTTGATCCGTTGTTCCAAGCTCGACCACATGCCCCAGATACATAACCATCACTCTGTCACTGAGATAACGAACAATGGAGAGATCGTGGCTAATAAATAGCAGGGTCGTTTTTTTTTTGCGCTGAATTTCCATCAAAAGATCAGTAACTGCGGCTTGAACTGAGACATCTAGGGCTGAGACGGGTTCATCGGCTACCACGATCCTGGCGCCACCGGCAAACGCCCTGCCTATCCCAACGCGCTGCTTTTGACCGCCCGAAAGTTGACGTGGCATCCGTTCAGAAAAGGCGCGGGGCAGTTTGACCAGATCCAAAAGCTCGAGCATACGCTCTGAGCGTTCTAAATCGGATGAACCAAATTTTAAAATCTCAAGCGCGCGAATAATTTGGCGCCCAACGAGCATGGATGGATTCAAAGTATCAAACGGATTTTGAAAAACCATTTGAATATCAGCAACTGTTTGAGTATCCCGATCTTCTACTGATGTATGTTCAATGTTGTTGCCATCGAATAAAATTTGGCCATCTGTGGCTGTTTCAAGCCCCATTAATACTTTGGCAAAAGTTGATTTTCCGGAACCAGACTCGCCAACAATGGCCAAAGTCTCGCCTTCGCGTGCCTCAAAAGAGATTGTCTCGTTGGCTTTGACGAGGCGCTTTTCGCCTGTGCTGCCAAAAAGTGCATTTGCCGCTACTTCATAATATTTTTTGAGCTTGTCAATTTTTAGGATCACATCCCCAAGTTCTGACTTGGAATTAGAGGCGGAGGTGACAGTGGGGTTAGACCAGTCAATATTTTGAAATCTGCTACAGCGGCTGAAGTGTAAATCATCCCTTTCGATTGGGAACATATCAATACAAGCATAAAGCCGTAAACAGCATTATTGCTAGACGCCGCAAAATAAACAGTCCCATTCCGACCCCTGTCCTAAAATATTATAGTCTTGAGATTTTAGTTTAAGCTCAAAAAAGCCGCACTTTTAAAAAGTGCGGCAGAATAAGGTTTAAGCTTTGAAGCCCCACTTATACACATGTGGATGATATGCAATATGCATATCACACTGTAATTCTGGTTTATGGCTTCTGTAAATGTTCCGCCAATAGGGCTGAATTGTCACGCCCTCTTCAGCGATAAGCGCCTGACACTTGGCAGCTACTTTACGACGCTCATCAGCATCAGCAATTGAGTTTGTTTGCGCCAGAAGCGTATCAAACTTAGGGCTATTCCAAGCAAACTCATTCCAGGCTTCCCCAGATCTATAGGCGAGACCCCAAACTTGCGTTGCGAAAGGGCGATGGTTCCAGTTTGTTGAGCTAAACGCGTACTTTTTCCAATCATTCCAAAAGGTAGAACCAGGAAGGATTGTTCTTTTAACTTTGAAGCCTGCGTCTCTCAGTTGGGCCGCAACTGAGTCAGTTGTATTCTTGCGCCAATCGTCATCAATTGACATGATCTCATGTTCGTAATCCTCCATGCCAGCTTCTTTCATAAGGGACATAGCTTTGTCTGGATCAAATGGCAGTCTACCAACACTTGGATCATGTTCTGGGTGCATGGGACCAGCATGGGAATTGTCAGCTGGCGCGCCTTTACTAGCATAACCCAGTTCCAGACAAATCGAATTATCAACAGCCATAGCAAGAGCCTGTCTTACCCGTTTGTCGGCATAAGGCGTGTTTCCATCTGCGTCTTGAGCAACTTGGTTTGTTCGAACTACAATTGTTGAACCCGATGCAACGGTGGAATTTTCCCATCCTATTCCCGGAACTATGTCAACGTATTCGCCAACGGTCTCGTAAAACACGTCAACTTCGTCTGCTTCAGCTGCTGCAATCCATGCAGAAGGGTCTGTTCCATAGTCTATGAATTCAATGCGATCCAAAGGAACTGTTCTACCTACGGAAAGCCCCCACCAATCGTGAGATTCGTTTTTAATAAGTGCAGCTTTGACACCTACTTCGTACCAATCTGGCATAAATGGACCAGTTCCAATTGGGTTCGTTCCCATTGTATCCACTGAGAAAGTTGAGTGCACAACTGCCGCAGGATAGTCTGCCATGCCGGCAATTACTGTAATATCGGAGGCAACGCATGTAAGCTGAACAGTGTGGTCATCTATAACTTTTATTGCTCCGGCAGCGGCTTTACCCGTGTCGGCGTCAACAAGGGCCGCCATACGCCCAGCCATTGAATTACCTTCAACTGATTTATCACACCAGCCTTCGATATTACGTGCCACATCTTCAGCAGTGAAATCGTCACCGTTATTCCATTTTATGCCTTTTCTTACGTTGAGCGTGTATTTTGAAGCATCTGCATTTGCGCTCCAGCTTTCCAAAAGGTTAGGAGTGATTGAGCCATCATTGTTGTACTCCACGAGGTATTCTAGAAACCCCGATGTGAAATGCGCCAATTGTGTCCAATCAAAAACCCGTGGATCTTTTAATGCGATGATATCCATCTGCATTCTCATCGTGCCACCTTGCTGCAAATGGCCACCAGCATGAGCTGGTTGGCTTAGACCACCAAGAGCATAAGCTGTTGTGGCAGTAAGTCCTAAGGCTGTTGTTCTTGCAATGAATTCACGGCGGCTCAGCTTTCCCTCTTTAAGTTCTTTTGCATACATTGTTGCTGCTGGATGAACTCTTTCTAAATTGTTTTTAACTTTTGTGATCATAAACTCCCTGTGACAATTATAGTTTTTATTTGGCCTCGTTTTGTGAATGCATAACAAATTCTTCTATGACCGTTGTGCCTCAAGCGGAAACTTGCTTCCATACGGCACAATATTACGGCAAAGGTCAACGCTGTCTTTTATTCTTTCGTGATTAACTTGCGACATTAAAAAATGAATAAAGCGACATTTCTATAATACATAGATCTTCGTGTTTTCTTTTTTATCTTACATCTACAACTAGAAACAATTCCTCAATCTATCAAAGGTCTCTAGGATCTACTGAACGCCAGTTTTTCATATTGCTTCGAAACCAACTTCTTTGGCGTTTTGCAAATTGCCGCGTGGTGATTGTGGCAATTTGTTTTGCTTCCTCAAAAGTCAAATCGCCAGCCAAGTAAGAAATAAGTTCTTTGGCGCCAATGGCTTTGGCTGATTGCGCAATCGGATTCCAATGCTTCAAATTCTTTTGGGCTTCTTCCAGGGCGCCAGAGATCACCATTTTATTAAATCTTGTTTTGATACGTTTGTTTAGCCAGTCTTTATCTGCATCAAATAGGATTGTTGAACAGTTGCCAAGTCTAAGAAGTGGTGGTGGTGTCTCCTTCTGCCACTGCACAATCGAGCGTTGCGTCGACGCAAATACTTCCCAAGCTCGCTGAACACGCATTGGGTTTTGTAGGTCAAGGCGTGCTTGTGTCTCATAATTTAGATCTGCAATGAGAGCCGCAAGTCCCTCAGTTTTTAATTTTTCTGTCGCTTTAGCGCGAACATTTGGTGGCGTAGGCGGAATGTCAGCTAAGCCACTTGTCAAAGCTTTAAAATAAAGACCTGTTCCGCCAACAATGATCGGTCGATGACCGTTTCCCAAATAGGGCTTAATATCCCTAAGCCATCTTCCAACTGAATAATCTTTAGTTCCATCGACATGGCCGTATAACCTATGCGGAACTGAAGTTTCTTCCTTAGGATTCGGTCGTGCAGTTAGAATACGCCAATTCTCATAGACCTGCAACGCATCCGCATTTAAAATGTAGCCACCTCTTCTTTCCGCAATTGACAGGGCAAGTGTCGATTTTCCCGATGCTGTAGGCCCAGCAATCAAAATTGGAACATCGGATGGTATATTGGCAATCCAAAGGGGAAGAGACACGTTTGTGACACCTGTAAATTTCAATCAAGTTAGTCCAAAACACATCTTTTTTAAGCAAGGGTCAATGATGCATTGAACTAATATGATTTTTCAGACATTTTCAGAATACATAATAATGAAAAAAGAGAGTAGCCCATGCCTCCAATCGATTCCTCTGCGCCGACGTTCAAACGCGTTATGCTAAAGATTTCAGGTGAAGCACTGATGGGTGAGCAGGCATATGGACTTCATCCTCCGACAGTTGAGCGCATCGCAAATGAAGTAAAAACTGTTCATGATCTCGGAGTTGAGATTTGTTTGGTTATTGGAGGGGGTAATATTTTTCGAGGATTGCAAGGAAGTGCGCAGGGCATGGAGCGTACCACAGCCGATTATATGGGCATGCTTGCTACTGTTATGAATGCTCTTGCTATGCAAAGTGCCCTTGAAAGTCTCGATGTATTTACGCGCGTTATCAGTGCGATTCCGATGGATCAGGTTTGTGAACCCTACATTCGACGTCGTGCTGTGCGGCACTTGGAAAAAAAGCGGGTCTGCATATTTGCGGCTGGAACGGGCAACCCTTATTTTACAACTGACACAGCGGCCACATTGCGTGCGACCGAGATGACGTGTCAGGCAATTTTTAAGGGGACAAAAGTCGATGGAGTATATGACAAAGATCCGGAAAAGCATGCGGATGCCGTTCGGTATGATGATGTGACCTACAATGACGTTCTCGCTAAACGCTTGGGGGTGATGGATGCAAGCGCTATTGCCTTGGCACGAGACAACCGGCTGCCGATCATTGTATTTTCTCTAGACGAGCCAGGCGGTTTCAAAGGAATTCTTGCTGGCGAGGGCACCTACACCACTGTATCAGAATGAATCCAAAGTTTGGCTGGAAAATAAAGTGCTCTCGCTTTATGCAGGATAAAAAATATAAACAAAAGAAAAGAGATA
This sequence comes from Paracoccaceae bacterium, assembly GCA_028150825.1. Classification (GTDB taxonomy): domain Bacteria; phylum Pseudomonadota; class Alphaproteobacteria; order Rhodobacterales; family Rhodobacteraceae; genus LFER01. The sequence goes on from JAOGIM010000021.1 coordinate 7,639, forward strand.
TACGACATGTCTGATGATTTTATGCTCGACACGGATGGCATTGAGCGTCGTATGAGTGGGGCTTTGTCCTCTCTCAAAACTGAATTTGCGTCTTTGCGAACTGGGCGAGCATCTGGCTCAATGCTGGATCCGATAACCGTTGCGGCATATGGTCAACGCACACCGATAAATCAAGTTGGGACAGTTAACGTTCCGGAACCAAGGATGGTTACGATCAATGTTTGGGATAAATCCATGGTCGGCGCTGTAGAAAAAGCAATTCGTGAAAGCGGTTTGGGGATTAATCCTCAGCTAAACGGCACCATAATCATGCTTCCGATCCCAGAGCTAAATGAGGAACGTCGCCGCGAATTTACCCGCGTAGCAGCGCAATACGCTGAAAACGCCCGTGTATCTGTCCGGAATGTGCGTCGCGATGCAATGGATCAGATTAAAAAAGCCAAGTCAGACGGATTATCTGAAGATGACCAGAAAATTTGGGAAGATGAAGTGCAGAACCTAACGGACCGTAACATCGGTTCTGTCGATACAGCTTTGGAGTCAAAGCAAAAGGAAATCATGCAGGTTTAGTGTGGTAATGTCAGAGTTGTCTTCTCAAACACCCAGTGCTAGCCATGTTGCAATTATTATGGATGGTAATGGCAGATGGGCTCAGTCGCGCGGTCGACCTCGTCTGTTTGGTCATCATGCCGGTGCTAAGCGCATTCGAGAAATCCTTGAGAGCTGCCCTGAACTTGCCGTGAAATATCTTACAATCTTTGCGTTTTCGACAGAAAACTGGAAGCGCACACAGGAAGAAGTCGCTGGTTTGATTACCTTATTCCGGAGATATATTATAAAGGAAGCTCAAAACCTCAAAGAGAGTGGTGTAAGAGTGCGGTTTATCGGAGACCGCATGCGTCTTGAAACAAGTCTTGTCGATTTGATGGACAACCTTGAATTAATGACATGTGAAAATGATTTAGTGCATTTGACAATTGCGATAAATTATGGCGGTCGCGATGAATTGGCACGCGCAACAAGGCGACTGGCTTATGATGTAAAATCGGGCAGGCTCTCTCCCAAAGATATCAACGAAAAGACCCTGCCCAAATATCTCGATACGTTCGTTCTTCCCGACCCTGATCTTTTGATAAGAACCTCGGGAGAGGCGCGTATATCAAATTTCCTACTTTGGCAGGCGGCCTACTCGGAATATGACTTCGTGGATACGCTTTGGCCAGACTTTACGCGTGAGATGTTTGCGCTGGCTCTTGGCCGTTATCAAAAGCGCGTCCGCAAATTTGGAGATGTCTTGACATGAGTTTAACCGCGCGCTGGAGTGATCTTTTACCAAGAGTTATCTCGGCAGTTTTAATGGCTGTAATTGGGATAATGGCTATATGGTTTGGAGGTATTCTTTTAGACTTGCTTTTAATTTTGGTTGTTGCGGTGATGCACTGGGAGCTTGGCAGTATGTTAAACCCTATGTCAAAGCAAGCAAATTGGTTAAGTGCGGTTTTAGGTGCGTTTGTCTTATACTGGGCCCTTGGCAGCGAGAGCTTGTTTGGTTGGATAATAATTTTACTTCTGGGAGCCACAATTCAAATTGGATTTTTCTTTAAAGAAAAAAGAATAGGCTTTATGGTCTCATTAGCCATTTTGCTCAGTGGTTATTTCTTACATAGTTTTCGTTTAAGCTTTGGTGTAGGTTTTACCTTTTGGCTTGTTGGACTTGTGATTGCTACTGACCTCGGGGGATATTTTGGCGGTCGTCTTATGGGTGGTCCAAAATTGATCCCTCGGTTTAGTCCTAAAAAAACATGGTCAGGTGCTGTTGCTGGATGGATCGCGGCCATGGCCGTAAGTGCTTCAGCTCTAAAATATTCATCTTTTGAGGCGTCCCTCCTTGGCCTTTTAACCCTGACAATATTGCTCTCAGTGGCCTCTCAGGCCGGTGATATCTGTGAAAGTGCTTTGAAAAGAGTGTGTAACATCAAAGACAGTTCTTCTCTTATTCCTGGCCATGGTGGGGCGATGGATAGATTTGACGGTCTTGTTGGAGCAAGCCTTGTTTTGGGCCTCATATCGCCTTTACTGGTTGGAATATGAAACATTTGAGCATTTTTGGTGCTACAGGATCGATCGGTCAAAACACTCTTGATCTCGTCAGACGGAATAAAGGTCTGTACTCTATAGAAGTGCTCACTGGTGGGCGCAATTTGGACTGTCTGGTCAGTAATGCGCTGGAATTCCGGCCTAAGATTGTCGCGACTGCTCATAATGATATTTATCAAGAGCTTAAAGAGAAGCTATCTGGTACAGGCATGCAAGTTGTGGCTGGGGTTAATGGTATGGCGGACGCTGCAAGTTTGCCTGTCGATTGGGCGATGTCTGCGATTGTAGGAGCCGCCGGGCTAGAACCGGGACTTAGGGCGATGCAAGCAGGTGCTGATTTGGCGCTTGCCAACAAAGAAAGTATGGTCGCTGCAGGGCCTTTGATGAGGCAAACCTCTCGCGAAAATGATGTAGCTTTATTACCAGTAGATAGTGAGCATTCAGCAGTTTTTCAGGCGCTGATCGGAGAAGACCATAAGGCTGTAGAACGCGTTATACTCACAGCATCAGGGGGTGCATTTAGAGATTGGAGCTTGGAAGAAATTGCAGCAGCTACCCCAGAACAAGCTTCAACGCATCCAAACTGGCATATGGGTCAGCGGATTACAATTGATAGCGCTTCAATGTTCAATAAAGCACTAGAAGTAATTGAAGCAAAAGAACTTTTTGATTTTAAGGCTAACCAGATAGAAGTTTTAGTTCATCCGCAATCTATGATACATGCGATCGTTGGGTTTCAGGATGGAGGATTGATGGCGCACATTGGTCCAGCGGATATGCGTCATGCAATCGGTTTTGCTCTAAGTTATCCCAACAGAAGTTATTTGCCAGTTGAAAGGCTAGATTTAGCAAAGATTGGACGATTTGATTTTAGTTCACCAGACTTAAAAAAATACCCAGCGCTTCGTTTGGCCTATGATGTTATGGATTTGGGTGGGTTTTCAGGTGCTGTTTACAATGCTGCAAAAGAGATTGCGCTGGATGCATTTATCGCGCATCGCATTGGGTTTTTAGATATGGCCAGGGTTGTTGAGGTAGTCCTCGAACGTATTTTTGTTAAGAATACAAGCAAAGAAAATAATTTCTGCCTTGAAAATGTCTTGAACATGGATCAAATCGGACGCACATATGCGAAAGAAGAAATTGAAAAAAATCTCTAGATATTTGTAGGAGGTCTCTTGAGCCTGATGTCAATATTACCCGCCTTTGGAGGGTTGTTTTTTACACTCTTGGCCTTCGTGGTTTCGCTCTCAGTGATTGTTTTTGTTCATGAATTTGGTCATTACATAGTTGGGCGCTGGTCTGGTATAAAGGCAGAGGTTTTTTCGCTTGGCTTTGGCCCAGTTTTAATTTCTCGAATTGATCCTAGGGGTACGCAGTGGCAGCTGGCGCTAATTCCTTTTGGAGGCTATGTGAAGTTTCTTGGTGATCAGGACGCGGCCAGTGTCGGTGGCAATCAACAAATAGAAGTGATGAGCGTTGAGGAAAAGCGTCAAACAATGCACGGTGCACCACTTTGGGCGCGTACGGCAACCGTTGGAGCAGGTCCATTGTTCAACTTCCTCCTATCTATCCTAATTTTCTCCAGTATTGCATTTTGGCAAGGGCAAGTGAGGGATCCTTTGACAGTTGGTGCTCTTTATGCGGTGCCTTATGAGCATGGTTTGAAAACGGATGACGTGTTGCTGCAAATAAACGGTGAAGGCGTGCCCTCAATTCTGGACACAGAGGCGTTGTCAGACTTTTGGCAGTCCATGAGCGATGAAAATTATTATGATTATAAAGTTCTTCGAAATGAGCGAGTTGTTTATGTAGAAGGACCAAATCTAAGTTTGGCAAGAGTTGAACAAGTAGTTCCGCGGTCTGCAGCTTCAGACGTGGGTATACTGCCAGGAGACGTAATTTTTAAAATAAACAACACAAGAATTCTTCGCTTTGACGAATTGAAAGCACATGTTGAAAAGTCCAACGGAGCGCCGCTTGATTTGGCAATTTGGCGACAAGGTGAAGTCGTTTCTCTACAGTTGGTACCCAAGCGTGTCGATGAACCTTTGGAGCAGGGTGGTTTCCAAACAGTATGGCGGATCGGTATCGTTGGCGGTCAGTTCTTTTTTGCGCCAAAAGTCACTACGCTCGAGGCGAGGTATGCTTTGTTGTTTGGGGCAAAAAATACATGGCGGGTTATATCTGGTTCTATTGACGGCCTCTATCATGTTGTGACGGGAGCAATAAGCAGCTGTAATTTGTCGGGCGTCATCGGAATTGCCGAGACTTCAGGCCAAATGGCGCGCCAGGGAGGGGAAAGTTACATATGGTTCATCGCACTTTTATCAGCTGCTGTCGGGATTGTGAATTTATTCCCAGTGCCTGTGTTAGATGGGGGCCATTTGGTGTTTTTCGCTTATGAGGCCATTGTTGGTCGTCCACCTCCCCAGCAGTTCTTAAATGTTTTGATGATGGCAGGACTAACGTTGATAGTAGCATTCATGCTTTTTGCCATTGCAAACGATATATTATGTTGACTGAAAATAATTGGTACTTTGCTTTAAACTTCCTATTTGCTGTTTTGACAAAATGACACATTCACGATACTCAAAGGAGAATAAGTCTGGGGCGGGATAGTAATATGAGCAGAGCTGAAAAAAGGTTACGTAATTCTTCTATGAAATTCTTTTTAGACTGTTTGCTGGGCACTCTTTTGGCCACAATGATTTTTTGCTTAAGTTTGGTTTGGCATTCGGCAGCTGCTTGGGCGCAAGACTATACATTTTCCAAAATTCAGGTTGAGGGAAACCGCCGGATAGAATCGGCTACAATCAAGAGCTATTCGGGGCTTAAAGCTTCTCAAGCAGTCACTGCGGCGCAATTGAATGCTGCCTATCAGAATATTGTCGCTAGTGGATTATTTGAGACGGTAGAAATTTCGCCTTTAGGTTCACGATTAGTTATTAAGGTCAAAGAATTTCCGACGATTAATCGTGTCGCTTTTGAAGGGAATTCCAAGCTCAAAGACGAAATATTGTTGGGTCTGATAAAAAGCCAGTCCAGAAAAGTGTTTAATCCAACAGATGTAGAGCAGGATCGTGGTTTAATTACGCAGGTCTACGCGGATATGGGGCGCTTGGCGGCTACTGTTGGGGCAAAAATCATTCGACAATCTGACAATCGGGTTGATTTGGTTTTTGAAATTTTCGAAGGCGGATTAGTTGAAATTGAACGTATCGGATTTGTCGGAAATCGTGTTTACACGGATAGAAAATTGCGCGGAGTTTTACAAACTAAGCAGGCGGGGTTTTTGCGCAGTTTCATTCAAAGAGACACATTTGTAGATGACAGAGTAGAATTTGACAAACAAGTGTTGTCTGATTTTTACAAATCCAGAGGCTTTGTAGATTTCCAAATTAATTCTGTAAACGCGGAGTTTTCACAGGAACGCGACGGATACTTCATTACTTTTAATATTAGAGAAGGACAACAGTTTAAAGTAGGTTCAATAAAGATACAAACCGACTTGCAAAATATTGATCTTGAAGCATTTTTTAACGTTTTGAAAATGAAAAAAGACCAAGTTTACATGCCAATGGCTGTGGAAAACGATATTGCTCGAATGGAGCGGTACTCCAATCAACAGGGGTTAGAATTTATCAACGTAACGCCAAAAATAACCCGAAATGACTCAGACTTGTCGCTAGATGTGGATTATGTGTTAGACCGTGGCCCACGTTTGTTCGTCGAGAGAATTGATATAGAAGGCAACACTGCAACACTTGACCGTGTTGTTCGGCGTCAATTTAGAATAGTGGAGGGCGACCCTTTTAACGCCACAGAAATAAGAGCGAGCGCCCGTCGCATTCGTGCGCTTGGGTTCTTCGCTGATGCCAGCGTTAAAACGCGCGAGGGAAGCGGACCTGAAAAGGTAATTATTGACGTTAAGGTTGTTGAAAAACCAACAGGATCCCTTAACTTCGGCGCGGCATACTCCACAGCAGCTGGTATAGGAGGTACGATAGAGTACAGTGAAAAGAATTTCCTTGGTAGAGGGCAATCTCTAAGCTTTAAAGTGAACGCGGGCACTGGCAACCAAACATACTCTTTTGATTTTTCAGAACCTTCTTTCCTGTATCAGGATATGAGCTTTTCATTCGGCACGGCTTATCGGGAAACTCAACAACAGTATTCAGATTACAACACTACTTCGATGCAGATTAGGCCACAAGTTTCTTTTCCAATCAGTGAAAAGGCGCGTTTGGGGCTTCGGTACTTTTACAGTGCTTCAGAATTGTCTGCGATCTCGAATTCTGGTGGTTCTATCGTTAACTTGGAAAAAAACCTTGGCCGGGTTAGTCAGTCTGGAGTCGGATATACCTTGAGTTATGATACGCGTAGAACTGGTTTAGACCCAAACGCAGGCATACTTTTGAGACTGGGGCAGGATTTGAGTGGACTTGGCGGTGATACTACACGCATTAAAACGATTGGTCGCTTATCGGGAGAAATGAAAACCCTAGGAGAAGAAGTTACATTGATAAGCACGATTGAAGGCGGAATTTTGTCATACTCTCGAGGGCAAAGCCGTGTGACTGACCGATTTTCAATGGGAAGTAATGTTATACGTGGTTTTAACCCTTCTGGAATTGGGCCAAGGGAATATGATTTAAAAGCCGGCGTAAACGATGCCTTGGGAGGTGATAAATACGCTGCCATGCGTCTTGAAGCTTTGTTCCCGCTTGGAATACCAGAAGAATATGGCATTTCTGGTGGCATTTATTACGATATTGGAAATCTTTGGAGTTTAGATTACCGCGCTTCAGATTACCCATTAAAATATGAATTAGGCAGTTGGCGCCAATCAATTGGCTTGTCACTTTTCTGGAAAACCCCGATTGGTCCGTTAAGATTCAACTTTTCTCGAGTTATTGCCAAGCAAAAACTTGATGTGGTGGATGAGTTTGAATTAACCTTGGCCACAAATAGGTTCTAAAGGTGGTTTTGAGGGTCAGTATAACTTGGATGATTGTGGCAGTCCTACTTTGTGCGACTGTAACAAATACCCTTGCGCAATCGGAAGGAAAGCATCCGATTATCTTTAATGTTCTGGTTATTGACATGAATAAACTGGTTGATCAAAGCAGCGTCGGTCAAGCTTTACAAGCACAATATGAACAGGCAAAATTTATACTCAATAATGAATTTAACAACCTGAAAACAGAACTGATTGCTGAGGAACAACGCCTAAGTGAAATAAGGCCAGATACGGAGGTTGCCGATTTCCGGCAGATGGCAAAAGAGTTTGACCAAAGATCCACTGAGGTGCGTGAGGCATATATAGAGCGTCAGAAAAATATCGATGTTACTCTTAATCTTAGGCGTCGAAGACTATTAGAAGCATCAGTCCCTTACCTTAAACAGATTTTGAACCAGAATAATGCGTCTGTTTTGATCAGGAAAGATCAAACAGTTTTGTCTGCAAATAGTGTGGACGTCACAGATTTGGCAATAAATACAATCAATGCAAACCTTGATACAAATGCCTTTCTTGAGGACCTATAGCCAAATTCAAAAAATTACTTTTTCAAGCCTAGGATTGACTTCGATACAAAGCTTGCTCGCCGCGGTCTCGCTTGATAGTCCTGTAAGGCAAACTATTAATTGGACGCTTTATGACAGATCAGCTTTTAACCGCAGATATTGACCTTATCCAGCGAATACTTCCCCACAGATATCCATTTTTATTAATCGACAAAGTTGTAGATATTGATGGAACAAAATCCGCAACTGGAATTAAGAATGTCACTTTCAATGAACCGCATTTTCAAGGCCATTTTCCTGGTACACCAATTATGCCAGGAGTTACCATTGTTGAGGCAATGGCCCAAAGTGCTGCGGTAATGCTTGGAACAGCGCTTGGATTAGCTGATAAAGATCTTCTCGTCTATTTTATGGCTATAGATAAATGCAAGTTTCGTCGCAAAGTAGTGCCTGGGGATATCTTGAAATTATCTGTAAACACTATACGAGGAAAACCAGGTGGTAAGGTTTGGCGGTTTTCTGGTCGAGCAACAGTAGACGCCGAAATGGCTGCTGAGGCAGAATTTACTGCGATGATGGATTTGCATCAGGAGGCGTCAGATTGACACTGAGTAATATCCATCCAAGCGCAGTGGTTGAAGAGGGTGCCCGCGTTGGCCAAGATTGTCATATTGGACCGTTTTGCCATATTGGCTCGGAAGTCACACTTGGAGACCGAGTTACGCTGAAAAGCCATGTTGTTGTAACGGGAATAACGGATATTGGTCCCGATACTGAAATATTTTCTTTTTCGGTACTCGGTGAAATTCCGCAGGACCTTAAGTTTAAGGGCGAAAAAACAAAGCTTGTCATTGGTGCGCGCAATAGAATTCGTGAGCACGTGACTATGAATACTGGCACCCAAGGAGGTGGAGGGTTAACCTCCGTCGGCAACGATTGCCTATTCATGGCAGGTTCGCATGTTGCCCATGATGTTCAGATATCAAACCGTGTAATCTTAGTTAACAGTGTTGCAATTGGAGGGCACTGTGTGCTCGAGAGTGACGTAATTGTTGGTGGCTTGTCTGGTGTACACCAAAATGTACGCATAGGACAGGGTGCCATCATAGGTGCCGTGACAATGGTTACAAATGACGTTATTCCTTATGGCCTAGTTCAGGCACCCAGGGGTGAGTTGGACGGTTTAAACCTCGTTGGTTTAAAGCGAAAAGGCGTGTCGCGTAGCGATATTATGGCCTTGCGAGCAGCTTTTCAAATGTTAGCGCAGGGAGATGGAACGTTTCAGGAAAGATCTCGCCGTCTTGGGGAGGAAACCGAGAGTGAATACGTCAAAAAAATCGTCGAATTCGTGAAAGGTAATACAGAACGCTCCTTTATGACTCCGGGCCAGTGACATGGTAGATCGCGTAGCAATTTTGGCTGGCAATGGCACATTGCCGGTGATTTTGCATAATGCGTTGCCGGATTCCGTTTGCGTCGTATTTCGAGGAGCGTCACATCACTTTAAAGTCGATCATTCTTTTATTGAGGCGCGGTTTGAGCGGCTTGGGGAATTGTTTGAAACATTGAAAAGCAAAGGTATCACAAAAATTGTCTTGGCTGGATCTATGCACCGCCCAGATTTGGATCCTTATGAGTTTGATGACTTCATGCGTGGGATCTCGACACAACTCGCTGAGATGTTGTGTCAGGGAGATGACGCGTTGCTACGGTTTGTTTTGAAGCTTTTTGATCAACATGGGTTTTCTCTCGTCGGTGCGGCCCAAGTGGTTCCAGACCTTGTTGCAGAGTCGGGCATGCTAACTGGATCTCATGTGGTACAGAATGAGAAGGATGTTTACAAAGCCGATCAATTACTCGCGCTTATGAGCTCAGCAGATATTGGTCAGGCTGTGGTCGTGGAAAATGGACTTGTTCTAGGGATTGAAACATTACAGGGCACTGACCGTCTGTTGCAATTTGTTTCAGAAACTGACTTAAGCCTTAGAGATAGTTCGAAAAAGGGGGTTCTTGTCAAGCGTCCTAAAAAGCAACAAGATTTGCGCGTCGATATGCCCGCCATCGGCCCAAATACAATAGATGCAGTGTCCAAAGCGGGGTTGGCGGGCATTGTTATCTCGCCGTTGACGGTTTTATTGCTTGAGCGTGAAAAAACGTTGTCTTTGGCTGCGAAAAAGGACATTTTTATTATGGCTCGAGATCCAATCTAATGAAGTTTTATGTCATAGCTGGCGAGCCGTCTGGCGATCGTTTAGGGGCATCTCTCATAAAAGGCTTCGATAGCATTCTAACTCAGCCAGCGGCCTTCTGCGGTGTTGGTGGTCCTATGATGATGGATTTGGGCCTTGATAGTTTGTTTCCTATGGAAGACATCGCCATTATGGGAATCGGAGAAATTTTAGTAAACTATCACTTTTTAAAAAAACGTATTTCTCAAACGGCCAAAGCCGTTATAGCCGCCCGTCCAGATGCATTAATTACAATTGACGCGCCTGAGTTCAATTTGCGCGTTGCGAAGCTTGTTAGACAGAAAAGTGATATTCCCATTATTCATTATGTGGCTCCTACAGTTTGGGCGTGGAGACCTAAGCGAGCTCTTAGGATGGCAAAGCATGTGGATCATGTCCTTGCTCTACTGCCGTTTGAACCGCACTATATGCAAGAGGCAGGAATAAGTTGTGATTTTGTTGGCCACCCGATTGTAGAAGAACCTGTCGCCACTTTAAATGCTGCGGCTGCGTTTCGGGCGACATATGATATTGGAGGCGCACCTCTGGTGTTGTGTTTGCCGGGATCTAGGCGTTCTGAAATTAAGCATTTAGCACCCATTTTCGGTAGTACAATTGCCAAGCTCAAAGCGGTATCACCGCAATCAGTGATTGTTGTACCCGCGGCAGAATCCGTTGCTGCAGAATTACGCGCTCAAATCTCTGCATGGCAGGTGGATGTTATTGTATTAGATCCACGAAATCACAGTCCTGATCAAGCTATATCGAATAAACGAGCGGCTTTTCGGGCTGCCGACGTTGCTTTAGCGGCTTCTGGAACTGTTTCGCTCGAATTGGCCGCGAACCAAACACCGATGGTCATTGGCTATGACATGGGATGGTTATCGCGTCAGATAATCGGTCGACTGCTTAAAACAGACACTATTACTCTTGTAAATCTTGTGTCTAATACCCGCCATGTTCCTGACTTTATGGGTAAAAAATGCTCTCCAAAAAACCTTTTATCTGCACTGCTTGAAGCGTTGGAATCGCCCAAGGAACAACTTTCTGCAATGCAAAGCACTATGGATTTGCTTGGAAGAAAACAACTTCCTCCTGGTGAGAGGGCCGCTGTTTCAGTCATGGATTTTTTGAATTTAAAGATTAATTGCTAATTAGAGCTTTTTCTGGAAAAAATGAATTAATTTTGAGCTTTAATTTTTTAAAACTGATGTTCGTTCAAAAGCAGCGGTAAAGCCTTTTAAGGACATACTAAAAGTTATTGGCTGATTAGGTCGCGAAATATGAGCGACAGAAATGTTGGCTTGTATGCCCTTTTTCAAAATGTTGATTTCATTTCCGGTCAATCCAATCCGTACGATACAACCAATAGCATTACAAAAGCTATAGGGATATTGTTTGACGTTCTTTTCATCGAAAGAAATAGTGAGGGGGATTGTCAAAAGGGTTTCTAACGGTACCACAATATTTGCCCCTGCAGCTATACCTTGGTCATTTGTTAGACGAAATAAAGATATCTCGCTCATCGGCTGCTTTTGTTTGTTTAAAAGAAGTTGTGTCATCTCACATGTCTCAGAGCCATCTTGGCCCCGCACACATTCTAAAGACCAGTTGCCAATTCTGTCTGCAATATACGGTTCGCCAATTTTTGAAAGGTTCAACGGCACTCCCAATGACAAAGAATCTGCTTCCTCTTGGCATAAACCTGCGCTTGAAAATGCTGATAACAATCCGAAAATACCTATAACACGTTTAAACTTCATTTTTAGTTTCTCCTAATATTTCTCGCACTTTGTCATGCAAATCGTATATTGTCGGTGACCTTGTTAGTATATTTTGTAAAACCATAGAATCCTCTCATTACTGTTAAATATCTCTTATTCAGCCGCTACTATTTAAGGCTAAATTATGGTGTAATGAAAAAAAGGGGTTCATAAAAATTCCAAATCAAATTTTTCTTTTCTCCCTGTCGGAAGCGCCGGGCCCTATACAAACACAATAATAATACATCCTATCAAGGTCACCAATTTTTTTTAATCAATTTTGGACAAAAAAGGCTACACAATGCGCGATAAAGTCCATAATTTAATAAGTCTATCATTAGCGCAAAAGCGTCTTGCGGTGATCTCATTGTGTCATCCAGATATTATAAATGTCTTCTTGAAACGTTAGTTATATCAAATTTATTTTATCTATGCATTTAGGTTTCTAATGAAGTACAAAAAATTTAGATTTTGCCCGTTTTACGACAATTAGCTGAGTATTTATCCAATATCTGCGTGAAGAGTCAACTAATGGCGCGAGCGTTTCTCAAATCTTGGAAGCATTGCAGAAAAATCTTGCCCTTTACCACCCTCATTAAAGACAAACTTTTCGTATAACTTTAATGCCATCTGCCCTATTGGTGTATCTGCATCGACCATCTCAGCGGCTTGTTGACTAAGGCGTAGGTCCTTGACCATTAGTTCTGATGCAAATCCAGGCTTGTATTCGTTATCGGAGGGTGATGTTGGCCCTATGCCAGGTGCAGGGCAATAAGTGTTCATTGTCCAACTGTACCCAGAGGATGTACTGACCACATCAAACATTGCCTGGCGATCAAGACCTAATTTATCGGCCAGTGCAAAAGCTTCGCATGTTACAATCATCGTTGCGCCAAGGATCATATTGTTGCAGATTTTAGCAGCCTGCCCATTACCGGAAGGTCCACAATAGACCGCTTTTTGACCCATAACATCAAATAGTGGTTTTGCTTTGGTAAAGCCTTCCTCTGATCCTCCGACCATAAATGTTAACGTGCCGTCCGACGCACCACCAATGCCGCCTGAAACTGGGGCATCTATTGGTACGATCCCCTTGGCTTCAGCCCATCTTGCAACGCTTCGCGTACTATCTACATCCACTGTAGAACAATCCAAGAGTACTGCTCCTCGGGTCATTGTTTTCAGCACTTTATCCGCAACGGATTGAAGGATCTTCCCATTTGGCAGCATCGTTATAACAAAATCGACACCAATTGCGGCGTCTGCCGTTGACGTGGCCATTGTGATGCCTTCTAAGTTGGTTGGAACAGTATCAAAACCGATAATCTCATGCCCGTCTTTGAGAAGGTTAAGCGCCATTGGTTTGCCCATATTCCCTAATCCGATAAATCCGATTTTCATCGTTACTCTCCTTGTAATTGCAATTCGTTTTTGCCAAATGGCGCAAGCATGCGCCCAATCGCGTCCGCGGGGACCCCTGTGATTGTATGTTTCCAATCTGGCTTACGATCTTTGTCAATGATAGCCGCCCTTATTCCTTCGATAAAGTCTCCAAATTCCATTGAGCGCGCTGTAAAGCGGTATTCCCAATTTAGCGCTTCATGAAGCCCACCGCTGGACACACGCAAATGTTCGATTATGTGCAGCGCACAAGCCATAGATAAAGGTGAATTTTGGTGCATCGCATGGAGTGCCTGTTGCGCAAAGTCGCTATCGTCGTCGATAAGACTTGTGGCTATATCTGCAAGGATTGGGGTGTCAAAAAACTTATTTATGGAATCAATCTGGGACTTAAGGCGTCCAACTGGCGGATCTTGATAATATGACTGTAAGATTGCGATATCGCCTGTCTGTTCTAACTCCATGGTTAGTTTAGCCCAGTTATTTTGCGTAATAAAATTATCTGCAAAGCCTACATAAATAGCATCACTTGGTCCCATCCTCTGAGCTGTTAATCCAAGATAGGCACCGATATGTCCAGGCGCGCGTGCCAAAATATCAGAACCACCCACATCTGGGACAAGACCGATACCACATTCAGGCATGGCAATTTGGCTACTTTCACCTACGATTCTATGACTTCCATGACATGAGATCCCAACACCGCCGCCCATGGTAAAGCCTTGCATGAGGGCAACATAAGGTTTGGGATAATTAGAGATAAGAGCATTAAGCCTATATTCATCTGCCCAAAACCTCTGTCCGAATTTAAAATTACCAGCTTTGCCTGTGTCGTAAAGTTCGGCAATATCACCCCCTGCACAAAATGCCCTATCGCCAAGTGCATCGATTACAATCAAGTCGATAGTGTCATTCTCACGCCATAAAAGCAGAGCCTGCTCGATTGCTGTACACATATCATATGTCATTGCATTCAGCGCATCTGGCCTTTGCAATGTGATACGCCCTGCACGTTTTTTTACACGGATATCAATCTCGTTCATCTATCTGCCAGCATCTGTCGAGAGACGATCATCCGCATAATTTCGTTTGTACCTTCAAGAATTTGATGAACCCGGAGGTCTCGCACAATCTTTTCTATTCCATAATCCGCAAGATAGCCGTAACCACCGTGTAATTGTAAACAGCTGTTGGCAACATCAAAGGCTGAATCGGTTACATACATTTTGGCCATTGCACAGAATTTGGTTGCATCGGACGCCCTAGTGTCCAGTTTCCAAGCTGCTTGTCGCAAAAAGATACGAGCAGACTGCAATTTAATTTCTAATTCAGCAAGCTTGAATTGCAACGCTTGAAATTGATCTAGAGTTTTACCAAATGCCTTTCGCTCACCCATATAAGCCAACGTTTGGTCTAATGCATTTTGTGCACCGCCGAGCGCGCTTGCAGCGATGTTTAAACGTCCTCCATCAAGGCTGGCCATTGCATAGGAAAATCCCTTACCCTCTTCACCCAACAAATTATCAGTAGAAATTTTACAATTATCAAACTGAACTTGTGATGTTGGCTGTGACCGCCATCCCATTTTGTCTTCAATAGCGCCATAACTTAAGCCCTCAGCGCCAGCCTCCACAATCACAGCAGAAATACCTTTGGGGCTGTCATCGCCGGTGCGGCACATCACTATATAGGCATCCGAATAAGAGCCCCCTGAAGTAAAAGCTTTGGTGCCATTCAGGTGATACCCTTCGTTGCTGCGGCTCGCCCGAGTGCTCAAAGCAGATGCATCCGATCCTGATCCCGGTTCTGTCAGGCAATAGCTGAAGACTTTGCGCATTGAGCAAAGCTCAGGAAGCCATTGAGCTTTGCTTTCTGGACTGCCGTAAGCATCAATCATTCCGCCACACATATTGTGGATCGACAAAAAGGCTGAAACAGATGGGCAGGCCATAGCGAGAGCTTCAAAAACCAGAGTTGCGTCAAGTCTGCTTAGACCTGACCCTCCGCTGTCTTCGCTTACATAAATACCGCCAAGCCCCAATTCTGCAACTTTGGGCCATAGAGTTTTAGGAATTAAGCCTTCGCCTTCCCACTGACGAGCGAAAGGCGCAATATTGTCTTGCCCAAATGCCAGTGACATATCCCAGATTGAGGTTTGTTCTTCGCTCACTGAAAAATGCATTCTAGTCCTTTCGCACTTTTGGTTTTTGTAAACCAGAAGTGAAATGAAAATTCATTTCTAGCTAGGACTTTTCTTGCTAGGATTGCAAGTGCCTGACGGATTGGTCTATCTTCAAGCTCCGCATTATGCTAGAGAAAAAAAGACAATTTATCTGTTCTTAGGAAGATTCTTTTCCCAGACTTAGTGTCTGACTTTGGTTTTGCTTTCAGCTTGGGCGACGATGTTCAATAATCGGCGCGCGACAATTTTGGGTTCTGTTAATTTGGATTTATCTTCCCCTGGATGAAAGCGCGCCCTGGTCGCTGTTGGCATAGGGGCTGGTTCTAAGATGTGGATCTTAGGCCCTGAGCGCACATGCTCAGAAGCCCATATTTGGGCAAGAGCGATTTGAGCCGCTTTGCTGGCTCCGTAAGCGGAAAAAAACTTTTGTCTGGCTTGAGAATCCTCAAAGAAAAGTGCGGTTGATGTGTCTTTTAAAAGTGGGGCTATGAAGGGGATTAAAATGCCAGTAGCCGTTACATTAACTGCCACTGATTTTTCCCAGTCTTTGGCATCCAGGGTTGCCGCTGGTGTCAATGGTGCGACATGAATTGCTGTATGAACCCACATATCTATGCTGCCCCAACGTTCAAACAGAGATTTGCAAAGATGAGCCATCGCCTCTTTTTGCGTAATGTCCATCGGTGCCAAAGTAGCTTGCCCACCTTTGGCTTGTATCCTGTCATCAAGTTCCTCAAGCGCACCAGTAGTGCGGCCCACGGCAACAATATGGTGCGTTTGTGCAAGACTTTCCGCGAATGCTGCACCCAGTCCCCGAGATGCGCCTATAATTAATGCCACTGGTTTATCCATAATGTTGTGATGGGCAATTTTCGATAAAAGGTCAAGCAATGCAGGAAGCAGACTTACAGGTCCTTGATGGTATAAAAAAATAAAATCTGGTGTTTGATTTCAGTCGTTACACTACACAAAAAATTTCATACGAATAGGATAGCAGTTTTATTTCTTAAAAGCTTTGAGACTTTACTTTTAGCTATTATGAAGCTCTTCCATTAAAGGCACATTCCACGAAGAGGTGTATTTAGGAAGTTGGCTTACTTTTTCACTGACCCGGTTACTCATTTCCAGACTTTCGAGATAATCCTTATCAATATTGCCTGCTATATAATTCCCATCAAAGCAAGAACAGTCGAAATCTTTAATTGACTTATTACCTTCGCGCGCTGCCCAGATTAAATCTTCTAATTCTTGATAGAACAAGGCGTCTGCACCAAGTTCCTTGCAAATTTCATCCTTCGTAAGCCCATTTGCAACGAATTCTTTTTTGGTAGGCATATCAATACCATACACATTTGGAAATTTTACCGGGGGAGATGCGCTTGCAACGTAAACTTTTTTTGCCCCAGAATCGCGACACATCTGAACGATTTGTTTGATTGTATTCCCTCTTACAATGGAGTCGTCGATCAATAGAACATTCAATCCAGAAAACTCAAGTGGAATGGCATTTAATTTTCGCCGTATGGACTTTTGTCGTTCGGATTGTCCTGGCATGATAAATGTGCGCCCAACATAACGGTTTTTTACAAGTCCCTCGCGGTAGCGGATGTCCGTTGCCTTTGAGACCTCAAGAGCAACTGGACGCGCAGAATCTGGTACTGGAATAATGCTGTCTATTTGCAAACCAGAGGCCTTAATTTGCTTTGCAAGAGCTTGGCCCATACGCAATTGTGTTTTATATACCGAGATTCCATCAAGCATTGAATCTGGACGAGCCAAATAAACATACTCGAATATGCATGGGCGCAGTTCGCCCACGGCCGCCTGAAAGTTATGCATTTTACCGTCTGCGTCAATCAAAATTGCTTCACCGGGGGCAACATCGCGCAGTTTTTCAAAACCAGTTATGCCAAATGCAACATCTTCTGAGGCGAAAGCGTAGTCTTGCCCCAAACCATTGACCGTCCTAGTCGCAATTGAAAGAGGCCGAATACCATTGGGATCACGAAACGCCAAAAGCCCAACGCCGTCTATCAACGCTACAACTGAATATGCTCCTTGAATGCGTTCCATTGTCAGTTTGACACCTTCAAAAACGTTTTTCTGTGGATCTTTGGAACCATTCTTTTTGATACTATCCAAAATTTTATCTGCAAGAACGTTTAGTAATATTTCGGAATCTGATGTTGTGCGTAAATGGCGACTGTACTTACGGGTCACTTTTTTTCTCTGTTCTTCCGCATTTGTTAGGTTACCGTTATGTATTAGATAAATGCCATAGGGCGCATTCACAAAAAAAGGTTGTGCGTTTGAGGCACTCAACGATCCTGCCGTTGGATAGCGCACATGTCCTATCCCGGTTTTTCCATTTAGAGCTTTAGAGTCGCGGGCATGGAACACATCTTTAACAAGACCATTGTTTTTTTGTTCTTTAAAAAACTCACCGTCATATGTAACAATTCCTGCCGCATCTTGACCGCGGTGTTGAAGCATTAACAATCCGTCATAGATTTCGCCAAAGGCTTCGTTACTACAGTTTGTTATTCCTAAAATACCACACATTAAAAGGGTCCTATTTGATAAGTTGGATTAGGCCGTATTTGGGTTTGCATTGGATGGAAATCATCGATTAGCACTCCCGTTTTGCAATCTCGGATTTGGCAAGCCGAAGTCACACTCAAGAAATTTACAATTATCTATATAGTGCTTGAGGTAAGTAAATAAGTTCACGTAATCCCAGTTAGTATTGTCAAAAGGAGGAGTGCTTGGATTATTATTAACTACCAAGGATAAAAGTTCCGACTCGAACACCAATTTTTGGATAACACTTAGAGTGTTTCGCAACCTGTGTCATTAAATTTTCATCAAGAAACGTTGTTGGTACATTACTAACGCGTACACTCCATGTTGATACTTACTTAACCTCGCACACAGCGACTAGCTCTTCATATTTGGTGGTGATCCATCCCAATAGGCGCTC
The DNA here is from genome assembly GCA_028150825.1 of Paracoccaceae bacterium. Classification (GTDB taxonomy): domain Bacteria; phylum Pseudomonadota; class Alphaproteobacteria; order Rhodobacterales; family Rhodobacteraceae; genus LFER01. The sequence goes on from JAOGIM010000021.1 coordinate 25,819, forward strand.
TGGATTACGCTCCTCTATATTTGTCACAACATTTCCAAAAATAACTGCAGACCTACTTTCATCAACCAAAGCAAAACTATTGGAGTTTAAAATAGATTTGTAGGCAAAGAACGTAATCGCGATTACTGCAATACCGCGCAAAACGCCAAACAAAAAGCCCATAGCCCGGTCAACCCTACCAGCGGCAGTTTTATCGATTAAAGAGGTTAACAATGGCGTGAAAAAAGAAACAATGACCAGCGCCACAGCAAATACACCCGCAAAAGATGCGATTATTGCCAACTCACAACTGTCTGCCAAAATTGGGCCAATCATCGGAACTTCTTTTACCAACGGCATGACTTGAGGCGCAAAAATAAAGGCTAGGAAAGCTGCCACAATCCAACCTATGACTGCCATGATCTCCCTAACCATGCCTCGTGAATAGGCGAGTATTGCCGATAATAAGAGCAGGAACAAAACAGTTCCATCAATAATATTAACGCCCTCCATTTAAGCACCGTCTTAATTTAGGCAATTTTATTTCCCTTCAAATATATTCAATACAAATGACATAAGGTCATCTGTTTTTGCCACTGCCATGTCTTTAACGTCTATTTGTTTTTCGTGTCGAGGGGCCATAGCCTTTGAGAAACCAAGTTTTCGCGCTTCTTTCAACCTATTTTCGGCCTGATTAACAGGCCTAACTGCGCCTGATAAGCTAATTTCTCCATATACAACAGTATCAGCAGGTAAACTTATGTTATGAAGTGCAGAAAGGATAGCCGTTGCAACCGCAAGGTCAGCTGCGGGTTCTGATATTTTCATACCTCCCGCCACATTCAAATAGACATCATGACCAGTGAAAGGAATGTTACATCGTGATTCTAAAACTGCGAGTATCATTGCTAGCCGCGCATTATCCCATCCAATCACTGCCCGCCTAGGTTGGCTATGAGGAGTAGGGGCGACCAAAGCCTGCAGTTCTACAAGAAGTGGTCGAGTGCCTTCGATTCCTGCAAAAACTACTGAGCCAGGACTTGGTTCACCTCGCTCTGATAAAAATAGAGCGGATGGGTTGGCAACTTCTTTAAGACCTTTGCCGGTCATTTCGAAGACGCCAATTTCGTCGGCGGGACCAAAGCGGTTTTTTACAGCGCGTAAAATTCGAAATTGATGTCCTCGCTCCCCTTCAAAATACAAAACAGTATCAACCATATGTTCGACAACTCTAGGCCCTGCAATTTGTCCATCTTTTGTCACATGTCCCACGAGCACAACGGAAATACCACTGCGTTTTGCGTAATTGGTTAATTCATGCGCGGCAGAGCGTACTTGGCTAACGCTACCTGGCGCGCTGTCAACTGTATCTGCCCAGATTGTTTGAATTGAATCTATGATGACAAGGTTGGGTTTTTCTTCTGCCATCGTGGTCAGTATATTACGCAAATTGGTTTCTGCACCAAGTCGAACCTGGGCTTTGTTCAAGCCCAAACGCTTGGCCCGTATTCTGATCTGCGCGCTTGCTTCTTCGCCAGAAATATAAAGTGTTTCCAACCCATTGTTCGCAAAACTTGCGGCGGCTTGCAATAATAGCGTGGATTTACCTATCCCAGGATCCCCACCTACTAAAATAGCCATTGCTGGCACAAGGCCACCGCCCAGAACGCGATCAAGCTCGTTGATCCCGCTATTGATGCGTTCCGGAGCCGGTTCATCCGTAGCAAGATGTGTCAGCTTGACTTTCGCACCCTTTTGACTACCCAGTGAGGATTGTCCCACCCCTGACGAGAGACCGCCATGTTCGCCTATGCTATTCCAAGCCCCACATGCTTCGCATCGACCAGACCATTTTGACGTCGAATTTCCGCAATCGGAACAAAAGAATGATTTTGTTTTTGCCATGAGACGTTCGTGCCAATTTTAATCCGTTAAGGCAAGCTTTTGGACGAAATTTTTCGTACTGATAAAAAATGAATAACCAAAGATACAATCACGCATAAGGTGAAAAGATATAACCCCCAACCAACTTCAATTCTCCCAAAGCCAATACCTTTGAAGACCGTGATATAAAGGGCCACTAGAAAAACATCCATCATGGCAAATTTGCCCAGCAATCCCAGTATAGGTTGGGCTTTTTCAGATAAGTAGCCAAATTCAACAAGAGCTGTTGCTAGGATTTTTAAAAGAGGAGTGAAAAGTGCAAAAAAGGTCACAATTAATGCTAAAACGACATCCGAGGCCCAAAGGGATTGAAGGCCGGATAGGATTGTTATCTTGGAAAGCCCAAATAGTGGCAGAAGGCTGGCATGCAATAATGGGGCAAACCAAGAAACTGGAAATAAAACTAAGAGCAGAAGATTAAAAAACTTTAACATATTCAGATCTTTCCAATTTGCAACAGCCACCTCGAGAACCAATAAAAATGATTGCCAGTGAGTCAATTAAAACGCCGATTTGCTATCGGATGGCCTCGATAGGACCATCTGCGCGACCGTTCACAAACTGATCAAGGTAGGGATTATTGCTATGGTCCAGATCGGCAATTGGCCCTGTCCATTTAATGACGCCATCATGTAACATTGCTACGTCGTCAGCAATTGCTCGCACAGATGACATATCATGGGTGATTGTCATTGCAGTAGCGCCCATCTCAACGACAATTTCGCGGATCAATTGGTTAATCACGCCAGACATAATCGGATCAAGACCGGTCGTGGGTTCATCAAAAAATATTATATCTGGATCTATGGAGATGGCTCTGGCAAGTCCTACGCGCTTCTGCATGCCTCCCGATAGCTCGGCTGGAAACTTATCTGCTACATTTCTGCTCAGCCCCACACGGCGTAGCTTTTCAATAGCAATTTCGCGGGCTTCGTCATGGAGTTTTTTACTAGGACCGCGGAGGAGACGAAAGGCAACGTTTTGCCAGACGGGTAGACTGTCAAACAATGCACCGCCTTGAAACAACATTCCAAATTTGGATAGGAAAGCATCTCGATCCGTTTTATTGACATCTCGTCCTTCAACATGAATGCTTCCTTTGTCGAGAGTAACCAGACCGAGTACACACTTTAAAGTCACAGATTTTCCTGTTCCTGATCCCCCGATCACAACAAGAGAAGAACCTTTTTTAATCTCAATATTGACGCCTTTTAAAACGTGATTATTACCAAAAGACTTATGTACATTCTTAAGTTTGATCATGCTGTAAAAAAGACCTCTGTGAGAATATAGTTGGTCGCCAAAATAAGAATGCTTGCCCCTACTACTGCAGACTTTGTGGCAGCGCCCACACCCTGCGCTCCACGCCCCGAATTCATGCCATAAAAACATCCCATCAAAGCTATTATAAATCCAAATACTGCTCCTTTAATCATGCCGCTTACAACATCCCAAATTTGAAGGAAATCGACAGTATATTTTAAATAAATTACTTCGTTAAATCCAAGGCGCGCAGTTCCTACCAAGTACCCGCCCATAATCCCAATGGCGTCTCCGAAGCCAACAAGCAAAGGCATGCAAAGTGTTGCCGCTAGAACGCGGGGAACCGTAAGGTATTTCATTGGGTTGGTGGATAACGTCACTAAAGCATCGATTTGCTCAGTAACCTTCATAGTGCCAATTTCTGCGGCTACAGAGCTAGCAACGCGGGCCGCAACCATCAGACCTCCCAAAACCGGTCCGAGTTCACGGGCCATGCCAATGGCAACTATGGATGGGACCACGGCTTCGGCGTTAAACCTTGCACCCCCGGCATAGATTTGTAGCGCGAGTGCGCCTCCTGTAAACAAAGCTGTTAACCCCACAACTGGCAAGGACAGCCAACCAATTTGTACTAGTGCACTAAAAAGTTCTCGCCAGTAAAACGGTCCGGTCACGCAATGGCGCAAAGTATTTGAAGCAAACAGCATAACTCTACCAATGAGAGTTAAGAAAAATAATGTGTTGCGCCCAATATAGGAAAGTGAACCAGTTATTGTCATATCTAAATATATCGCCTTTGATATCGTCTTCCCAGTGATGTTAAAATTTCATAACTGATGGTGCCTGCGTCTTTTGCAAGTTTATCTATGCCATGCGTTTCATTGATGAATTGCAAACTTTGGATTGGTGTTTCCACGTCACTTACATCAACACCGATCATATCCATTGAAATCCGGCCAACCACTGGGCATGCGGTACCGTTTGCGTACAAAGTGGCTGCAGAACCCATCACGCGGAAAATACCATCTGCATAACCCGCAGAAACAGTAGCAATCTTTCTTGGTAAAGGTGCTGTCCATGTATTTCCATATCCAACGCTTTCACCGGTTTCGACATCTCTGATTTGAATGACCGGAATATCCAGTTTCACAACAGATTGAGAATCATGAAATGGAAGCCCGCCGTATAAACCAATTCCGGGACGCGTCAGATCAAAGTGAAAATCGGCTCCTAGTAAAATTCCACCAGTAGCCGAGAGTGATTTGGGAATGGTGAGGTCGGAGGTTAGATCTTTAAAAACCTGCAATTGTTTGGTGTTCATAGGGTGATGAATTTCGTCGGCACAGGCCAGGTGAGACATAATAAGCTGTGGCTTAAGGCGCAGGACTAGTTCGCGCACAGCTTGCCATTCGGCTGGTTCAAGTCCGAGCCGGTTCATGCCTGTATCAAGTTGAATGCCAAAGGAATGATCCGGTAACAGCTCTACGTGACGCAAAAGCTGATCGACCGAATTTATCATAGGAACCAAATTATTTTCGCGGATAAGATCGGTGTCACCCTGCATATGTCCGGAAAAAACGCAGATTTTCGCCTCCTGTCCAACCGCGTTGCGTACAGAATGACCTTCTTCAGCCACGGCAATAAAAAACTGTCGTGCGCCTTCTTTAGCTAAAGCAGTGGCCACGCGGGTCGCGTCTAGGCCGTAGCCATTTGCCTTTACAACAGCAGCAGTTTCTGCCGCACTTTTTGCGTCAAGTGCGCGCCAGTTGGCTCTTATCGCGTTAAGATCAATTATCAATGTTGCGGTGCTCATAAAGCTTTTTTGCTCGCTGAAAGACAAAATCAACCAGAAAGCTATCTTAACAAGATGTCAACCTCATCTAAGGTGACTTATGGTAAAGTTTTACTTTTGACCAATTGGCAGTCCCTTGTATGATTTGAGACGACGCTTAATCGAGGTTTTTTAAAAATTAGCACCTCGCATTTTCTCATTTTAAAGCCAATGCCAAGCTATGCGTGATGGGCAAACCCGTTTTGGATAATTTGTGCGATGAATGACATCATTAAAACCATTTTAATAAGCAATATGCTTTAAAAATTCTATCATTTGGCAACCTTTACCCGTTTTGATATGCTCTTTTTGAATTTGAAATGATAAATACTTATGGATCTGTTTTTCAATATGTGTGGCGCAAACTTCGGTATACAAAAGTGTATAAAATAGTAACGCTTTTACGTTAACCAAATAACCGTCCATGCCTTTCTGCGGTCCAAAACATGATTTTAATTTTTTAGTTTTAGTATTCCTGCCGATCTTCTTGCTGCCAAGCTTTGGCAAGGTTGCCAAAGCGAGTAAAACGCCCTTCAAAGCTTAGCTCGACTGTGCCAATAGGTCCATGACGTTGTTTTCCAATAACAATTTCTGCACGGCCATGTAGCCGTTCCATTTCATCTTGCCATTGGGCCATTTTCTCAAGGTCATGATCGCCAGGTTTCTCGCGCTCTTTATAATACTCTTCACGATAGACAAACATCACAACATCAGCATCTTGCTCAATAGAACCGGACTCACGTAAGTCTGAGAGCTGCGGTCTTTTGTCTTCTCGGTTTTCAACTTGTCTAGATAACTGTGAGAGCGCAACAACTGGGATCTGTAATTCCTTTGCAATCGCTTTTAAACCTTGCGTGATTTCAGAGACTTCGTTGACCCGGCTATCTTTTGCAGTGGCAGGACGAACCAGTTGTAAGTAGTCTACAATCAGCACGTCTAGC
>JAOGIM010000022.1 GCA_028150825.1 Paracoccaceae bacterium
TGCCATATACGCCAGAAAGTGTTTTTACTTCGGCCCGGTGTCGGCCAAAGACTTTCTCCATTGCCATACTTATCTCACCAACCGTAGCGCGTGCACGAGATGCATCAACAGCAGCGTCAAGAAGGTTACCTCCCTCTGCAGAACGGCGGGTAAGCTCATCCAGTGTGGCCTGGCATTTGGACTCGTCGCGCGTTGCACGTATAGACTTGAGCCGCGTAACTTGTGACTCACGAACGGCTTCATTATCGATATCCAGAATATCGATATGATCCTCTTTATCTAAACGATATTTGTTCACGCCAACAATCACTTGCTCAGCTTTATCAATATTGGCCTGCCTTTGAGCTGCGGCCTCTTCTATGCGAAGTTTGGGCATTCCAGTCGCAACCGCTTTGGTCATGCCCCCCATTTCCTCGACTTCTTCGATCAGCTTCCAAGCAGCTTCGGCAAGGTCTGATGTTAGCTTTTCGACATAATAAGAACCGGCAAGTGGATCGACCACATTTGTGACGCCTGTTTCTTCCTGCAAAATCAATTGCGTATTGCGCGCAATACGGGCGGCAAACTCTGTCGGTAACGCAATTGCCTCATCTAGTGCGTTGGTGTGCAATGATTGGGTTCCACCTAAAACAGCGCTCATTGCCTCATAAGCGGTTCGTACCACGTTATTGTAGGGATCTTGTTCCTGCAAGCTCACACCCGAAGTCTGGCAATGTGTTCGAAGCATTTTAGAGCGAGGGTTTTTTGCTCCAAGATCAGTCATAATACGGTGCCACAAAAAGCGTGCTGCGCGCAGTTTCGCAGCCTCCATGAAAAAATTCATACCAATGGCAAAAAAGAATGAAAGACGGCCTGAGAATTTATCGACATCCATGCCACGGTTCATGGCAGTTTTGACATATTCTTTGCCGTCGGCCAACGTGAAGGCAAGTTCCTGTACAAGATTTGCTCCCGCCTCTTGCATATGGTAGCCAGAAATAGAGATTGAGTTGAATTTTGGCATTTCAGCGGATGTATATTCAATAATGTCTGCAACGATGCGCATAGATGGTTCAGGTGGATAAATATACGTATTGCGAACCATGAACTCTTTCAGAATGTCATTTTGGATTGTGCCCGAAAGTGCGCTCCGGGAGTGACCCTGCTCTTCGCCTGCAACGATAAAATTTGCTAGAACCGGAATGACAGCGCCGTTCATCGTCATTGAGACAGAAATTTTATCCAGCGGGATTCCATCAAACAAAATTTTCATATCTTCGACGCTGTCGATTGAAACACCAGCTTTGCCGACATCTCCCACAACTCGGTCATGATCACTATCGTATCCACGGTGCGTCGCCAGATCAAAAGCGACCGAGACGCCTTGTTGACCAGACGCAAGCGCTTTGCGATAGAAGGCGTTGGACTCTTCGGCTGTGGAAAATCCAGCATATTGGCGAATAGTCCAAGGCCGACCAGCATACATCGTTGCCTTTACACCACGGGTGAAAGGCTCCTGACCTGGAACACCACCCAAATGATCAAGGTCTGCTGTATCCTCAGCCGTATAAAGTGGCTTTATCGGGATGCCTTCCAAAGTCTTCCAAGTCAGATCATCGACTGTCCGGCCGCGCAGTTCTTGTTCTGCCAAAGACTGCCAAGTATCTTCATCTTTTGTCATTTCCATCTCCTAGAACGAGTTTTTCGTTTGCGCGAATTGAGCGCAGAATTCAACCATTTTTACAAATTAGTTTCCAGATGAGACTTCGCAAACCCATTAGCCTGCCCTATATACTCTGAAAGAGGTGTTCGAATGAAAAAAATATTGGTTGTTATATTTTTGTTGGCTTTCACCAACATGGTCTGCGCAGAAGGAAATCCCACAATCAGATTGGTTGATCCAGAGACGAATTTGGAAGATTTTGCCTGGACACATCGTCCGATACTTGTATTTGCAAATAGTCCAAACGACATAAATTTTGAAAGACAAGTCGCTATGCTTCGTGGTAATATCTCTGAGTTAACGGAACGCAACGTTGTGGTATTGCTAGATTCTGATCCCAAGGCCAACGGCCAGTTGCGAAAAACGCTCCGGCCACGTGGGTTTGTCGTTATTTTGGTTGGTAAAGATGGCCAGATCAAGCTGCGAAAACCTTTCCCGTGGGACGTGCGCTCGATAAGCCGCACAATTGACAAAATGCCCATGCGACGTCAGGAAATAAAGGCCAACAAATAAAACCTTTGGCAATTGCAGTATTAAGCGTACCACTGAACTGATACATGCATATTAGATAGACAACTCCGTTGTGCATTTGAATTAGTTAAATTCCATTATCACTTCATCTACGGCCAAACTATCACCGGCGCCAGCGTTTATTTTTTCAACGATACCCCTGCGCTCTGCACGTAGAATATTCTCCATTTTCATTGCTTCAACGGTACACAGAGCTTGACCTTCCTGTACTTCGTCTCCCACCTCAACATTCACTTTAACGACCATGCCTGGCATAGGGCAGAGCAACAGACGGGATGTGTCTGGAGGCAGCTTTTCGGGCATAATTGCAGCAAGTCTTGCCTGAATAGGCGTGCGCACATGCACTTTCAAATCCGCGCCCCGACTGCGAATGCGGAAACCACCAGAAATTTTAGAAACTTTCATCACTAGAGACGATTGTGCCACTGTCATTTCTGCCAAGCTTTGTCCAGGCACCCAACTTCCGCTGACTCGGAGAGTTTCGCCATCCTCAAAGACCACATCCGAACCTTGCGGATCGGCAGCTATTGTGACCGTGAAACTCTGCCCCTGCAAATTTACAACCCAATCATTACCTATTTTTCGCTCGTGATTGTCGAGGCGTCCAGTGATTTTTGTTCTTCGAATTTCAGCAACTCGGTTCATAGCGGCGCAACTAGCGGCAATCTTTTTCAGAGCACCTTCGCCAAGTCTTACTCCGTCAAAACCGTCGGGATACTCCTCACCGATGAAGGCCGTTGTCATGTCACCACTGACAAATTTAGCATGATCCATGACTGCACTTAGAAAGGGAAGGTTGTGACCAATCCCTTCAACCTCAAACCTATCTAGAGCGGTGCGCATGTGATCTATAGCTAATTGCCGCGATGGCGCCCATGTGCACAGCTTGGCAATCATTGGGTCGTAATACATGCTAATTTCACCACCTTCAAACACGCCTGTATCGTTACGAACAACATAGCTTTCGCTTGAGATTTCTTCAGGAGGACGGTAGCGCGTCAAACGCCCAATAGAGGGTAAGAAATTGCGATAGGGATCCTCGGCATAAAGGCGATTTTCGATTGCCCAACCATTTAGTTTCACGTCGTCTTGGGTCATGCTAAGGGCTTCACCATTTGCAACGCGGATCATTTGCTCAACTAAATCCACTCCTGTGATAAGCTCGGTTACAGGGTGTTCGACTTGCAAACGAGTATTCATTTCCAAAAAGTAAAACTTTTTATCCTTATCCACAATAAATTCGACTGTTCCAGCACTGGTGTAACCTACAGCACTGGCAAGTGCACAGGCCTGTTCCCCCATCGCTTTGCGGGTGGCTTGGTCTAGGAATGGTGATGGGGCCTCTTCGACCACTTTTTGATTGCGCCGTTGAATGGAGCATTCACGCTCGCCCAAATAAATGCAATTTCCATGACTGTCAGCCAGTACTTGAATTTCAATATGGCGGGGTTGCGTCACAAACTTTTCAATAAAAATACGGTCGTCACCAAAGCTGTTTGCCGCCTCATTTTTAGAAGACTCAAATCCCTCTAACGCCTCGTCATCATTCCAAGCGATCCGCATACCTTTACCGCCACCCCCAGCAGAGGCTTTGATCATCACTGGATACCCAACTTCGTTACTGATCAGGACTGCGTCTTTTGCACTTTCGATCAACCCCATATAGCCAGGGACGGTGCTGACCCCCGCGTCTTGTGCAATTTTTTTGGAGGTAATTTTGTCACCCATTTTCTCAATTGCTCTTACAGGTGGTCCAATGAATACAACATTTTCATCAGTGAGAGCCTGAGCAAATTTGCTATTTTCCGAAAGAAACCCATAGCCCGGATGAACGCCTTGAGCCCCAGATTGGCGAATGGCCTGCATAACTTTTTCTATCACAATATAAGACTGGTTAGCAGGCGATAGCCCAATATGTACTGCCTCGTCTGCCATTTCAACATGCAGCGCATTTTTGTCGGCATCTGAATAGATGGCAACCGTTTTGATGCCCATTTTGCGTGCCGTTTTAATAACCCGGCAGGCAATTTCTCCCCGGTTTGCGATCAGGATTTTATCAAACATATGTTTGGCCTTTCTACTCAGGTTCACAGGCTTCTGGGAATGTGGATTGGATCAGCGGCAGATCAAGGATCAGCATCGCCTCATAACTTGCCAGATCAAAAGGATCGCCGTAGGGTTTGACCTCACGACCAAAGAGCCAGCTCAGTCGACCGGCATCTAGATTTGCGCGCTCAAAGGGTTTATCCCAAAAATGCTCTAGCAGTGCGCGCACAAAAGCTGCATCTGCGCGTCGATCAGGCGGGCGGCGGTCCTTAAACCGTTCGAGCCGCTTGAGAGGCGTGACACCTTTCGGATTTGGCCTTCTAATCGTGAACTGGAAATCAGTACCTGGCAGCCTTGAAGGAAAATTACGGTGCTTAATCATAGCAACACACCTCTTTTCAAAACGGCATAATTAATCCAGCGCTGTCTATAGGCTGGATTTTCGAGCATATTCTGCAATTTCATCTGGGCAGAGCGCACGTGCACCGAACAGGTCAATTGCCCCCCTGCCCGAACATACATACCAGTCTCACGGCCAGTCACTTCAACAGCTGGCAAAAGACCCCGCACATTTTGCAAAAGCCGCCACATATCTTGACGGATCTGTAAAGCAAGTTTTTGAGACCGGCAAAGTGGAAATATAGTTTCAGCCAACAGGTCGAATTGGACGGGAAAACGCTTTCCCAGAACAAACGTATCCCCAAACTGTTTATGAATCCAAGTCATCCTTGCACCATCATTAAATACAACTCTTTCATAAGGTCTTTAGGACAGACATATACATCACTACCGACTAGCAATTTTTTTATAAGCTAATTGCTCATAGTTGCTCTCAAAGAGGAATATTATCATGTTTTTTCCACGGATTCTCAAGTTTCTTCCCCCTAAGTGAGGCGAACGCACGGCTAACGCGTTTGCGGGTTGAACGCGGTTGGATGACTTCATCCACAAAACCACGCTCTGCAGCAACAAAAGGATTGGCAAAACGATTTTCGTAATCTCGAGTATGTTGGGCGATTTTCTCTGAATTCCCTAGATCCGCGCGATGAATAATCTCAGTTGCACCTTTTGCCCCCATAACGGCGATCTCAGCAGAAGGCCAAGCGTAGTTGAAATCTCCCCGAAGGTGCTTTGACGACATCACATCGTATGCGCCCCCATAAGCCTTCCGAGTGATTACAGTAACTTTGGGAACAGTTGCCTCACCATAGGCGAACAATAGCTTGGCACCGTGCTTTATCACTCCGCCATATTCCTGAGACGTTCCAGGCAAAAATCCAGGGACATCAACTAGCGTCAGTATCGGAATTTCAAATGCATCGCAAAACCGTACAAATCGGGCCGCCTTGCGCGAGCTGTCTATGTCCAGACATCCCGCGAGCACCATTGGTTGATTGGCTACAATTCCTACACTTTGTCCTTCAAGGCGGATAAACCCAGTAATGATATTTTTGGCAAAATCTTCCTGAATTTCATAAAAATCGCCCTCGTCAGCAACTTTCAGGATCAATTCCTCCATATCATAGGGGGTATTCGTATTATCCGGTATTAGCGTGTCAAGCGATGTTTCAACCCGCCCAGGTTCATCGAAAAAAGGCCGCACAGGCGCCTTTTGTCGGTTATTAAGTGGGAGAAAATCGACTAGACGGCGGACTTCTGCCAATGCCTCAACATCGTTTTCAAACGCACCATCTGCAACCGAAGATTTTTTAGTGTGGGTGCTTGCACCACCAAGCTCTTCCGCGCTCACAACTTCATTGGTTACGGTCTTCACAACGTCTGGGCCGGTGACAAACATATATGAAGTATCTTTAACCATGAAAATAAAATCAGTCATCGCAGGAGAATAAACAGCTCCGCCTGCGCAGGGCCCCATGATGACGCTGATCTGCGGAACCACTCCAGACGCCATAACATTGCGCTGGAAAACCTCTGCGTATCCTGCGAGTGAAGCGACGCCTTCTTGAATACGGGCACCACCAGAGTCGTTGAGCCCTATAACAGGCGCGCCATTCTGCACAGCCATATCCATGATTTTACAAATTTTCTTTGCATGTGTTTCCGATAGTGATCCGCCAAAAACTGTAAAGTCTTGAGAAAATACATAGACCATTCGACCATTAATAGTTCCCCAACCCGTGACAACACCGTCACCAGCCGGCCGCTGAGTTTCCATACCAAAGTCTGTACAACGATGCGCAACAAACAAATCGAATTCTTCAAAGCTGCCTTCATCAAGTAAAAGATCAATGCGCTCTCGCGCCGTCAACTTTCCCTTGGAATGTTGAGCAGCAACTCTTTTTTTGCCCCCCCCCAAACGCGCTGCCTGACGACGCCGTTCCAGCTCCCCAAGAATATCGTTCATCACTGACCTCTTTTATTCTATCATGTTTATAAGCGCGCCTAAGTTACACGCAAAAAAGCTTTTCCAAAATTCGCAACTTTCCATTGATGATTTATCGACAAATCGCGAACTACCTTAAGTCACATCCCACCTAACACAGTAGACAGCCGATTACAAAAGCTCTAACGCGGTCCTATGTCTCAGTTTCCAAAGCCCAAATTTCTTGATCCAGCCACTCCCCCACATATATTGACCCTAATTCTACTGGCAAGTCTTTCACCGCTTTCGATGAATTTTTTCTTGCCCAGTCTACCAAGCATGTCCGAGCATTTTCAGACTTCTCCTGCAGTTTTGGGACTTTCTATTGGTATCTTTCTTGCGTCCAGTGCAATTTTTCAAATTGTGGTAGGGCCGTTATTGGATCACTTTGGCCGCCGCCCTATCGTGCTTTGGTCACTGATCGTTTTTATTTTAGTGACCCTCATGGTCCCATTTGTAACAACCACTACAGCCTTCTTAATCTTGCGCGCCCTACAGGCTGCCGCAGCAGCCTGTATAGTGACCTCACGCGCGATCATCCGCGATACAACAACCAGTGCCGCTGAGAGCAGTCAGCGGATCTCATATGTCACTATGGGAATGGCAGTTGCGCCTATGCTGGGACTGAGCCTTGCAGGCTTCATAGACAGTTGGTTTGGTTGGCAGGCTAATTTCTGGATATTAGGCTGCACTGGAGCATTCGTTCTGATCATTTGCTATTTCGATCAGGCAGAAACTCTCAAAGCCAAAGGTGCTAGTTTTAAAGAACAGATGCGGCAATACCCAGAATTACTTCGATCCCACCGCTTCTGGGGCTACTGTTTATCATCCGCACTAGGGTCAGGGGCTTTTTTTGCTTTTCTTGGTGGAGCGCCATTTGTGGGCTCAGAACTCTTCAATTTGCCACCCCAAAATCTGGGTCTTTACATTGGTACAACAGCTTTTGGATATTTTCTCGGCAACTATCTATCCGGGCGCTACTCCATTCAGGTTGGAATAGATATGATGGTTTATTTAGGGTTGATAATTGCCGTCTTTGCTATGAGTTGTTCGCTTATGATTAGTTTCTTAGGCCATGGCTCTGCAGTTAGCTTTTTTGGCCTGATGGCATTTGCAGCCGTAGGAAACGGGCTAACAATGCCCAACGCAGCAGCAGGCATGATGTCTGTGCGCCCACGCTTGGCTGGAACAGCATCCGGTTTTGGCGGATCGATTACGATCGCTGGCGGTGCAGCTCTTTCTGCTGCTGCAACGACAATGCTGGGCCCTAACAGTACAGAAACTCCATTAGTTTTTCTTATGTGGCTTTCGGTTTCTGGCGGGCTTTTGTGCATTCTTTATGTTCGGCGAAGCAATAAAAAACTCATACTTTTCGAGCCGAACTAAGTATCAATAGACTGGGGACCATTAAAGACTAACAGGCCATTTATATAGGCTTAATAAGATAGAAATTAACAAAACTGATAATTTGCATCAGGTAGTCATATAACCGAAAATATGATTGTTCAGATACGAGCAGATGGTTTCTATATGCTATTTCTTCATATACAAAACTGGATTACACCCGCATATGGGCGTAGCTTTACTTGAGAAGATCCGAGTGTAGCTATTTGGGTGTGTTGCCAAATGGCTATCATTTCGTGCCCTAGCATGCGCGACGCCGGCATTAAACTTGGATGAGCTGACAAAACTGACCAAAAAAGCAAGAATGATCATTCATATACAAAATTTTGAAATATAGTAAATCAACCATCGCAAAATTATGTAAGAGACTATTCTGTCTCACAAGTTGGGAAATTTTTTCTCTGTAATAGCCCTGTGGCCTGGATTTAAACCCCAAAGAGACCACCAACTTGATGGTGAAAATCACTTAGTGAACAGTAAAAAAATAATTTAATTTATTACAAATAAAAAAGAGAGCTATCTTTGCTCTGTACGCCAATTTTCTGATATCCAAGCCAGCTTATTGGACTTGGGTAAAGCCAATTTTCCCAGTATGTGGTCGCTTGCCTTCTCCCCGACCATGATAGAGGGACCGTTTAGATTGCCATTAGTTATACTTGGAAAAATGCTGCTGTCTGCAACACGCAAGCTATCTACGCCAATCACACTGTTAAATGGATCGACAACGGCCATAGGGTCCTCAGTAGAACCCATTTTACATGTACCACAGGGATGATATGCGCTTTCGACGTGCTCTTTGATAAATCCGTTTAATTCATCTTCGGTTTGCACGTGACTGCCAGGTTGAATTTCATGCTTTATAAATTGAGAAAATGCTTTCTGTGCAAAGATCTCCCTAGTAAGTTTAATAGCTTTACGAAAATCGATCCAGTCTTTTTCATGAGACATGTAGTTAAACAGAATGTTAGGCGGCATGTTTGGATCTGACGACTTTAATGTAACCTGTCCACGTGATGGGCTTCGCATCGGACCAACATGCACCTGAAAGCCATGCCCTTCCGCAGCTACTTTGCCATCGTATCTAACGGCCAGAGGTAGAAAATGATATTGCAAGTCAGGATATTCAACCCCAGCGGCTGATCGAATAAACGCGCAACTTTCAAAATGGTTCGAGGCCCCTAAACCCTGGCCACCAAGTAACCAACTCAGGCCAATACCAGCCTTGGAAATTAGGTTCCAATATTTGTAAAGAGAGACTGGCTTGCTCGCCGCCATTTGAAGATAAAGCTCTAAGTGATCCTGTAAATTTTGTCCTACACCTGCTCGATCTGTGATAATTGGAATGCCGTGTTCGCGCAAATGTGCAGCAGGACCGATTCCGGAAAGCATCAAGAGCTTTGGAGAATTAATAGACGATGCAGCAACAATCACTTCACAGCGTGCGTGCACTATCTGCATCACTCCTGCACTCTTAATCTCGACACCAATTGCGCGGTTTTCGCTAAACACTATCTTATGGACCAACCCGCGGATCAGATCACAATTTGGCCTCTCCAAAGCAGGCTTTAAATAAGCTTTTGCCGACGACCATCTTTGACCACGATGAATGGTATGCTCCATCGGACCAAAACCTTCTTGTTTTTGTCCGTTGTAATCAGAAGTCGTCTGATAACCGGCCTCTTTACCGGCTTCGATAAAAGCGCGTACCAACTGGTTGTGCATTGGTCCACGAGTCACATGTAATGGCCCGTCGCGTCCTCTCCAATTCGAGTCCCCTCCATGTCCTGCATCATTCCAAGTCTCCATACGCTCAAAATAGGGAACAACATCCGCATAGGACCAACCCCCCGCACCCATATCCGCCCACGTATCAAAATCTTTTGCATGGCCTCGCACATAGACCATTCCATTGATACTGGAGGACCCTCCAACGACCTTTCCACGCGGGCAAACCAATTTCCGGCCACCTAAGTAAGGCTCTGGTTCGGTCCTGTAGCCCCAATCGTACCGGGACATGTTCATTGGATAGCTCAGAGCAGCAGGCATCTGGATCAACGGCCCTGCATCGGAACCACCAAATTCTATCACAAGTACTGACTTATTAGCGTCGCTTAGCCGATTGGCCAGTGCACACCCTGCACTGCCAGCACCAACAATAACGTAGTCCGCTTCCATCAAAGCCCTCTCCACGACTCTTTTGAAGATAAATTATGACGTGTAAAGTATACTTTTTTTATCACACAAGACAGAGCGGCACCGATAATGTTAGATCAAAAAACGACATTTTAGCCTACACTTTTGTGGCAGGTGAAGGTGGAGTCAAATGGCGACGCTTTAGGTAGGCTTCGCGCCAGCTTATAAAGCTGATTGCGAAAATAATCACCAGCCCTCCTGAGACTACCCCTATATCAACGGGCTCGGCAAAAACTACCGCCCCAAGCAGGACCGCCCATACTAATTGCAAAAAAGTAACTGGTTGTGTGACTGCAATCGGAGCTGCGGCAAACGCGAGCGTCATTGTGTAGTGACCAAGCGTTGCAAGCACAGCCACGACAAAAAGTAGCGCAATGTCACTGCCACTTGGTGGTATCCATACCACCCATGCCATTGGTGCAAGACCAATAGTCACAAAAATTGACAACATGATTACGACCATCGATGGGGCGACCATATCGCTAACCCTTTTGGCCAATAAATATGAGCCGGCAAAGACAAAAGCCGCCCCTAGCATGGCAAGATGCCCTGACCCAATTTCGCGAAACCCAGGCCTGAGAATAATCATGGCACCGATCAAAGCCGCAAGAACAGCTAATATGCGTCGAAATGCTAATTTTTCACCCAAAAAAACTGCCGCCCCCAATGTAACATAGACAGGAGATAAATAGTTCATTGCGGTGACATCCGCGATCGGGATCCGCGCCATCGCATAAAACCATAAGGCCACCCCTACTGAATGGCAGAAACCTCTTGCTGCAAAAAAAGTCCATAGCTGTTTCGTCAAAACAGTTCGCCAAAACACTCCAAGCATGGGTAAAAGCAACACCAAGCCTAATATGTAACGCAGAAAAGCAGCCTGGACGGCAGGCATAGAAGTTCCAAGGTATTTTACAATCGCAGTAACACCGACAAACAGCAAACCCGTAATGATCATCCAGAAAACACCAATAATAGGCCGAGAAGACATTTTTTTTTCCATTAGCTTTACATGGAGAAATAAAAATCTCCTGTGCAAGATCTATTTTGACATTAACAGACTAAAGGCAATAGCCCACATCACTGTTGCAATTATAATGTCCAAAATTCTCCATGCCTGAGGTCTTTGAAAGTAGGGAGCAAGAAACCTTGCCCCATATCCCAATAAAAAAAAGAAGAAGAAACTTGCTGCAGTCGCGCCGACACCAAACCCGATTCGGCTTTCAGATTGACTTGCTATTGATCCTAATAAGATAACTGTATCTAAATAAACGTGAGGATTAAGCCACGTCAGGGCTAAACTTGTACCCACAACCGTTATAAGGCTGTCGGCCTGACCCTCGGCCAATAGAGCACTTCCTCCACGCCAAGCCGATTGAGCGGAGCGAGCGCCGTAAAGTAGTAAAAAAATTGCTCCACCATACCGAAATGTATCCACAAACGACGGCATAGCGTTCAAAACACTTCCAAAGCCTACAATGCCCAAAGTAATCAAAATTGCATCTGAAGTTGCACAGACTAGACAAACAATAAATATGTGTATTTGGCGCAGGCCACAACGCAAAACAAAAGCGTTTTGCGCTCCTATGGCCAATATTAGTGATAGGCCAAGAGCAAATCCTGACAAGAGATCAGATAAAACAACTGACAATGTCAACAACCTACTCTATCAAGTTTATCAAGCGCTTAGGGTTTCTGAGAATTGGTCTTCGTCTTCCAATGCCGAAACGTATGAACCGGCTTTTGTACTTGGAGCATGAGCCAAAAAGCCCATATTCACAAGATTTTTCAAACAGCGATGAAATGTCGGTTGCGTCATATCCAAGACCAAATCATGATTTTTAATGTCTTCCGACTTGGCAATATTTTTTTTGAGACCAATGACCGAATTAACCGCATAAAATACATCTTTTTCATTTTGCGAAAGATGGCCCAGTCTAAGATCTTTCTCCATTGCCAAAAGCAACTCCCGTAATTGCGCTACATTCATAAGTTTGCGCGAAACCATAGCAACTCCTCTTTACTTTAACCTTATTACGCAACTGGTTCCAAAAATAAATAAACACTAAAAATCATTTTTATGATAGCTACTAATTATCAAAGTGATAGCCATGATAGTGGACGTCCAAACCAAATTCATACAAAATAGCCATATATTTTTGAGATCAACCAACCATAACACTGAACTATGAATTAAATTTATTTTTAAACCTTTTAATAATTTACATATCAATATGATAACAAAATATTTTCAGTAGTTGATTTTTTCAATTCACACATTTGGTGTCTTTTTCACAGAAAAATTCCATCCATTTTTCAATAATGCGACCAGAAAAAATGTCTGATTAAAGAAAAGCAGCCTATAAATTTCATTTATAGTTGGCTCATAACATCGTCAGAGGCGTCAAAATTGGATGTCACACGCTGCACATCATCATCATCCTCAAGCGCATCAACTAGTTTCATAAGTTTTTGCATACCTTCCAGATCAAGTTCAGTAATGTTGGTTGGCTTCCACACAAGCTTGGTGGAATTACTTTCCCCAAGCTCTGCTTCCAAATTGTTTGAAACTTCGTTCAAATCACTATCCTGACACCAAATCAGATGTCCGTCCTGAGAACTTTCCACGTCTTCTGCTCCCGCTTCAATCGCCGCCATCATCACTATATCAGAATCGCCAACCTTGGCGTCATAAAACACTTCACCCTTGCGGTCGAACATGAAACCAACAGACCCAGTTTCACCCAGATTTCCACCATTTTTAGAAAAAATTGATCTTACGTTTGATGCAGTACGGTTTCTGTTATCGGTCATTGCTTCAACAATCACGGCTACACCACTTGGCCCATAACCTTCATACCGGATCTCCTCATATTCATCGCCATCGTTAGCAGTTGATTTCTTAATAGCTCTTTCGATAACATCCTTAGGCACCGAGCTTGTTTTGGCTTCTTTGACTGCCATTCTAAGTCGTGGATTTTTTTCAGGATCGGGATCCCCCATTTTTGCCGCTACTGTGATTTCCTTTGATAATTTTGAAAACAATTTGGAACGCACTGCATCCTGCCGCCCTTTGCGGTGTTGAATGTTTGCCCATTTTGAGTGTCCCGCCATGGTGTTCCTTTCTATTTTCTATTTGCCATCTTCTATAAAACACTCAGCTCCCTAGGGGCAAGCCTCATTAAATTTATTACAAAGGCCAAAAGCTTCAAATAAGAATAGAGACGGATAATCCGACCAATAAAATTAGTGACAAGCCTTTAAATGTCCTCATAAACCCATGCAATTAAAAGAATATCCTATACACTTACGATAGGATTATGAGGCTGAAGGCGTATATCCTGATTGTGTCTATGGAATGTCAGCTGATCGACATTATAGCGCCATCTTAAACGCATGTGGCCCAGCGAACCCCCAATCATTTTGCATCCCAGTGCAGTCAATATTTATACAGTTGTGGTTTGAACCAACTTCAGTTTGGTAGGTTTCAAAAAAACAAGACAAACATCAGTCCCAAAATAATCATGCACAAGAGCGTAGGCAGATGATCAAAAATTGATTGCACAAAAAAGCATTCTGATGCTTCTATAACTCCTCTTTAGGAGGGCTAAATAAAAACTGTAGCCTCCTTTGACGTTTCTCTAAAGTTAAAATAGCTTGACAAAAATAGCTACTTAAGGCCAAGGATTTAGTGGTTTGGCCTTTTAAAAGTTGGCGATCTTTTGCTATAAAGTAGCTTCTTGCAGCCGACCGCCAAGTCGTACCATGTTCACTAAACTCGTATGCCCAGTGGCATCATTTGTTTCAAAGTAAACACCACTCAAAGTAGCCTCTTGCGCTGCAGGGCTAAATCTGCCCTTGGACATTCCCGTTATAAAGCGGCGCATTGGTTCAGTCTTTTCCATGCCTATGATGCTGTTATAATCCCCACACATCCCAGCATCCGATTGAAAGGCAGTTCCGGCAGGAAGGATCATCGTATCCGCTGTCGGAACGTGCGTATGCGTACCAACGACCGCACTGGCACGCCCATCACAAAAGTGACCCATGGCCATTTTTTCAGAGGTGGCCTCGCAATGCACATCAACCAGTGTCGCCTGAACTTGACCGCCAAGCGGATGGCACCGCAAGACTTCGTCGATTGCGCTGAAAGGATCATCAAAAGGGCGCTTCATAAAGACCTGGCCTAGAACCTGCGTCACCAAAAGCTTTCGACCCCGCGTGTCAGAGGCAATAAAAACTCCACGTCCAGGGGCCGATTTTGCGAAATTTAGCGGCCGGATGATGCGGGGTTCTTTTTCAATAAAACTAAGCATATCTTTTTGATCAAACGCATGATCACCCAGCGTAATACAATCCGCACCAGCGGACAAGATAGCTTTTGCATGCTCTGGGCTCAGCCCCGCACCGCTAGTTGCATTTTCGCCGTTCACCACAATCACATCGAGCTTCCAAGTGCTACGCAACTTGGGAAGCTTATCTATAATGGCCTGCCTTCCAGCCCGCCCCATAACATCGCCTAGGAAAAGTATTTTCATACCCCAGATCTATGGCGATGCAATCAGAAGGGCAAGTAAAAGTGGTCATGAAACTGAAAATTTCGCCTTATAGAAAAATGGGGAATTCGCAAAAAACGTAATAAAACAATAATTTCTTACTATCTTGTGCCAACTTGTGCAAAATATCTGCAACCTGCTAGCCTGACCCTTGCACCGTTTTCATTTCTGGTCTCAGGGTGGAGCCCAAAGAACGTCTTGCGCCAGTGGCTGATGTCACTTAATTCGCGATTGGCTTACTCTGATAAGTCACAAAACTAATCCCAGTATTTAAAACCAGGTGAATATCCTATATAATTTATGCGAGCTAAACGCTGCGATTAGTGTGTCCTCCAGATTATAAAGGCCCAGATCGTCCCCTTAAAACGGCTAATTCCAAGGATGCAGTATCAGTTTACTAGAATAGCAAAAATTCCACGTCCACTGGTACACTTTATAAGTTTCAGCTCCCTTTCCCAAGTTACCCATCCATTTTGACCAACTAAAAATTAGGCTGTAATAAACTTAGCTTTATCCGAAGGTAGTACGAAATCAAAGTGCCTGCCACCTTCGGGATTTAAATACAAATTACCAGAATCTGGCTGGCTTTTAGTCTCATAATTCAGACTACGTGCAGCAAGCTTTATAGAGGCCAGGTTACATTATGCAAACTTATGCCAAATAATTTTGAATGTGGAAAAACTGACAAACCTAATTCATGCTACTCTTACTTTTACAATGAATAAGAAAAATAATTTGACGAAATAAACGCCACTTTGCAGCCTTGGCTTTAATCAGAAATTGCGGCAAAAGTTTGGAAGATTTTCGACATTTTCGGGTCCGCTAAAACGACAGAACATCAAGTTCTGTGACCATCATATCAAGCGGCTGGTCGGTGCTTTCCAGAGGTAAACATTCGGCCATTTGTGTTGCATAGGCAAAGCCGATCGCAAGCGTAGGGCGTTTATCACGCAACAACTTCAGCGTACGATCATAAAATCCGCCACCATAGCCCAAACGCCCCCCGTGCGCGTCGAAAGCTACGAGAGGCACAATGAGAATTTCAGGATCAAAGAAATTGTCTTCAAACGGCACTTTTGCTCCAAAGGGTCCATCTCTTAAAACGCAATCTGGTTCCCAGCGCGAAAATTTGAGAGGCTGCGCTGCACCTTGAATAACAGGAACACCAACAAGGCCATGTGCTACAGCCTCTTCCATCGCGGCAAGAGGATCGATTTCGGTCCGGATAGGCATATAGCCGGCCAAAGGCACTCCTCTGTACCCTGCAAGTAAGGATGACAATAGTGCCCCCTCCGAACCGATACACATAGCATGCGCCAATTTTCGACGGGCAAAAGCCTCCTTCCGTGCCGCGCTCTTTTGCTCATCAAGTGCCGACATCAAAACAGCACAATAGCCGCAAAGCCAAGAAAGGCAAAGAAACCAAAAATATCTGTTGCTGTCGTGACAAAGGTCCCTGAAGCCAAAGCCGGATCAATCCCAATCCTATCCATAAGTACCGGCACTCCAGTCCCAGCCAAGCCAGCAACCACGAAATTCACAATCATTGCCGTCCCAATGATATAATCAAGGTCCAGCGACCCAAGCCACAAGAGCCCTACGATCCCCATAAGAACTGCAAAAATACCAACATTCACCAAACCAACTAAGCCTTCACGCCAATTGACTCGGTAAACGTTAGCATCTGTCAGATCTTTCGTCGATAGACTGTGAACCACCACTGTTAGGTTTTGAGTTCCCGCATTGCCTCCCATTGATACAACAATTGGCATCAAAACAGCTAGTGCAATAAGCTTTTCAATGGTGGCTGCAAATTGGGTAATGACCACTGAGGCAAGGATCGCAGTAATGAGGTTCACCGCCAAGCAAGGAAATCTTTGCAACGTTGTTTCTAAAACGCTATCGCTCGGGCTATTTTCTACAACTCCAGCCAGACGCAAGATATCTTCTTCATGCTCATCATTGAGAACAACCATAGCATCATCAATCATGATGACGCCAATAATCCGTCCAGATTCATCAACCACAGGCGAAGAAATCAAGTGGTATGGGTTAAAAGCATAGGCAACATCTGCTTCACCTTGCAAGACAGGGATCGTCCAAAAAATATCTTCCTTGATATCCTTTAAAAACATTTCTCGCGCAGAGGACATCAGCCGACCTAGAGACACATTGGCAATTGGGTTCATTCTACCATCGACAAGCGTCACATGATAAAATTGGTCCCGTAGTTTATCGGCCGCTCTAAGGCGATCAATCGCCTCACCGACGCTCCATGTTTCTGGCACAATAACGACTTCACGCTGCATGAGGCGACTAGCTGAAAATTCAGGAAAGCTTAACGATCTTTTGACGGCTGCGCGTTCTGTCTTGTCGAACGCATCCAAAATCACGTCCTTTTGAAGTTGCTCCAGATCTTCTATGGTATCGACGACATCATCACTCCTAAGCTTACGAACAGCCGCAGTTAAGACTTCAGGTTTAAGCAGTGCAATAATGTCTTCGCGCACGCCCTCTTCGAGCTCAGAAAGGATTTCTCCATCAAATTCACGGTCATATAGTAGGATTAAGCGCTTGCGGTCATAAGCGGATATCTGTTCCAGAAGGTCTGCAATATCAGCCGCGTGCAGCAGTCCCAGAATGCTGATCAATTGTGCCCGGTCTTGGCCTTCGACGTGGCGTAAAACTTCTGATGTGGCGCGGCGATCTAAATTATAAGCATTACCTTCGCTAGCTTGATCAGGCTGGATTATGTCGCGGTCACCCTGCATAGTATATCCCCATCATTTGATTACGGCTTTGATACTGGATAAAACTTAAAAAACAGCATAAATAGGCCCGTTTACGACGGCGCAATTGCAGCGTAGCTTATCCACCAAGCAACCAATAAGAAACAGAGACATGACAACGCAAAATCAAGACACACTTTTATTGGGCCACACTCTAAGCCTTGCCAAAAATCCCTTTGAAATAGATCCTTTGGAATCTTGTATGTCAGATAGCCAAGGCGGGATTTTTGTGCGCGATGGAAAAATTTATGCCACTGGCACAGCTGAAGACTTAAAGCGCCGTTTTAACCAGGCTAAGATAGTAAATTATGGTCCAAAACTTATAATCCCGGGCTTTGTGGATGCACATGTTCATTACCCTCAGACCGCCATTATCGCCAGCTGGGGCAAACGACTGATTGATTGGTTGAACGAGTATACGTTCCCCGAAGAAATGAAATTTTACGATCCAGTTTATGCAAAGACTATAGCAGATCGCTACTTGGATCTGGCCATCAGTCATGGCACTACAACGTGTGCCACTTACACAACCATACATCCTGAAAGTGTCGAAGCCATTTTTCAAGCTGCAGACGACAGGGGTATGGGTATAGTCGCTGGCAAAACTTGTATGGATAGAAACGCGCCAAAGGGTCTAATTGATACAGCCCAAAGCGCTTATGACGATAGCAAACGCCTTTTAAAGGCATGGCATGGAAAAAACCGCAGTCTTTACGCTATCACGCCGCGGTTTGCGCCGACCTCAACCCAGGAGCAGTTGACCGCGCTTGGTCAATTGTGGGCCGAGTACCCAGATTGCTTGATGCAAACACATATTAATGAACAAGTTGAAGAAATCGCTTGGGTAAAATCTCTCTATCCAGATGCAAGAGATTACCTTGAGGCCTACGAACAAGTTGGGTTGTTGGGAGACCGCGCAATTTACGGACATGCAATTCATCTACAAGAGCGAGAGAAAGACCGTATCAAAGATGTTGGAGCATCCATTGTTCATTGCCCAACCTCCAACAGCTTTATCGGGTCAGGACTATTTGACATGGCCGGTTTGACGTCTCGAGGCCATAAAATTGGACTGGCAACAGATACAGGGGGCGGCTCAAGCTTTTCCATGCTGCGTACAATGGCGGCAGCCTATGAATTGGGGCAATTAAATGCGGGTCCCATGCACCCAGCAAATCTATTATGGCTTGCGACAATGGGATCTGCCCAAACTTTGCATCTGGATGATCAAGTTGGATCGCTTGACGTAGGCAAGTATGCGGATATTGTTGTTTTAGATTTACACTCAACACCGGCCATTACCCAACGTACCAATATGGCCAACGATATCTGGAGTGCACTATTCCCAACAATCATGATGGGTGATGATCGTGCCGTATTTGATGTCTGGGTAAAGGGTAAGCGTATGAAGTATGTAAATGACATATAAATAGAAAAATAACGTTACATTATTTTTTTAACTAACCTGTTTTGTTGCAAATTAAGATCGTGTAAATCTATGGTCAACAGTAGACCATCTTCAACGATCTGACGTCCTTCAAAAATAAGATACTTCACACGGGTGGGCCTCGCCAAAAGTAAGGCCACTGGATTCCCAGCTTCCAGCATTTTCACGTGTTTGCGCATCCCAGATCGCGATGTCTGCGCGTTTTCCAACCTCTAGAAAGCCACATTCAGGCCTACCTACAAAATCTGCCCCACACGTATTACCAGTTCTAGTGTCTCATGCAACCTCATGGCATCAGCTCCATTTGTGACCCGTTGCAAGAGCATCGCCTGACGCGCTTCAGGATCATGTTGCACGCATCATTACTTGCAGACCTACCAACGTCCAGACTCACAAGCACCCCTGCATCACGCATCTGGTGTATGAGAGCAATACCCGAAACAAGTCTGAAATTTGAACAGGGACAATGAGCAACTCCAGTTTTGGTTTAGGCGAATAGCGCTTGTTCACTTTGATCCAGCTTAACTCAATGGGCGTTCCAGATATCTGACCCTGTCCAGCCTAAATCTTTAGCATTCTGCCCCGGCCGACATCCAAATTTTTCAAACGAATAAGCGACGTCTATCTCATTTTACACCAGATGAGTATGTAAATGAACCCAACTTATGGCGCACCAAAGCTGCCGCATCAAGCATAAGATCACAGCTGACTGAGAAAAGTGAGCAAGGCGCGATCCCCAAATGGATCATTTAAGCCGGATCCGGATCGTGGAATTTATCTTTAACGCGAATACAGTCTTCTTAAATGTAATGCTCTTTTTCGACAAGCCTGTCGGATGGCAAACTGCAATCGCTTTCTTCGATACTCATTATCCCGCTATTGGGGACGAAGCGCAGACCAATCTCTTTGGCACCCTCAATCGTATTATCCAGCTTTGCGCCGTTGGGATAAAAATAAAGATGATCCGAGCTCATCGTGCACCCTGACAAAGCGAGCTCGGCCAAGCCGACCATCGCCGAGACCCGCATCTCAACCGAGCTGAATTTAGCCCATATCGGATACAGCGTTTACAACCAATTAAACAGCAGCGCATTCTGTCCAGCCGGTACGGCCCACGTCAGCGTTTAATAAAGATGATGATGCGTGTTTACCAAAACAGGGGTCACGACGCATCCCACTGCATTTAGTCTCTGATGATGTCCAAATGGAGGTTAATTCAGTGCCAATTTCTAAAATTTGACAGTTCGATATCAGAATATCCTTGTCACGCAATTCTTGACGTTGATCATCCATTTTTAAAATATTTGCTGCACAT
The DNA here is from genome assembly GCA_028150825.1 of Paracoccaceae bacterium. Lineage (GTDB taxonomy): Bacteria > Pseudomonadota > Alphaproteobacteria > Rhodobacterales > Rhodobacteraceae > LFER01. The sequence continues at coordinate 20,367 of JAOGIM010000022.1, forward strand.
TTGATGAGCAGAGGCTGGTTCATTTTGTGCTAGTCCGCGTAGGGGCTCAACAACGGCAGCACCTCTTCAAGAAGCTCCTTCGTTGCCACCGCGACCACTTGACCTCCGTTATGAGCAACACCCCCTCGCCAATTCGTGACACACCCGCCAGCCCCTTCGATCACGGCAATTGGTGCCTGAATGTCATAAGCTTTCAATTTGGCTTCAATGACCAAATCAATATGTCCCGCAGCCAATAAGGCATAGGCGTAACAATCCATTCCATAGCGCACAAGATTGACCTTGTCTGCAACCGCTCGAAAACCCAAAAAGTCTTTTTCATCACCAACTTCTGGAAATGTAGTCAGTAAAGTAGCCTCAGCTAATGGAACATTTGATCTTATTGCTAACTGTCTAGATCCATGTGGCCCATAAAAATACGCTGTCCCAAAGCAACCCACGAACCGCTCTTGTATATAAGGTTGATCAATAATTCCCAAAAGAGGACCATCTTTGTCTGAGAGCGCAATAAGAACCCCCCAAGTTGGCGTACCGCTGATAAATCCGCGCGTCCCGTCTATAGGATCCAGCACCCAAGTAAGACCTGATGCACTTTTTAAAAAGCCAAATTCCTCGCCCAGAATGCCATCTTGCGGCCGCATAAGTTGTAGGATTTCACGCATTGCTTTTTCACCAGCTTTATCCGCCTCCGTCACTGGATCAAAGCCTGATGCACCCTTATTTTGAGTATAAAGCCTATCAGATCTAAAAATTGGTAGGATCGCCACACGCGCCGCATCAGCTAGTTTGTGGGATAGACTCAAAATCTCTTCTCGAAGATTCTTATCCAAATTGCCGCGAAATAGGTCATTTAACATAAAAAAGTACCCTCTTAATAAAAGGGCGCTAGACGGTTTTCATAATTAAATCAAGCACCGTCGCTAAGAACACGTGCCAAATCAAAAAGGCGACGACGTTGATTTTCAGGGATTGAGTAGTAAGACCGCACCAAATCGAGGGCCTCTTTATCGCCCATCATATCTGCAGGCACTACACCCCCAGTCTCAGAAGGTTCTTTCGATTTTTCAATGCCTTTAAAGAAAAAGCTGATTGAAACATCAAGTGTCTCAGAAATATCCCAAAGACGCGACGCGCTTACTCTATTAGCACCTGTTTCGTATTTTTGTATTTGTTGAAATTTAATTCCCACCTTCTCAGCTAGCTGCTGTTGCGTGATGCCGACAAGCCAACGACGATGGCGAATTCTTTTCCCAACATGTACATCTACAAGATGCGCCATCCTCTATTCACCTTTTATTAAACTGTCCAAGTACATTATTTTTTGAAACGAGGTGATTAGAACAAATGCTGATTCAAACAACCAGTAAAAGTCCAATAACCTTCAAAATATAATAGGTTTAAGCATAGATACATGCAAGGGTTTTGAATTACTTAAGCGAAATTAAAAAGTATACTTACATCCTTAAATTGTATTTTACCTACCCCTTTTGCTTTGGTTTGAAGAATAATTGACTTCTGGCATCCGCCTGCCTAATGCATTGATAAAACGAAAGCGTATCATGCAAGCCCTTCAGGTACATCAGGCAAACGTAGCCCCAGAATTTGTCACAATAGATAAACCAACTGTAAAACCAGGAACAGTATTAGTGCGAATTGAATCGTGCGGGCTGAATTTTGCTGATCTTTTATTGATTAAAGGAACCTATCAGGAAACGCCAGTCCTGCCCTTTACTCTTGGTATGGAATTGGCTGGAGAAGTTGTCGCCTTGGGCGAAGGAGTAAGCTCGCATGAAGTGGGCAGTAAGGTCGCCGTTTATAGTGGTCAGGGTGGTTTGGCAGAATACGGTGTCTTTCATGAGCACAGATGTATCGGGATTCCTCAGGGTATAAATATGATAAACGCTGCCGGCTTTCAAATCGCCTATGGCACAAGCCATCTGGCATTAGATTACAAAGCCAAATTAAAATCTGGTGAAACACTCTTAGTGTTAGGTGCCGCTGGCGGCGTGGGTTTAACGGCAGTAGAGCTTGGCAAACTAATGGGAGCCCAAGTTATTGCAGTGGCAAGCGGCTCAGACAAGCTTGAGAGGACCAAGACAGCGGGCGCTGATCATGTCATCGACGCACAAACCGGCGATATAAGAGCGCAAGTTAAGAAACTGGGGGGGGCTGATGTAGTCTATGACCCTGTCGGCGGAGACCAATTTAATGCTGCCTTTCGCGCATGTAATCCGAATGGCCGGATACTGATCATAGGATTTGCCAGCGGCGAGTTACCAGCGATTCCTCCGAATCATCTCATGGTAAAAAATATTTCTGTGCAAGGATTTAATTGGGGTGGTTACCTTAAATTCAATCCAGACGCCCTAACCAATAGCCTGCGACAACTGATGATGTGGCATGGACAAGGTAAATTGACCCCTCATATCAGTCATGTTTTACCATTTGAGAAGGCAAAAAAGGGATTAGAACTGTTGCGGGGTCGAAAATCGACTGGAAAAGTCGTGGTCAAAATCCGTTGATCTAAAAAATTAACCCTTAAATCATCAAAATTTAGCTTTTATTGTCTTGAATATGGAGACAAAAGATACAATATCTAGATTTAATAAGTAATGTTAAAATCCCTTAATAAACTTTTCACCTTAATAAACTTTTCAATAGGAGGCTCAACGATGGCAGACTATAATACAATTAGCACGAGGGCAGGTTCCAGAGCCGCAGAGATTGATGTCGGTCTAAGGGCCCACATGAACAAAGTCTACAGCACGATGTCCTTGGGCATGCTGATCACTGCTCTGGCCGCTTGGTCTATCGCAGGTTTGGCTGTCACAACAGATCCAGCTTTGAATGTTGTTACAATGCGCAACGGAACGATGCTGACCGGATTGGGAGCGGCGATTTACACTTCTCCTCTGAAATGGGTGGTGATGTTTGCACCTCTGGCTATGATATTTGGATTTGGGGCAGTCATGCAACGCGCGTCTGCTAGCGCAGCACAACTCTTTTTCTTTTTGTTCGCTACGATGATTGGCGTGTCGCTTAGTTCGATCTTTATTTTCTACACCTCACATTCGATCGTACAGACATTTTTAGTGACAGCAATAGCCTTTGCTGGCCTATCCCTCTGGGGTTACACGACCAAGAAAGATATATCAGGCTGGGGCTCATTCTTAATGATGGGCGTAATCGGAATCCTGGTAGCTTCAATAATAAACATCTTTTTGGGATCACCTGCAATTATGTTTGCGATCTCAATTTTAGGAGTTTTGATTTTTGCCGGACTGACGGCGTACGACACACAAAACATCAAGAATACCTTCCTTGCGCATGCACATCACGGCGATCAGGAGTGGCTTGATAAGTCAGCTATCCATGGAGCGCTGAGCCTCTATATTGATTTTCTGAACATGTTTCAGTTTCTATTGTTTTTCATGGGAAGCCAAGAATAGTACACTCATCCACAAGTTTAAAAGGTCGGGCATATTATCCGGCCTTTTTTATTTAAATTTGCAAAAGCTTATAACGAAGTTTCGAGAGCCGCGTCGAGCTCATTCAGCACCTAGAAACTTCACCGTGAATGTCTTACATCCCTCATTCAGATTTCTGCCTTTCAATAACGCTATCTTCGTCATACGGTGGAACGACTTGAAAAGGTCACTGAGTAACATCATGTCTGGAAGAACAAATCGAACGCGTTCGCCGCCTTAGTTCTGACTTTGGCATTTCCAATTGTCTGCTCCTTAAACTCAATGTGAGCGGCGCAAAGTTTTAGAAAGCCCAAAAACAAACAATATTTTTTTGATATAATCTAAATATTAGAATTACGACGCGATTATAAAACCTAAAGATCATAAGCTTTGCGATTAGACAGATGGCAGAGGAAAGTTATGCCGCATCATCAATACGACAAGATAAGCAATTCTTTATTTCAGCAGGTCCTGAAACGACAAAAGCCGCACAAAAATCTGCACGGCTTTGAGAATAATTTATTTGTGGAAGGTTACTTAATTTTACCCTCTTTATATTCGACATGCTTTCGCACAACCGGGTCATATTTGCGAACAACCATTTTTTCAGTCATAGTCCTCGCATTCTTTTTTGTGACATAGAAATGTCCAGTGTCCGCGGTCGAGTTCAGGCGTATTTTGATTGTGGTAGGTTTCGCCATCTTTTATCTCCTGCGACGGGCCATAACTAACCCGTATTCAATTAAGCTTAGTCTATCAACGAAGCGGCTGGCGCTGTCAACAGTGAAGCGCCATATTTGTCGCTCAAAATATCACATTGTTCTCGTGGGTGCGCGGAGAGCCTATAAGCCGGATTCTGTCCCGGGGCCAAAAACCCCATGGATGACCATTCATCTAAACACAGAGTTGCCCCTATGCCTCTAGCTGCCAACCCGAACCTTTAAACCAAAGCGGCTTTGCGGTGATATCGGCAAGCCGATCAACCGCGCAAGGTTCCTATTCGGCATTGCTCCCAGTGGGGCTTGCCATGCGGACACTGTTACCAGCCCCCCGGTAGGCTCTTACCCTACCCTTTCACCCTTACCCGTGCAGGCACGGGCGGTTTACTTTCTGTGGCGCTTTCCGTCAGGTTTCCCTGCCCGGGCGTTACCCGGCACTGTTGCTTTGTGGAGTCCGGACTTTCCTCGAACCCTAAGGCCCGCGGCCATCCAGCTCTCCGCGCTCTCTTCGGTTAAGCGGTTCGGTGAGACGGGTCAATGGCAAATAATCTATAAGACCATGGGCTAGAGCACAATCAATTGGATCAAGCGGGCCTTGCGCCATTGGTCGAAAGTGTAAGCGAAAGGCCGACAAAACTAGTTTCAAACCTAAAGTGGTCTCATATCCGTATATGGCAGCATCTTCAAGAAACTGGGCCTCATCAGTACCTAAAGCTACTTGTCCCAGTGCAGGCCAGATTCCGATATTTTCTTTAGCTAACCCGTACCAGTCAAATATTGGCCCAGGGTCAATTTTTCGACCAATTGCAATATCTGAATGTGCAACGACACGCCAAGTAGGGATAGACCAGCGCTGAAGAATATCTTGGCACAATGCAACCAACGCGCGTGATTGAGGATAGGGAAACGGCGCACTGCCATTGTTATCAAGCTCAATTCCAATCGAACGACTGTTTACATCCCGCTGTCCAGCCCAATAAGAGAGGCCCGCATGCCAGGCGCGTCGGTCTTCTGCAACCAGCTGAAAAATTTCACCTGATGCAGAAATAAGATAGTGGGCTGAAACTTCGTGATCGGAGGAACAAAGCCTTTCAAGGGCTTCCTGATCTGTTTCCATTGCAGTGTAATGCAAAACAACCAAATCTGGGCTATCACATTCACGGCGAGCGCCATGGTTATTAGAAGGGTTTGACGTTGCTCCAGAATACCCAATCATCCCCCAGATCGCGCAAGCCTGAAGGGAGTAGGATCCCAAGTACAGGCAAACCCATCACCATCCGGATCAAGGCCCAACCGATCCCACTTTGGACCACCTTTGGATAAAAAGGCTTCTTGTGCCTTGCTTGGAGATTCAAACCGGCTGCAATTCACCAGGGTCAGTCTTTCGGATGCAAACGGCCCTCTACTGTAAAGCCTGGCCCGCAAGGAATTGGTCGTTTGAAGCGCATATTCCACAATGTTGGGCCGGTCATTTACCGAGCGAATTGGCAGATCCGTCGGCTCGATCACACTGTAGGTCAAGCGATTCTGCTCAATCCTTTGCGCGTCACTTTCTATGGTATGACGGCTTGAAACTGCTTCAAAGTCATTTTCATCAGACAAATCATCAACCGTTTTAGTAGCGCTTTCATTATCAGGGGAAATTTGGTCAGGACTTTCTAACTCTTCTTGAATGACACTCAGCGGAGTTGGTAAACCATACGCGGAAATGCCCGAGCTTCTTCTCAAGGTCGGATCAAATCCACTGTTCGAAATATCTGCCTCACAGCCCATAAGCGCGAATATCAAAAATCCAAATTCTACTACGCGCTTTTTTTTCATTTCAAGCTCACCACAGTAACTAATTGTGCCACTACCACCATTTTTGTGGTTTTTCAACAAAGCCAACCGATTTCTCAAGCGCATAAGCAGTATTGAGCAAATCGCCTTCTTCCCAAGGTTTACCAATCAGCTGCAGACCTAATGGAAGACCCTGCGTATCCAATCCAGCTGGAATAGATATACCGGGAAGCCCCGCGAGGTTTACCGTAACTGTGAACACATCATTGAGGTACATTTGCACCGGATCCATTGTCGCCATATCCCCCAGTGAAAAAGCCGCAGATGGAGTGGCAGGTGTCAAAATTGCATCGACACCTATGCCAAAGACATCGTCAAAGTCTTTCTTAATCAACGTGCGAACGCGTCGCGCTCGATTGTAATAAGCATCATAAAAACCCGCTGAAAGAACATATGTACCAATCATAATCCGGCGCTGTACTTCTGCGCCAAACCCCTCGGCACGGGTTTTCTCATACATCTCAGTAATACCGTCACCCGCACCGATGCTGGCGCGCCACCCAAATCGGACACCATCGTAGCGGGCAAGGTTAGAAGAAGCCTCTGCAGGTGCGATCACATAGTAGGCGGGCAAAGCATATTTGGTATGGGGCAGGCTGACATCAACAATCTCAGCCCCTGCATCGCGTAGCATGGCGGTACCATCTGCCCAAAGCTTTTCAATTTCATCGGGCATCCCCTCCATTCGGTACTCTTTCGGGATCGCAATCTTCTTACCTTTGATATCCCCAGTGAGACAGGTTTCAAAATCTGGTACAGCAAGATCTGCGCTTGTGCTGTCTTTGGGATCATGGCCGCACATTGCTTCAAGCATGATAGCGGCATCGCGGACGGATTTGGTCATCGGGCCGGCTTGATCAAGAGAACTGGCAAAGGCAACGATACCCCAGCGCGAACAACGGCCGTAGGTTGGTTTTATCCCAACGATTCCAGTAAAAGCCGCAGGCTGGCGAATTGATCCCCCAGTATCTGTTCCCGTCGCTGCAAGACAAAGATCCCCCGCCACTGCAGCAGCTGATCCACCCGAAGAACCACCCGGCGTCAAATTTCGTTGGTCGACCCTCCAAGGGTTGACCACGTCGCCATAAACAGATGTTTCATTCGAAGATCCCATGGCGAATTCATCCATATTCAACTTGCCTACCATAACAGCACCATCATCAAACAGCTTTTGACTAACAGTGCTTTCATACTCAGGCCGAAAACCATTAAGGATTTTGCTCGCCGCTTGGCTTGGAACGCCTTTGGTGCAAAATAAGTCCTTGATACCGATTGGAAGACCACACATCGAGGGTGCATCCCCCTCAGCCAAACGGCCGTCTGCCGCCTTTGCCTGCCCAAGGGCAACTTCTGACGTATCATGAACAAATGCATTCAACGCCTTACCGTCACCCTTTGCCTGCAAACAGGCTTCGGTCAATTCAACAGAAGTGATATCTTTTTTGCGCAATAAGTCTCGGGCATCAGCAAGCGTTAGTTTATTTAGTTCAGACATTATTCAACCACCTTCGGAACTGCAAAAAATCCTTCCCGTGCATCAGGCGCATTCGAAAGAACCAATAACTGCTGAGCCCCGTCATTGATTTCGTCCACCCGCCGCTTAAGCCGTTGGGGTGTAACCGAGGTCATGGGCTCAACACCCTCAACATCAACCTCATTAAGTTGCTCGATAAAGCCAATAATCATGTTAAATTCCTCTGCCATTGCCGGCAGCGCATCATCATCTACTTTGATCCGGGCAAGTTTTGCAACTTTCGCCGCTGTTGCCGTATCAATTGTCATTTGGGTCTCCCTCAAAAAGCATCCTAAAGCTTTAACGCCGTGCGAGATAAGCTGCAAGTTCTCAAAGCCTCGCGATACGAAAACTGTTGCAAATGTTGAGAGATCTTTTCAAGATAATGATTTACAAAAAGGTAAAAAAGGAGCGACCATGAATATTATCTGGCTCGGCCACGCCTCGTTTAGGATAGAAATCGCAGGGCAAGTTTTACTGATTGATCCTTGGCTCAACGGCAACCCAATGTTGCCTAAGGCAGTCCAACCAAAAGCTACCGAAGGCGCGACGCATATCCTTTTAACGCATGGCCATTTCGACCATATCTGTGACACGCTGCCACTTGCAAAGGAAAAGGGCATTCCTGTGGTTGCTCAATTCGATCTGGTCAACCATTGGATAGAAACAAAGAATATTGAAGGGATCGGTTTCAACAAAGGTGGCACCGTAAGGCTGGGCGAAGTTGCAGTGACCATGGTGCATGCAGTACACAGCTCTACCATCGGCACCCCTGATGGACCCAAGTGTATCGGCAGCGAATGCGGCTTTATGATCGCAGGCGAGGGCCACACGATCTATGTTTCTGGCGACACTGATGTGATGTCTGATATGGCGGTCTTTAACGATCTTCACAGTCCAGACATCGGCATCCTCGCCTCAGGGGGCCATTTTACGATGGACATGAGACGCGCAGGTTATGCCGCCGCCAAATTCTTTAATTTCAAAACCATTATCCCCTGCCACTACAAAACCTTCCCACTTTTGGAACAATCCGCGAATGAGCTCATCAAGGCCGTGCCAAATGCGAATGTGATCGAGCCAACCGTGATGGTTCCTATTTCGCTCTAGCTGTTTTGAAAAAGTTCCAAGGCAAATTTTCTTTGATGCGAATGGCCAATTCTAGAAATAGTTGATGATTTCCAAGCGCCGCTGAGGCGCTTATCTTGGGGCCATATAATTATTACAGCTGACAACCAATTCAAACCGTATCAGGCGCATTGAAGTCAGGATGGCATGCCACTTTATTGGACTGTAGAAAATCATTCCTCCGGTTCATTCAGATAAGTAAGAGAATAAAAGTACTTAAAACGAAATCTGCACGCCTAGGTTCAAGCTTCGCCCAAAGTTTTCTCATAACCTTTGAAAAAGGATAATATTCCAGAATAACCCAATTAAATGTGGGAAAGATTATATCCCCTTGCCCAAACAAAGATCCATTTAAAGTGTTTTAAATGTGCATGAATTGGCTTATTTTTTAATGAAATCTACTGGGTCCGCCTGGCGCCATAGCCTCTAGCCTAAGGGTCAATGCCAATCTATCACTTCTGAGGGCTCTGCTCGCATTGTGCGAAACTGGTTGGCTGGGTGTTCTTTATCTTCGTAGCCAAACGAGATCGCACAGAGAATATCCCGATCATGCGGCAATCCCAAGTTCTCTCGCACTACAGGCGCAATACCCGCAACCGCCGCCTGCGCAATTGTCGCCACCCCAAAACCTTGTGCGGCTAAAGTAAAGGCTGTCACAAATGCTCCACAATCAACTGCTCCGTAAGCGCCCAGTTCTTTAGGCGTGGTAACAACAGCAACCTGCGGCGCGCCAAAGAAACAAAAGTTCTCCATCATTTGTTTGTAGGATGCCTCTCGGTCTCCTTTTGTGATCCCGACCGCATCGTAAAGTTGCCAGCCACACGTGGAGCGGCGATCTTTATAGACACCCTGATAGCGTTCTGGAAAGACAATATCAGGCGATTGCACACCACTCATTGCCGCCTCTGTCAGAGCGTCCGCCAAGACTTTTGTCTTTTCAGGGGAACAAATGGCCAGTTGCCAAGGCTGTGAATTACACCAGGATGGCACCTTTTGGGCGGTTTTAACGATCTCTTCAATCCTCTCTTGC
>JAOGIM010000023.1 GCA_028150825.1 Paracoccaceae bacterium
AAAAACGTTAAACATGGCACGTATCTTCCGAAGGAGCGACCAAGACACGCCAATCGTTCTCATGGGCTACTATAATCCCATTTACAGCCACGGTGTGGAAAAGTTTCTGGAAGAAGCGAACGATGCAGGCATTGATGGACTGATCATTGTAGATTTGCCGCCAGAAGAGGATGAAGAGCTTTGCATTCCAGCACAACTGGCAGGATTAAACTTCATTCGTCTGGCAACGCCTACAACCGATGGAATACGTTTGCCGACCGTATTAACCAATACATCCGGCTTTGTGTATTACGTCTCTATCACTGGGATCACAGGTTCAGGAGAAGCCCAGTCGGGTGACGTGGGACCAGAAGTGGCGCGTATTAAGACTGGTACAGATTTGCCAGTTGTCGTCGGATTTGGAATCAACACGCCAGAGGCTGCAAAAAAGATTGCGTCGATTGCCGATGGAGCAGTGGTTGGATCAGCTATTATAAAAGAACTCAGCAGTGGCAAGTCTGTTGCCCAAGTGCTAGAGTTTGTTGCCTCCTTGGCCAAAGGTGTACATGACGCCTAAGGCGCTATTATATTATTTTTTAACCGCAGTCTTTTATTAGACGGTGGCATAAAGATCGTTTTCCGATACCGTTCAAATTGATAGAGAATCCTAAATCACGCAGGCGAGACCAAAATGCCGATCATAACCAATATAGACGACCTCAAGAAAATCTATCGCCGCCGCGTGCCAAAGATGTTTTTTGATTATGCAGAATCTGGTAGCTGGACGGAGCAAACATTCAAAGAAAATGTGACAGATTTCTCTGAGTTACGGCTAAGACAAAGAGTTGCTGTCGACATGAGTGGGCGTCACACACGTGCGCAAATGATAGGACAAGACGTGACTATGCCTGTTGCATTGGCCCCAATCGGATTAACGGGTTTGCAATCTGCGGATGGGGAAATCAAAGCGGCGCGTGCAGCAGAGAATTTTGGCGTCCCCTATACACTGTCAACAATGTCTATTTGTTCGATCGAAGATGTGGCTGCTAACACTGAAAAACCATTTTGGTTTCAGCTCTATGTCATGAAAGATCAAGATTATATGTCTCGGCTAATGGCACGGGCCAAAGAGGCAAAATGCTCCGCGCTTGTCATTACTCTTGATCTGCAAGTTTTGGGGCAACGTCACAAAGACATCAAAAATGGGTTATCAGCACCGCCTAAACTAACTCCAAAAACGCTTCTGAACCTGTCGACAAAATGGGGTTGGGGTATGGAGATGCTGCGGACCAGACGGAAGAACTTTGGAAATGTCGTAGGACACGCCAAAGGCGTTTCCGATACGACCAGTCTAAGCTCTTGGACAGCAGAACAATTCGATCCAAAACTTGATTGGGACAAGATCAAAGATCTAAGAAAGAAATGGGACGGGAAAGTCATTCTGAAAGGTATTTTAGATGCAGAAGACGCCCATCTTGCGTTGAATGTTGGAGCGGATGCCATTATCGTATCAAATCATGGTGGTCGCCAACTCGATGGCGCACAAAGTTCAATTCGTGTACTGCCTTCGATCATTGATGCAGTTGGTGATAAAATTGAGGTGCACGTGGACGGTGGCATAAGATCTGGTCAAGATGTTTTAAAGGCCTTCGCCCTTGGTGCAAAGGGTACTTATATTGGCCGCTCCTACATATATGGGCTGGGTGCAATGGGTCAAAAAGGCGTGCAGTTGTCCTTAGAAATTATACAAAAAGAGCTTGAAACGACGATGGCGCTTTGTGGTCATCGTTCTTTGGATCAAGTTTCGAGAGATACATTAAGGATACCGGCTGATTTTGCTGGTGATTGGGCCTGAATCACGCACGTCTAACATCCAAAAAATAAACCCTTTTAAAACTTTATAATTTGGGCTATCAGGCACCCCTGTCGCGGAGCTACAGCCTTGGAGGAGTTCCGCATTTGCATTTATGGAGAATAAAATGGCTGAAGAGACCCCAAATCTTGAGGCGATCGTACGTACGGGGACAGGCAAGGGCGCCGCTCGTCAGACACGTCGTGACGGTATGGTTCCTGGCGTCGTGTACGGAGGTGGTGTAGAATCTCTTCCAATCCAGATACCCCACAACGTCCTTTTGAAGAAATTGCGTGCAGGTCGTTTCCTATCGACGCTGTTCAACCTGAAAGTTGAAGGTCATGACGACGTGCGCGTCATCTGCCGCGATGTACAACGGGATGTTGTGAAAGATCTTCCTACACATTTGGATCTGATGCGCCTTCGTAGAACATCGCTCGTAAGTCTGTTCATTCCAGTTGAGTTTATCAATGAAGAAGAATGCACTGGTATAAAACGTGGTGGCGTGTTGACAATTGTACGTCAGGAAGTTGAATTGCGGGTAACTGCAGGCGATATTCCGGAAAAAATTACAGTGGACCTTCATGGACTGCCGATGGGCGAAGTAATAACAATTTCTTCTGTTAAACTGCCCGCAGGTTCAAAGGCAACAATCGACCGCGACTTTGTGATTGCAAATATTTCAGCGCCTAGAGGTCTTTCTGACACAACCGATGAAGATAGTGTCACAGAAGGTGAAGAAAACGCAGAAGCGGCAACTGAAGAGTAAAAAAAACGTTTTTACTGATACATCCATGACAAGCGGGGCTTTTGCCCTGCTTTTTTATCGGGTAAACTTGGAAAGAAGTACTTCTTAATAAAACATTTTAGACGGCTTTGTATATGCAGATTTTTGTAGGACTTGGAAATCCTGGTGATAAATATGCCCGGAACCGGCATAATATTGGTTTTATGGCTATTGATCACATCGATTATGCAGGAGGTTTTTCTCCGTGGAAGACCAAATTTCAAGGCCGTGTGAGCGAAGGGCGGCTTGGTGGTGAGAAAGTTGTTCTGTTAAAGCCAGACACATTTATGAATCTGTCAGGTCAATCAGTTGGAGAAGCCATGCGATTCTTCAAACTCGGGCCTGAGGATATAACTGTATTTCATGATGAACTAGATCTGGCTCCTGGAAAGTTGCGCGTAAAAACTGGCGGCGGTCATGCTGGACACAATGGGTTGCGCTCAATTCACCAACACATTGGTCCTGATTATCACCGCGTCAGATTAGGGATCGGACACCCAGGCAATAAAAACCTTGTATCTCGATATGTGCTACATGATTTTGGAAAGTTGGACCAAGACTGGCTGAAGGGCATGCTTGAGGCTATCGTGCAGGGTTCCGCATTGCTGGCGTTTGGGGATAAGGGCGGTTTTATGAACAGGGTTGCATTGTGTCTCACTGAAACTGGCTTTCCAACAAAGAAACAAACAAAGAACGATAGTAAAACTACTGTCCCGCATAAAACAGAACCCCCTGCTTGCGTCAAAGCGGATGATAGAACAAAACTACAAAAATTACTCGATCGATTTAAATAATGAATAGGCATAAATTGTTCATAACAATCCAAAGTGTGCTTATCTCTTGGATCTGCGTTCAGGAGAAAATTTATGACTATTTTTGCTGAACAGCTGGATGAAAAGAGCGTGATTGGGAACGTCTTTTATTTTGGTTAGGAGAGAATTCTATTTGAAGTCAGTTCTTTGCAGTACCACATCCTCATTTAACTCTGTCTCCAGAGTAGTGAGGGCCCATGTTTGCTACAGTTATAGTTCAAATGGTTGACAGGTCCGGAATTGATCTTATTCCACCAAAGGTAGGGACTTAACAAGATATGTTAAGACTGTCTGCATATGACTATAGGTGGCCAAATCAGCCGAACGCCTCTGACGCCTCAAGATTATTGGCTGATTTAGACAACGCCTAACTATAAAATTGATCCTGCTCACTGGCTACCAACACCTGTGAACCATCATCCAAACTGTGATGTTCATAAAGGTTATGACACGGTGCCCTGGCAGTATTTCCCATTATCCGTTTAAAATGAATATTCAAAAGCACTTTAGCGGCGGGTAAGAAAACAAGTATAACGGTACTTTTTATTTGCATATCAATGGATGCTGATAGGCCAAACTCTGGCGTTCCAATAGCTATGCTATTTCAGCCTTTTGGTGAGACCATCCAACTTGCATGGTTGACTTTTATCGCCAATGTATCCACTTAAACTGTAACTTACACCGTTTAGAGTAACCATGGAATATCTGAAAAGATTTTAAAATGCCAAAAAAAGATCCTAATGTGAATATTTTTGGCGATGCTATAACTCCTTGCTCTTTAAAACCCTTGACGGGCTTTTTTAGAGATGGGCATTGCAATACTTGCTCACAGGATCATGGTAGCCATACAGTTTGCGCGGTAATGAATGAGGAATTCCTTGCCTATTCAAAATATGTTGGCAACGATCTGACTACGCCTATGTTGCAATATCAGTTTCCGGGTCTTAAACCGGGTGATAGTTGGTGCCTTTGCGCAAACCGGTTTCTCCAAGCGCATGAAGAAGGATGTGCGCCCAACGTCAATTTGAGGTCCACGCATCAGAAGGCGTTAGAAATTGTACCGTTAGAAATTCTTGAAAAGTACCAAGTCAGCTGGGAATTATAAAAATTATGCGTATTGGGCTGTTCTACTTTGCTTTGTCAGGCTCCAAACCTGTGCGGCCTTGCCAAATGCCTTAAAAAGTGGCCGTGATACGGGATCCATCTCTGCATTCCATTCTGGATGCCATTGCACAGACAGGGTAAAGCCTGGGGCTTCTTTGATATAGATTGCCTCTGGCGTGCCATCTGGTGCATATCCATCGATGACCACACGTGGTCCAGTAGTTTTGATCCCCTGACCGTGCAGTGTATTTGTCATCACGTTACTCGCGCCGAAAATTTTACTAAATGGGCCCTCTTTAGAAACAGACACTTTATGCACCAGGGCAAATTTTTCCTTTAGTGTTCCATTGGGTGGCATTCTGTGGTTATTGCGGCCTGGCAAATCGCGTATTTCAGGATGAAGCGTACTGCCCATAGCGACTGCTACTTCTTGAAAGCCGCGACAAATTCCAAACAACGGTTGACCGATACTCACACAAGCGCGGATAAGCGGCAAGGTTATTGCATCGCGTTCTCTGTCAAAAGTGCCATGCGCTTCGGTTTCACGCTCTCCATATTCATCTGGATGGATATTTGCGCGACCTCCAGTAAATACAAAACCATCAAAACGGTCTTGTAGCTCTTCCACTGAGACATATGCTGGGTTTGCAGGAATGATAACGGGCATACATCCAGAGACATTGGAAAGTGCCTCACAATTCATTGTTCCACCAGCCTGTACTGGATACTCATCATTTATTAGGTAATAATTTCCAATCACACCTACCAATGGTCGTCTCATAAAGTCACCCACAAATCTTTTCGTTATAACGAAGGTTAAATTTTTTTAAGGATTAGCATAGCACACTGCAAACGTCTTTTTCTTGTATGCTATGAAGATTACTGCATACGTAGCGTAATTTAAACAGTTTTTATGCATTGCATTTTATAAAGATGAAATTTCCCAAATAAATATTCAACATCATAAGAGAATTCGCCAAGCAATATTGACAGGGCTTGCAGGAGTAAGACAATCACTTATGTTCGTATCATAAACACGCGATTAAATCGAATGGATTGATATGAAAGATGCTATACCACAAACGTTTTATCTCAAAGATTACGTGCCCTACCCATTTATAATTAAAGACGTTGAGCTAACATTTAAATTGTCACCAAATGCCACTCGGGTCTTGTCTAGATTGACAGTCACACCACAAGAAAAATCTTCGATACAAGATATGTTTTTACACGGTGAACATCTTAATTTGATATGGTGCAAAATCAACGGTAAGCCCGCTGATCCTAAAGTGAACGCAACAGGCCTAAATGTGAGGGTGCCAAACACTGAGTTTATATTCGAATGTGAAGTCGAAATTGATCCTGCTAATAATTCTTCACTAGAAGGATTATATATGTCCAACGGCATGTACTGCACGCAATGTGAGGCTGAAGGGTTTCGTAAAATTACTTTTTATCCCGACCGGCCAGACGTCTTGAGCAAATTCAGAGTTCGAATTGAAAACCAAGATCAAGACCTTCCCGTTCTTTTGTCAAACGGTAATCAAAAAGGATCTGGTGTAGGATGGGCTGAATGGATCGACCCATGGCCCAAGCCTGCATATCTATTTGCCCTAGTGGCGGGACAATTGATCAATCATTCAGATTATTTTAAAACACAATCGGGCAAAAACGTGTCTTTGAATATCTGGGTCAGAGTAGGTGATGAAGGTAAATGTGCGTTTGGAATGAAAGCTTTGAAAGCCTCCATGAAATGGGATGAAGAGGTCTATGGGCGTGAATATGATTTAGATATTTTTAATATTGTGGCCGTTGATGATTTTAACATGGGCGCAATGGAGAACAAGGGCCTGAACGTTTTTAATAGCTCTTGTGTTTTAGCCAATCCGGCTACAAGCACTGATGCTGACTTTGAACGTATTGAGGCGATTGTTGCACATGAATATTTTCACAATTGGACAGGCAACCGCATTACTTGTCGTGACTGGTTTCAACTTAGTTTAAAAGAAGGTTTAACCGTTTTTCGAGACGCGCAGTTCACTTCAGATATGCGCAGCCCATCTGTAAAACGCATCAAAGATGCCATAATGATGCGCACACATCAATTTCGTGAGGACAATGGCCCGCTATCGCATCCAGTCCGTCCAGAAAGTTTTGTTGAGATAAATAACTTTTATACGATGACTGTTTATGAAAAAGGCGCCGAAGTTATAGGCATGTTGAAACGCTTGGTCGGGGGTGAAGCCTATTCAAAAGCGTTGGATCTATATTTTGAACGCCACGATGGAGATGCGGCGACAGTAGAAGATTGGCTAAGAGTCTTCGAAGATTCCACAGGACGTGATCTGAGTGGGTTCAAAGGCTGGTATAGCCAAGCTGGTACACCGCGTCTTAGCGTGAAAGAAACTTATGATAATGGAAGATTAACGCTCGACTTTATCCAAGTAACGCCGCCAACAGCAGGTCAGCCTATAAAAACTGAACAGGTTATTCCTATTGCCGTTGGCTTGCTTAATGAAAATGGCGAAGAAATTTTACCAACTACAGTTTTGGAAATGACCGCGGCAGAACAAAGTTTTACGTTTGAAGGCCTGGCTTCAAGACCTATCGCGTCAGTCTTGCGAGACTTTTCGGCACCTGTCTATCTCGAACACACAATGAGTGATGAAAAGCGCGCTTTCTTGATGGCGCACGATACAGATCTTTTTAATCGCTGGGACGCCGCCAATACGTTGATGCGCGAGTGTCTTATCCAGATGTGCACTCAGGACAGCACCCCTGACCCGCTTCTCCTAGAGGCGATGTCATCCGTATTAACAGATAAAACTCTTGATCCTGCTTTTCGCGCGCTGATGATGGTTCCACCCATCGAAAACGAACTTGCATGTCAAATTGCAGATCGCGGCCAACTTGCCGTTCCTGAGAAAATTCATGGTGCCCATCAAAAATTTTCAAAGGCCGTTGCGCATCATCTAGAGGACGCTTTACGCGAAGTCTATGCCAGTCATCAAATAACATTAAAATACAAACCCAATGCAGAGCAATCATCCTCACGCAGTTTAGCAAACATCGCTCTAAATTATATAAGTCGATTGGATGATGGCGAGACGGCAAAGCGGCAATACGCGCTTGCCGATAATATGACCCAGCAATTTACAGCTTTGACGAATTTGCTTCAAGTCGGGGATGGCCAATCTGAACTAGCTGCATTTTATGATCAATGGGCTTCTGAACGGCTTGTAATCGACAAATGGTTTGGCGTGCAAATCAGTACAGCAAAACCAGACGACCTGATTAATATAACCAATACATTATTAAAACATTCAGATTTTACCATCAGAAACCCAAATCGCTTCAGATCAATTTTGGGAAATTTTAGTAGAAATTTTTCTGGGTTCCATCATAAATCGGGCTTGGGTTATGCGCTGTTAACTGACTGGTTGATAAAAGTTGATAAAATCAATCCTCAGATGACCGCAAGGCTTTGCAGCGCTTTCCAAGAAGGGCCATTTGACGATGTCCGAGAATTATTGATCAAATCGAATTTGAAGCGTTTACTTCAAACGGAGGGACTAAGCGTTGATACAACGGAGATAGCAACACGAATCATCCAAGTATAATGGGATGTTGGTTGCTTACATGATAATAAAGCGTTTTGAGGCGATAGTGTGATCACTCTATGCTTTAGCCTGCACGCATCGCATAAATCCTCAATAACGGGACATCCAACCGCTCGTGCGGGTCAAGATAAGCGCAAAGATCATTGAAACCTGTTGATCCATTGGCTAAACCCTGCTTTATACAAAGAATTTAGGTGACAAAAATGCTTGATCTTTCCTATGAGACGCCAAAACCAAAAATTATTGCTGGAGCCAAACACGATTGGGAACTGGTTATTGGAATGGAAGTTCATGCCCAGATAGCTTCAAATGCAAAACTGTTTTCAGGTGCATCGACCGAATTTGGAAACGAGCCAAATTCAAATGTAGCCTTCGTCGATGCTGCAATGCCGGGTATGTTGCCCGTTATAAATGAGTTCTGTGTCGAACAGGCTGTCCGCACTGGATTAGGCCTCAAGGCTGAGGTTAATTTGTGGTCTGCCTTTGATCGTAAAAACTATTTTTATCCTGACCTTCCTCAAGGTTACCAAATTTCTCAACTCTATCATCCTATTGTTGGAGAAGGTGAAGTGATAGTAGATATTGAACCGGGGATTGCGCGTCGGGTTCGAATAGAGCGGGTACATTTAGAACAGGATGCAGGGAAATCAATTCATGACATGGATCCAAACATGTCTTTTGTTGATCTCAACCGGACAGGTGTAGCGCTGATGGAAATAGTTAGCCGACCTGATCTTCGAGGCCCAGAAGAAGCGGCCGCCTACATCGCTAAAATGCGTCAAATCCTGCGTTATTTAGGGACTTGTGATGGCAACATGCAAAATGGCAATCTTCGGGCCGATGTAAATGTCTCAATATGCATGCCGGGACAATATGAAAAATTTGTTGAAACAGATGATTTTTCACATCTTGGGACGCGATGCGAAATTAAAAATATGAACTCTATGCGCTTTATCCAAGCGGCTATTGAAGTCGAGGCTCGCCGCCAGATCACTATTGTGGAAGCTGGCGGAAAAGTCGATCAGGAAACCCGTCTTTACGATCCAGAGAAAGGGGAAACCCGGTCTCTGCGATCAAAAGAAGAAGCACATGATTACCGTTACTTCCCCGATCCTGACCTGTTGCCTCTCGAAATTGAGCAGGTTTGGGTTGATACCATTGCGAGCAACCTACCCGAACTGCCCGACGAGAAGAAAGCACGTTTCATAAAAGATTTTTCTCTTTCTGAGTATGATGCGAATGTTTTGACTGCTGAACTGGATGCTGCTGGGTTTTTCGAAGTGGTTGCGAACGGACGGGATGGCAAGCTTTCGGCGAACTGGGTAATTAATGAGCTTTTTGGTCGACTTAAGAAAGATGGCAAAGACATTACACAAAGTCCAGTCGCACCTGACCAATTAGGCGGTATTATAGACCTTATTGCACGGGGTGATATAAGTGGCAAAATAGCCAAGGACCTGTTTGAGATTGTTTACACCCAAGGGGGTGATCCTTCCAAGATCGTGGAGGATCGTAGCATGAAGCAGATCACTGACACTGATGCGATCCAAGCTGCAGTTGATAAAGTTATTTCAGACAACTCGGATCAAGTAGTAAAGGCCAAGGCTAATCCTAAATTGGCAGGTTGGTTTGTGGGTCAAGTGATGAAGGCGACTGGTGGGAAAGCCAATCCAACGGTTGTGAAAGAGCTTGTTACTAATAAATTAGGACTTTGACTTCTCCTCGCGTCAACACTTTAGGGTCGACGTGCGTCTTGATTGAGCTAACTGTGGATGGCTTAAATGTCGCCTTAAGAAACGGGCGTATCCAATTCGAGCGCCAGAGCATGGATTGCGTCCAAAAGTTCTTGTCCAAGTGCTGCATGAACCGCTCGGTGGCGCTCTATACGGCTTTGGCCAGAGAACGATGCCGTGGTCAGACGGACGCGAAAGTGACTTTCTCCACCGTCTTGAAAACCCGAATGGCCTCGGTGTTGTTCACTCTCATCAACCACTTCAAGGTCTTGAACAATAAAGTTTTGTTCTAGTTTAAGCTTAATTTCATTAATTCTTGACATTTTTTCTAAAAGGCCCCTTCAAATTCTCAATTGACAGTCTATGATATTCATCTGGAATCGAAAAGGTGCAAAAAAATGGCTAAGTCTGATCCTTTTGGTTTTGACATGTCCGTCTCTTCTGCGAAGAAAAAAACGACAAGGACGCGGCGTGGTATGTCAGGAGCATCTGAGACTTCAACTAGAATTTGCCAACATGAGGGCTGTGAAGAGGCTGGTAAGTTTAGGGCGCCTCGAGCGCCGGATGTATTGGACGAATTTATCTGGTTTTGTAAAGATCATGTGCGCGACTATAACCTAAAATGGAATTTTTTTAACAATACTACTGAGGCGGAGATGAATGCCCAGATGTCAAAAGACAAAGTTTGGGAACGTGAGACGCGAAGTTTTAGTGATCCCGAAGCCCGAGCATGGGCCCGTCTTGGTATTGAAGACCCCCACCAAGTATTAGGTCAAAATGCCACGAAAAATCCAGGCAAAGCCACTACTGGTAACCGTCGTCTGCCGCCCACTGAACGACGAGCAGTTGAAATTCTTGAAGCAAAAGATGGTTGGACCAAAGCAGATGTGCGTAAGGCCTATAAATCTCTTATAAAGGTACTGCATCCCGACATGAACGGAGGAGACAGAAGTCAAGAGGAACAGCTTCAGGAGGTTGTCTGGGCTTGGGATCAAATTAAGGACAGTCGCAACTTTAAATAGTGCTTGGCCGCCTAATACCACTTCTGTTAACCTTTACACCGTGGGGTCAATGTATAGAATATTAAATGCAGTAATTATTTATTGTAACGGGAATAATTCAACTTAAGGCAGGTTTGCTTTTGTCAGCTTTTGATATTGATTTTTACGAAAATTTATTTTGGTTCGATAGTTTTGATTGATAAAATAAATTCAAAAAGGCAGTTTAACCGTTATAACCCTTATGTGGATTGTCTTTTTGCAGTACGCGAAAATAACTCGATAGAAATAGTCCTTGCAAAGGCTGAATTTCTTTAGTTTAAGAAATTATTCCGTCTCATTCCATAGATTAGGGCGATTCAGGTTCCATTGCATCTTGCAGGATAGGAGCAACTGCACACTCGCTGTCACGATTCAATACCAGCCAAAAAAATCTCTTTTTCTGGTTAGCCTGATTACAAACTATTATTTTTCTTTACTCTTCCCCTTGTCCAAAATTGCTTTATATTGCACCTCTGGATAAAGTCTATTTGCAGATTGAAGAAAGGTTGGGAATGGCCGACGGCGCGACAGAAATGAACATAAGACCAACCGAAGATATTTCCGTGCGTGAAGTTTTCGGTATCGATACAGATATGGTGGTAAAAGGGTTTCCTGAAAAATCTGACCGCGTACCTGAAATTGATCGAACTTATAAATTCGATCCTGATACGACACTCGCAATTCTTGCAGGTTTTTCTCACAACCGCCGTGTGATGATTCAAGGCTATCATGGTACGGGAAAATCAACCCATATAGAGCAAGTGGCAGCCCATCTTAATTGGCCGGCTGTCCGTGTGAACCTCGACAGCCATATTAGTCGGATTGATCTTATCGGCAAGGATGCCATTAAGCTTAGAGATGGTATGCAAGTTACTGAATTTCATGAAGGAATATTACCTTGGGCACTGCGTAACCCAGTTGCAATCGTCTTTGATGAATATGACGCTGGCCGGGCGGATGTTATGTTTGTTATTCAGCGAGTGCTTGAGCATGACGGTAAACTCACCCTCATGGATCAAAATGAAATTATCACGCCACATCCGCAGTTTCGGCTATTCGCAACCGCTAATACCGTTGGATTGGGGGATACAACTGGGCTTTATCATGGAACACAGCAAATAAATCAGGCCCAAATGGACCGTTGGTCTCTTGTAGCGACGCTGAACTACCTTTCTATTGAGGCAGAAAGCGCTATAATTTTGGCAAAAGCACCGCAATATGATAACGAAAAAGGCCGTAAAATAATCAAGCAGATGGTTACAGTGGCCGATTTCACGCGTACGGCTTTTATGAATGGTGATCTGTCAACAGTTATGAGCCCAAGAACGGTTATCAACTGGGCTCAAAATGCGGAAATCTTTCGTGGAAGTGTTGGCTACGCGTTTCGTCTTTCTTTTATAAATAAATGCGATGAACTTGAACGTCAGACGGTGGCTGAATTCTATCAGCGTTGCTTTGATGAGGAACTTCCAGAAAGTGCGGCGAGTATAAATCTGGAATAGGTCCATTTTACTCATACTTGAAATACTTGTGAAAATTGGATGATTTTTATCACATACTGCAGCACAAAAAAATAAGCATTAAGTCTCCATAAATGCGAAAATTGCCACATGGCAAGAGGAACATCGATGTCTCGACATAGCGACAATCCTGCAGATCCGTTTAAAAAGGCCTTAGCTGAAGCGACAAAATCCATGGCCCATGAGCCCGATTTAAATGTAACCTATTCGGTTGACCCTGCTGGAGTATCAGGCGATAATATGAGTCTTCCACAAGTGAGCCGCAGGATGAGCCATGACGAGGTTTTGCTAGCCCGTGGTACTGCGGATGCTTTGGCTCTTAATATTCGCTATCATAATGCAAAGACGCATTCGAAATATGCGCCGGATGGCAATATGGCAAAAGAAATCTATGAGTCTATGGAGACTGCAAGATGTGAAGCCATGGGTGCGCGAATTATGCCTGGCACAGCTAGCAACATCGACGCTAAAATCTTGTCTGAGGCACATAGTCTGGGCTATGAAAACGTAACAGATCGTGGGAGCGTGCCTTTGGCAACTGCTGCTGGATATCTCGTGCGTCATCTTGCGACTGGACGAGATATGCCGCCAGCAGCGCAGAATGCGATGAACATATGGCGCGACTACATAGAATCCCAAGCTGGCGATACACTCCAAAACCTCCAAGAAACGCTTGCGGATCAAAGTGAGTTTGCTCGTTTTACTCGGCGGATTATCTCAGATCTGGGATATGGTGATCAACTTGGTGATGATCCCGATCAGAGTGACGAAGATCAAGAAGCAGATGCTGCAGATGATAAAGAAGATGACGCAGAACCTGAAAATAGTGGTCAAGACGATAGTGCTGAAGAGGACGCAGACGCCAATCCTGAGCAAAGCCAGGAAGAGCAACAAGATCCAAATGCCGCTCAAATCAGCATGGATGAGAGTGCTGATGAAGATATGTCAGAGGAAACTGATTTACCGGACGGTGACAATCCTCAAGAGCCTTCTATGCCCCAACCGGTTTCAGATGCTGACCCTGATTATCGAGTTTATGATCAGAACTTTGATGAAGAAATTCGTGCGGAAGACTTGGCTGAACCTCCTGAACTTGAGCGACTTCGCGCCTATCTGGATCAGCAATTAGAACCTCTCAAAGGGGCCGTCAGTCGGCTTGCTAATAAATTGCAACGTCGTCTACAAGCTCAGCAAAACCGAAGCTGGTTATTTGATCTGGAAGAGGGTATTTTGGATGCCGGTCGTCTTGCACGAGTTGTGGCAAATCCAACAACACCACTTAGTTTTAAAGTGGAAAAAGACACCGAGTTTCGAGATACAGTAGTGACATTGTTGATCGATAACTCTGGTTCTATGCGTGGACGGCCAATCTCAATTGCTGCGATTAGTGCAGATGTACTTGCCAGAACTCTTGAACGCTGCAATGTTAAAGTTGAAATATTGGGTTTTACTACGCGTGCATGGAAAGGTGGGCAAAGCCGAGAAGCATGGCTTAATGAAGGTCGTGCTCAACAGCCAGGCCGCCTCAACGATCTGCGCCATATCATCTACAAAAGTGCGGATGCGCCTTGGCGTCGGTCCCGTCCAAACCTTGGACTGATGATGAAAGAGGGCTTGCTTAAAGAGAATATAGACGGAGAAGCTCTGGAATGGGCCCACCGACGTATTTCATCGCGGCAAGAAGCGCGCAAAATCCTTATGGTCATATCAGATGGTGCGCCAGTGGATGATAGTACGTTGAGTGTGAACGCGGCTAATTATCTTGAAAAACACCTTCGCGATGTTATTGCATTAGTTGAAAAGCGTAAAATGGTTGAGCTTTTGGCAATCGGTATTGGGCATGATGTGACCCGCTATTACGATCGCGCTGTGACCATCACAGATGTTGAACAACTAGCGGGGGCAATGACGGAACAATTGGCTGCTTTGTTTGATACGGATCCAAGAGCAAGAGCTCGAGCTATGGGTATGTTAAAAACTGGATAATTTACGATGAAAACTGCTAAATTTCAAAGCTTTGAGGAGCAATCTTCACCTGAAAAAGGCCCAAAGCGCTTAACAGCATTGCGCAAAGAGTTAAAAGCCCAGGGCCTCGCTGGATTTCTAATACCAAGGACAGATATGTATCAGGGTGAAAACGTTGCACCTGCCGATGAAAGGCTCGCTTGGTTGACCGGATTCACGGGATCTGCAGGATTTTGTGTTGTCCTTCTAAAAATTGCTGGCATTTTTATAGACGGACGTTACCGCATCCAAGTAAAAAACCAAACAAACAATATATTTACGCCAGTACCTTGGCCCGAAACATCACTTTCCAGTTGGCTTTTCAAAAATATGCGGCGAGGTGAAAGCATAGGGTTTGATCCTTGGCTACACACTGTATCGGAAATTGAAAAAGCTCAAAACGACTTGGTCGATACGGGCATAAGCTTAAAGGCGATTACAAATCCTATAGACAAAATATGGAACGATCGCCCAAGTAAGCCGACATCAAAAGCCTTCTTTTATGATTTAAAATATAGTGGACAGAGCCACATTGAGAAGCGCACTAATCTATCGAAACAGCTCAAACAAAAAAAACATTCTGCACTTATAATAACGCTGCCGGAGAATATTGCTTGGCTATTAAATATTCGTGGAAATGACGTTGCACATGTGCCAATTATTCAATGTGTTGGTATTTTAAATGCTGATGCAAGTTTTGATCTGTTTGTAGATTATGGAAAAGTTGCAGATATCCAATCACATCTGGGCAGAGCTGTTCGTTGTTATGGGATAGAGGAATTTTCCAAAGGCTTGAAAAAACTCTCTGGGACGGTTCGAATTGATCCAAAAAGTCTGCCTTTTGCTGCATTAACAATACTAAACAAAACAAGAATTGCCTGTCACCGCAACGTTGATCCAATTGCCTTGCCAAAATCTTGCAAGAATTTAGTTGAAATCTCACAAGCTGAACAAGCACATCTGCGAGATTCAGCAGCTATGTGTGAATTTTTATGCTGGCTGGATCATCAGGATATCGGAAAACTTAGTGAGATTGACGTCGCCATCTCTTTAGAAGATTTTCGCCTAACGAATCCTGAGCTTCTTGAAATTAGTTTTGATACAATTTCTGCCAGTGGTCCGAACGCCGCCCTGCCTCATTATCGCGTTACCCAAGGCTCTGATCGGATTTTGCAGCAAGGCGAAGTTATGCTTGTGGACAGTGGTGGGCAATATCTTGATGGCACGACTGATATCACGCGAACGATAGCAATCGGAGTGCAAAAAAATCATGTTTGTCAGGCATTCACCCGCGTATTACAGGGATTGATTGCAGTTTCACGCCTAAAGTTTCCCAAAGGAACTGCTGGTCGGGACATAGATGCATTTGCACGCGCGCCGCTTTGGGCGGCGGGTCAGGACTTTTCCCATGGAACCGGACACGGTGTAGGCCATTTCTTGACAGTGCATGAGGGGCCGCAGAGTATTTCGCCCAAATCCATTATACCATTTGAAGCAGGAATGATTGTATCCAATGAGCCTGGCTATTATCTAGAAGGAGAATTTGGAATTCGGACTGAAAACCTGCTCGTAGTGACTGCTGTTCCAAATAGCGATTTTCTAGATTTTCGAACTTTGAACTTTGTGCCAATTGATAGAAGAATGATTATTAAAAAGATGCTAACCAAAGAAGAACTTGCATGGATCAACGATTATCATCAAATATGTCGAGACAAAATAAGCCATCGGATTACTGATAAAGCAGCCAAATGGCTTAAAAAGGTATCGGCACCTTTATAACTTTTATAAATTTTTTTTTAAAAAGGATACCGCAGATTCAACAGTATATAAATTTCCTGCGATATTAAAATAACTGGACACTGTGTACAGATGGAGAAGTTATCGCGGAAAAAGCGAGGCCGTTGATCTATGCGAAGGTGATTAAAAGAACCTCACATATTTCCTAAGGGGAGACATATGAATGGCTTCTTCAGAAACAAGCAAACCTAAATCAGAATGTCGTTTTAAGGTTGAGGCGTATTATTTTTATATTTAAAAATAATAAAAAAGGTGCCTAGAGCTACAAAACGCCTGTTGAGGATATAGCAGCAAATTTAAATTTGATCACGCTTAATGACCGCGACATTACCGTCATTAAAAAAAGTATTTACAACAGTTATTTGTAGGCCATATTTAATTTTGGCGTACCAGCTTACCAGGGTTGAGTATATTTAAGGGATCTAACTGACGCTTGATTTGCCCCATAACATCCCAGCCCACGCCATGCTGCGCTTCCATAAACTTTAACTTGCCCATGCCAACACCGTGTTCGCCGCTACAAGTACCACCAAAAGATAAAGCACGCATTGCCATTTTATCTCCAATACGCATCGCCTCGGCTTTTTCTTTTTCACTGTTAGGATCAATTAAAAGAATAGCGTGGAAATTTCCGTCTCCGACATGGCCAAAAATCGGACCTTGAATTGAACTTTGGGAAATATCCTCGCGCGTTTCGGCCACTGCCTGGCCTAATTTGGAAATAGGCACGCAGATATCGGTGATTACTGCTGTCGATCCAGGACGGCTTGCAAGTACTGCATAATATGCTTTGTGGCGCATCGCCCAAAGTGATGTTCTTTCTTCTGTCTTGGATGACCACTGAAAATCTTGTCCGCCGTGATCCGTACAAATATCATTGAACATCTCTGCACTATCAGAGACGTTACTTTCAGATCCATGCAGTTCAAAAAGTAAATGCGGTACTTCGGCCATATCTGACTTAGCATAGGAATTGAATGCTGCCGCAGTAGCCGCGTCCACAAATTCAATACGTGCCATAGGCAGACCGAGTTGAATTGTCTGAATAACGGCCGAAACTGCGCTATCCATGTCGTTAAAGGCAACGATCCCTGCGCTGATGGCTTCGGGCTGTGGGTGAAGCCGTAGCGTTAACTGTGTGATCAAGCCCAATGTGCCTTCCGAGCCGATAAAAAGAGAGGTCAAATCATACCCTGCCGAACTTTTTCGCGCTTGGTTGCCGGTCTCGATAAATCGACCATCTGATAGTACAACACTTAAACTTAGAACATTGTCATGCATCGTTCCATATCGTACTGTCGTTGTGCCGCTCGCCCGCGTCGCAGCCATTCCACCCAAAGATGCGTTAGCCCCAGGGTCGACTGGAAAAAACAGGCCTGTGGCGCGCAGTTCTTCATTCAGTGCTTCTCGCGTCACACCCGGCTCGACAATGGCAGTCATATCCTCTGCATTAATTTTAATCACGCGATTCATCTGTGAGAAATCGACACTAACACCGCCTCGGGGTGCCAAAGAGTGACCTTCTAGCGAGGTACCTATACCCCAGGCAATAACAGGGCATTCTTGTTCGTAACAGACGCCAATAAGCTTTTTCACGTCCTCCGTTGAATTGACGTATGCAACGGCATCCGGTGACGTTACTGGAAAATGCGCTTCTGACGTTCCATGGAGATCTAAATCTGACGATGACTGGCTTAGTCTATTACCAAATACTTCAGATAAAAGGCTTAATGCTTTTTCATAGGCCATCGAATGTTTCCTCTTTTTAACGAATGTGACTATAACACCTAAAATTATAAAAAATAAATATTAGTTAGGGGTTTTATTTCTTATTTTCCATTTTAAGAAAATACAATTTGGCAGTCCCTTAGATCCAAAGCCGTGCCCATAGGTTTATGTCACAGGTGGCATAAGAAATGGGTTTTCTATTTTCCTAGAAAACTGGCACTGAGGGCTATTCCAACACCATCTTAAACGCAGATTATCCCAGCTGCTTGAACATCGATGAAAAAGCGGTCCTCATCGCTGGAAAATTAATTCTCCCGGAGACAGAGTCTGTAATTAATCTATCAACCCAGAGTGAAAAACTATTTGGGTTATCTCGTTTAGTTCTTTACCAGTTTCATAAGTTGCACCACTAGACGATGTCGCATATGTATAAGTGCCCTGCGCTTCGCCAAAGGTACCCGTGGAAAAATAATAAGTTCCGTACTTTGCCTCGTGCCACAAACTTGACCTGCATTTTTGTTCCAAAAATTTAACGTATAACGAATGGTAAACATTCCTAGCATATATTTTTAACAATAATTTTCATACCGTTTTTCATCTTCCATAACATCGCATCATCAAAGGCGATGCATAACTGAGATAACAGGCAAAGAACCTTATAATTTTCTTAACTTATACATTGAGACGGAAACCAATCTGTACATTTGAATTTCAAATATATAACCTCATTACACTTAAAAAATTTATATAAGAGATGCTGATGAACTTTCGTCAACTAGAAGCCTTTCGCGCCACAATGCGGGCAGGTTCGATCACACGAGCTGCAGACTATATGAATATTTCCCAGCCAAGCGTCAGCCGTCTGATCGCAGATTTAGAAGCTGACGTTGGATTTGCGCTATTTAACCGCGTCGGGCGTGGTCTTACCGCGACACCCGAGGCCAGCCGATTTTATCAAAGTGTTGAAGGCATGTTTATGGGTGTTGATCGATTGACAGAATTAGCGCGCACGATTCGTAGCACATCTGGTGGGACTGTTTCTATTGGCGTTATTCCCTCTTTATCAACCGTCGAAGTTCCGAGCGCAATAAACGACCTTTATTTAGCGCGACCCGATGTAAAAATTCAAACCTATGTTCGAAATACGCCAGCCATTGTTGATGCAATACAACTTCAGCAGCTAGAACTAGGTCTTGTGGGGCGCGCGCCGCCTTACCTTGGTGTTGAAATAATATATCAAACTACAGTGCCCTACGTCTGTCTCATTCCGGAAGGTCACTGGTTAGATGGGTCATGCGATCCTGTAGATCTAAAGGAATTATCCGTAACCGAGACGTTTATTGCTTTTGGCGGTATTTTCCCCGAAAGTATTATTGGTCTCGAATTGGAAACTGTTTCAGCCCTAAGAGAAAGGTCACGCGTAAGTGCGGCCAACATGCCGATGGCGGCTGCCTTGGTGCGTGAAACCGGCGCTCTCTCTGTTGTCGATCTCATTTCTGCAGGCGTAGCGACGGGCATGGGTGGCGTCATTAGCCGACCCCTAGTCCAAAAATTGAAATACCACATTGCAATCATAACTAAGTCCCAGATTAGTCTGTCTGCTCAAGCCTGTGAGCTTGCAGGCTATATAGAAGCGCGATTAGACAAAATTAAACCTTAGGCAAAAGGAAGATTTGATAAGTGGCCTCTTCGGATTTGACCGTCAGGCAATATGACAGATACCTCAAGCCCAGCGGTCCAGAAACCCTTTTTAATAAGACCTACACCGATATTTTTGCCAAGGCGCGGAGAATAAATGCCGGATGTGATCTGTCCCAACTCAACGTCATCGCGCTTTATCAGCCAGGGTTTAGAGCATGTAGGGCAAGACGGTGTATCAAAAAGGACTCCGTATATTTTGCGATCAGGTCCTATTTTAGCAATATTTTCTAACGCCTCACGGCCAATGTAATCCACGGTACCATCGAGTGAACAATATTTCTCCAGTCCTATTTCGAACGGGTTATTTTCACGCGTCATCTCGTTACCGTAGGATAATAGACCGCCCTCAATACGTTCGATTAAATTCGGACAGCCGGGCGCAAGGTTGTACTGCTGCCCCGCCTCCCAAACCATATCCCATAGATCACCTCCCAAGTGAGCACCTTCCAGATAAATCTCAAAGCCTCCCTGACGAGAGTAGCCTGATCGTGCGATAAGTTGACGTGTTCCCTTAAAGGATACCCAACCAAATTTGAAAAACCCAATTTTACGAATACTTTCGCCAAAAATTGAAACCATTAATTTATCAGCCTTTGGTCCTTGAATCGCAAGTGGTGATACATCCGGTTCAGTGAGCTGAACATTCAATCCTTTTCCAAGCGCCAGTCCTTCTGCCCATAAAAGGACGTCACTGTCCGCAATAGACAGCCAATACTTGTCATTGTTAAGTTTTAAAAGTACTGGGTCGTTAATTAACCCCGCCCGCACATCGATAAGGGGAACATAAAGACATTCGCCAACAGCCGCATTTGTCAAATTTCTTGGTGTCATGAGCTGAACTAATTTTGCGGCATCCTTTCCCTCGATCTGCACTTGTCTCTGGCAAGAGACATCCCAGACTTGAACATGTTCGCGTAAATGCCAGTAATCCTCTTCAACCGAGCGTGAATAAGCTTTGGGAAGCAACATGTGATTAACCACAGAAAATCCTTTAACCCCGGCAGTTTCTACTCGGTCGGTATAAGGAGTGCGCCTGATCCGGCGAGACATATTCAATCCATCAGCCATTTATTATTCTCCTGATATCCAAATTGAATATGAATTTGGGTTTAAAATAACTGGCATGTGGTAGTGTCCTTTGGGATTTGGCATTCTGAAACGAATGACAATCTGCTCGTTGATTTGTGATGATTTGATAGGATCTGTGCGTGTCGCCCAATAAGACCCTGTCTGAAATATAAGGTCATAAGACAGGTCAGGATTGATTTTAGTCTGGTCAACCTCTTGAGACAGCCTGCCCCCTTCATCCATATTTGTGTCAAAAAGAGTTAAGTCTGGCGCATTGCTCGCAACCAACCGTACAGCTATTCCACCAGCATGTGTTCCGTCTGTTCCATTAAGCGTATGTGATGTAACCAGAGCCATTACTCTATAGACGCTCTATCGCGTTTGTCAGAAGTGGCGGCAACTATGGGGCTTATAACGCCGCGACATTTGACATTCACACACGCGGTTTTACCACTTTTCATCGCCCGCTTAAGCGCGGGGACTAAATCCTCGCGCCGCTCGACGAGCTCTCCGTGCCCGCCCATTCCTTCAAACATACTATGAAAGGGGATGTCGCGGAAATCGGTAGCGAAATGCTGACCAGACGCAAACAAGCGTTCTTGTTGCTGACTGATACAGTCTAAGCCGCCATTATTATCAATCACAACAGTGATTGGTAGGTTTTCTTGAAAAGCCGTCTCTACCGATAGTCCACCTGATAAAAAGGCCCCATCGCCTGAAATGAGAACAACGTTTTTATCTGGGTGTGTGGCTTTTGCAGACAGGGCAAAGCTCACGCCCACGCCCAACAGGCTATAGTTTCCTGGATGTAAAATACCGCCGAGCCTTTGACCACGCCAGCCAGCCATATTCACGCCAATCTCAGACCAGAAATGCGTATTTCCACCATCAAAAACAAGCCAATCGTCATCTGCCATCTCACTTTGCACATCAATAGAAAGCTGAAGTGGATGCATTTTGTGACCCTTTTTAAGGTCAGTTTTGGCCTCTTTGGCAATATGATCGTACCAATGTGCAACCCACGCTCCACGTCGTTCTCTTTGTAAATCAAACCATTTCTTCCAAGTTGGTCCACCCGCTTCGATTGCTTTTAAAAATGCTGCTGGATCTGACAGTAAAATATCATCTGCAGCACAGTTGTATTCAAGCTCTTCGTGGCTTCCGTTAACACAAATTAAAAGTGTGCTTTTTGGAAAAAATGGTGGGCTGCCAAAATTCATCTGATTATCTAAGCGAGCGCCGATCATTAAGACTACATCTGCCTCATGAATAGCTTGTTTAGATGGATGATACTGATGGAAATCGGCGAGGCCCATATAAGCTTTGCACTCTTCGCCAAGTAACTTTTGATGATAAGGTACATTGAAAACTGGAATCTGCCGAGCAATCGCAGTTTTCTCTAATTGCTTTTCGCCCCCAGACCACCAGACGCCGTGCCCGGCAATGATTATAGGTTTCTTGGCGCTCTCTAAAACTGAAAGAATATGCTGCAGTACCGTTGGATTGGGCCAAGCCTTTGGAATTGGTCTGTCTGTACGGTCAAAAGGGCGTTCCTTACGCCCAGCATCTGCTGGGAATGACGAAAACATAAGATCTACAGGCAGGCTTATGTGAACGGGCCCGGGATATCCCGTCGTTGCTGCTGTCCAGGCCCGGTTGACAAATTCGCTTATTCTCTCACCATCAGTGATTTGAACAGAATATTTCACAAGAGGTGCGGCAATCGCGACGTCATCAATTTCTTTAAATCCACCAGCTCCTTGACGTTTGAGTGTAGATGAGCCTGTGACAAAAATTACTGGCGCACGTTCTCCGCCAGCTTCAAGCATTGCAGGAACAGCATTGGCAAAGCCCTCGGGACCAACAAGACAAATGGATGGTTTGCGTGTTATCCGAGTATGGCCGTCTGCTAAATGACCGGCAACTTGTTCATGCGGGCAATTGATAACTGGCATCTGGCATTTCATAAACCCTTCTAGAGCTGGATTACAAAACCCCCCAGCAAGCGTAAAGGCATGCTCGACACCTTTTTCTTTTAGTGCACGAGCCAGAATCTCACCGCCCCTTATCACCTCAGAGGTTTCGTTCATAAGGACACTCCATTTATAAATACCCTTTAAAGTCAGGGCGTTCCTGTGACACTGAGGGCAAGAATATATCCGTCTCAGCCAATTGTTTTGGACATGCGTCCGCAATGGCTTTCAATCCGATTTGGGCCATTCCTGTCGATAAATCGTATTTCAACGCTTCGATCAGACTGTCCAATCCATGTGCACCCCCAGCACCAAGTGCAAACATAATAGGACGGCCAAGCATCACGAAATTAGCCCCCAATACAAGCGCTTTTAGGATATCTTCGCCGCTACGCACACCGCTATCCATAATCAAAGGATACTCTGGCCCAACAGCACGACGGATATAGGGCAATATATCAATCGAAGCCGGAACACTATCCAACTGGCGACCTCCATGGTTTGATACGTAGATTGCATCAACCCCAAGCTTTTGAATTCTTTGAGCATCCGAAAATGAGGTAACACCCTTAACAATCAAATTATGAGGCCATAAACCGCGCAACTTTTCTAAAAAGGCCCAATTGGCCAATGCTCTGCTTGCATTGCGATCAAATTGTGCGCCATCTGTCGGAAAGTTTGCCGGTCCCGGACGACCTGCTCGCAACATGCGCAGGCTCCATGCTGGATGGGTTGCAAAATCGATAAATTGGCGGGGTCCGATTTTGAAATCAACGGAAAACCCACTGCGCAAATCCCTGATCCGCCGACTGACCTGAGGCGTGTCAACTGTCAAAACTAGAGTTTTATATCCGCAGTTCTTTGCCCGCTCGACTAATGCCATTGCATGCTCGATCGGGGGCAGAACATAAAGCTGAAACCACGCGTTTTCGGGTGCCCACTCGTAAACATCCTCAAGAAGACTGGACGCAGCAGTAGAGAGTCCTAAAGGCATTTTATATTTAACTGCTGATTTGGCCATTATTTGGTCTGCTTTTGGATGTACGATGTTACACATTCCCATTGGAGCAATCCCAAAAGGTACGTCAAAACTTTGGTTTAGGAAAGTTGTTCGCATAGTACGCGGATCTACGCTCTTTAAAACCCTCGGCTGAAGCTTAATGTTATCAAACGCAGATATGTTGCGATTCATACCTACTTCACGCCCTGTACCACCTTCGACAAAACCATAGATAATATTAGGTAAGCGACGCTTGGCGATGCGTTTAGCGTCTTCACTGCAATAAATTGCTGTGTCTAAAAAGTCTAATCCCAATTGGGCACCCATAAAAATATGCTATTTGTGAAAATATATCAAAGTAGGCTTGGCAATGACCAATCAAAATTTCCTTTTGATCAATTCAAAAAAAGCATAAGTTTTATTTCAGTATGCTCCGTCAGCTGTGCATACATCGAATTTTTTAATTACTATTATTTAACTCAGCCAAGACAAAAAGGAGCTGATAAAAAAATAAGTTTCTTTAAAAATTTTACTGTCCGTAATTCAGGTTGGTAAACTACGCTAACCACCACCTTTTGCACGTAATTGTTCTATTATTAAAACATCTTTGTAAAAAACTGTCATCCTGCCGTTATGCGCTTCTGCTTTAAAATATTTAATGACGTACATCTTTCAAAAGACAGTATAAAGAGCGCTTCAATTTTAGAGAAGTCGACTATGGTTAAATGCAGTTGCCTTTGTACGCAGGTAAGCTTTGAAGTCTCAATTAAGCCTAAGAATTTTGGAGTATGACATTGTAGTGATTGTCTGAGTGGACTGGTGACGTTTTTCTGACTGTGAGTGGTGATGGTAATTATATATTTGATAATGAAAAATATATAGGCAGATATTCTCATCCTGACTGAGCTTAACGTTTCTTTTGGACTAATTGTGGTGCGAATATTTTTTTTCCAAATAAAAAAAGTAACCACTACTTTTTGATTTTAGGTGTTATTGATGGAGACATCTGTCTTCACTTTGAAGAACAGCAATTCATAGAAGTAAAACCAAGTCATTACCCGTTTTCAAACGATACTTAACTGATAACGAAAGCTGGAATGATGGAAATACTGGACAACTATTTAAGTTAATTTGATGACTGAATATAACCGCACGCAACCTGAAAATTTTTAAATTAGACAAAAACAAAGGACAAATTCTAGTTATTGATCATGTTTATAACTGCATAATTCCCTCATATAAATTTTAAAATAAGCACTACTTAACGTTTCAAGTGGCTGGTTTTGGTTGGTGTGACTTGTTATTGGTCTGCTAAGGGCCTATTTTTTCTAAAGAATTTAAACAAAAATTTCCGTTTGTTGCAGTACAACTTGTTTGATAAGACCCCAAAGAAAAAAGGCTTACATTTCCTGTAAGCCCTTATATTATATTTATATTATAAAATTCTTTACCGCTTGGAAAATTGAAAGCTTCTACGCGCTTTTCGCTTACCGTATTTTTTACGTTCCACAACACGGCTATCGCGTGTCAGGAAGCCCGCCGCTTTCAGAGCACCGCGCAAACTTGGTTCATAAAGCTGCAAAGCTTTGGAAATACCGTGCTTAACCGCGCCAGCTTGTCCTGAAAGACCGCCGCCTTTGACAGTGGCTGTAACGTCAAACTGATCCTCCACTCCTGCAACCTGAAACGGTTGACGAAGGATCATTTGCAGAACTGGACGCGCAAAATAAGCGTTCATTTCTTTCCCATTTACATTTACTTTACCGGATCCTGGCCTGATCCAAACACGAGCGACAGCATCTTTACGTTTGCCAGTTGCGTAAGCGCGGCCTAAATCATCGCGAACAGGATCCCGAACAACTGCGGTTTCAACAACGTCTTGTTGCGCGTCTGCTACTATTTCTAGATCACTTAAAGATTTCATTTCTTCAGACATTTTTAGCCCACCCGTGTGTTCTTAGGGTTCATTGATTTCACGTCAAGCACGTCTGGCGATTGCGCCTCGTGCGGATGCTCGTGTCCGGCGTAGACGCGCAGATTTGTCATCTGCTTGCGACTCAGTGTATTACCCGGCAGCATGCGCCTGATTGCCATTGTGACGACGCGCTCAGGATGCTTACCAGTTAAGATTTGCTCCTTCGTAGTTGATTTGATGCCGCCCGGATATCCCGTGTGCCAATAGAAGTTTTCTTCGCGTTTTTTACCTGTGAGCTGAATTTTTTCAGCGTTGATGATTATTACGTTATCACCACAATCCATGTGCGGAGTGAATGAAGGTTTATGTTTCCCGCGCAAGCGCATTGCAACAATAGATGCCAAACGGCCAAGTACGACGCCTTCTGCGTCGATCAGGATCCATTTTTTCTCTATGTCTGCAGGGGTTGCAGAAAAGGTTTTCATTTCAGGCTAGTCCTTGTTTGGTCTGATTGCAGCGTTTTCTTTAAAAATCTTTGTTAAGAGTGGCTATGTATATAGCAATGAAATAGACAGTCAATTGTAAATAATTAATAATAAACATTTAATTACAATGATTTAAAAGAAAGGTATCATAATACCTCAAGTAACTTTATGATTTTTCTAACAGGAATAGACGCAAGTCGGCTAATAGTCGAACCAACATTTCGAAAACCCTGGAAACAAGGCGCACATTGTTGAAATGTGTTTTTCTTGAGTTGAAGATAATCGAAAGCAATGAATTCTTAAACTTTTTATGCCAGTCTTGGATATTTTTCTTGCTGCATAAAATCTCCTGTTTTGCTCTAAATAGTACTTATTTTAATAAGTTTGTTGACAAAAATTATACTAATTTAAAGACATAGCCTACTGATATAAGAAAATAGACTTAATGTTTAAAAACTACCATAAATTGACCGTGCCACAAACTTTTTACAGCCTATTCATAATCTATCTAGGTTCGCCGATATCACCTTGTCACTGGCTTTTTTGAAGATTTAATACACCAGAAGATACAAGATCCACCGTAAGTTAATAATTCTGGCGCCCACTTTTTTTAAAAAACTTAGATAGCAGCGAGCTTCAAGCGCATAGAAAATTAAAAACTATTTCGATGCTCACAAACCAAGGCAGATAAATAATTTTTTAGAAAACCTAGCATCATATTTTGCCCTAAGCTTTAGGCAAGTGGGTTATAACAAAAATCAGTCAATGTCCTTTATAAATTGTAAATTGTCATTCGTATAGCACCAGATAGATAAAACAGTAAAAGCCCATCCGTCTTTTAATTGACTGGATTTTTATCCACATGGTTTAGTTAAGCGTCCAACTCGCTATCCCAGTAAAGAAAATCCAGCCAGCTATCGTGAAGATAATTTGGTGGAAACTGGCGCCCTGAATTTCTAAGTTCTTCTGAGGTTGGCTGCCGGGCGGGACGAAACAGGCTCATACCAGCACGGCGCAAGGAATTTGCACCTTTTTTAAGATTACATTTGCTGCAGGCTGCAACAACATTTTCCCAGTTTGTCACACCCCCATTTACCCTTGGAACAATATGATCAAAGGTTAAGTCTCCCTTTGATCCGCAATATTGGCACCTAAAACCGTCTCTTAAAAATAAATTAAAGCGAGTGAAGGCTACCCGCTTTTGAGGTTTCACGTAGTCTTTTAATACCACAACTGAAGGAATTCGTATTTGGGTTGAAGGACTGTGTACATAGTCGTCATATTCTGCAACAATATCCACCCGATCCATAAAGGCAGCCTTTACGGCGTCCTGCCAGCACCACAAAGATAAAGGATAATACGAAAGCGGCCTGTAGTCAGCGTTTAAAACCAACGCAGGATTATGTTTAAGCGCCGAAGGCTTTCTTACAAAATCAGTCCTAAATAAGTCTTCCATGTTTAAACGTCCTTACGCGACCATTTTCAGGTTTATCGACGGCGTCGGCTCTTCATTTCTATTACTATGACTTATCTTGCTGTAACTCATTTTTATTCCCAGAATATAGCTCTAGATTACGCGTTAGAATAGAGTTGTAACACTCGTAATACGAAATACACACGACTTTCTAAAAACTTAACTTATCGCGCAAGAATGCCATTGCAACAGATAACCCATCTGGCGCAATGGCATGGCCTGTGCCTTTCATGACATGAGCAAAAACTTCTTTGAAACCAGCTTTTTCAAGTCCGACAGCTGCTTTGGAAATTGAATCGGGTGGAACAACCTCGTCCTGATCACCGTGTACCAACAACACTGGCAGAGTATTTTGAACTTCATCTACTAAAAGTTCGGGCTCAAGCAGTTTGCCGGAGAATGCTACAATACCGGCAAATGCGTCCTCGCGACGAGGAGCGACATGCAGGCTCATCATGGTTCCTTGTGAAAAGCCAAATAATGCGACTTGCTCTGGTAAAACATCCTCGTCAACAATCAAGGCGTCAAGAAAGGCATCAAGATCAGCGCAGGCTGAGTCCATACTCAGCCTGGAAGATTCCTCGCTCGAGCCGTCTAGCCAAGGAATTGGAAACCACTGATATCCCATTGGGCTGCCTGGACATGTTTCTGGAGCATCTGGTGCAACAAATAACGTATCCGGCAAATGCTCACTCAGTACATCTGCGATGCCCAATAAATCGACACCATTCGCACCATAGCCATGTAGAAATACAACAACTGATCGTGTACTTCCCGAAACTGGCTCTTTGCGTCCAGAATTTAAAACACGC
Organism: Paracoccaceae bacterium; assembly: GCA_028150825.1. GTDB lineage: Bacteria > Pseudomonadota > Alphaproteobacteria > Rhodobacterales > Rhodobacteraceae > LFER01. The sequence continues at coordinate 28,405 of JAOGIM010000023.1, forward strand.
GTCACTTAATACCCTCTCGTGATTTGACATGACCGTAATACTCCCACAATAGCCGGGCGGCAACCGCCCGCCAAGGTTTCCAATCCTGAGACATTGCTCTGAGTTTTTTTTCTTTCGGTCTTTCTGGCAAGTCAAACAGAATTCGCACCGATTCTTGAAGCGCAAGATCACCGGAAGCAAACACATCCGCCCGCCCGAGACTAAACATCGCATAAATTTCAGCAGTCCACACACCAATCCCTGAAACTTTAGTCAATTTCAGAATGATATCTTCAGAAGATAAAGTCCTGAGACCCTGATAATCAATATCAGCCTCAGATAGAGCTTTTGCATATCTACTTTTTTGCCGGCTAAGACCTACAGAGCGCAATTCGTGATCACTTGCAGCTGAAATTGTCTTGGGAGTTGTAAATCCAGCTGCTTCAATGCGTTGCCATATTGCATCTGCCGCGGCGACACTCACTTGTTGACTAGTAATAGCCTTTATAAGTGTTTTAAACCCATCAGGGCGAAGACGTAACGGCAGTGATCCAGTCTTTTGATAGGCATGGAAAAACCTTGGTTCATGCGCCAATAGCCAAGCCGTCCCTTCCCGAATGCAAAGATCGCTTTTTATAACGCGTTCTGACAAGTCAGATGATTTAAAAGTCATATGCTCACTCTTCATTTTGCACACTCCTTCGCTCTATGTAGTATGTGCAGGTGGCTCCAAACAGGTGCAACAGACAAAACACCTTCAGTCAAAAGGTTGGTGTGAAACATTGGTCTGCTGATTATTACCTATATCTTAAGCCATGTACTTGTATTCCTAATACAGTAAGATTAACAGCTGGAATATGCACACTATGCCCTCAGATCAATCTGCTAGACGCAATGTTCTTGTGTTAATTTTGGCACAGGCGGTAATGGGATCGCAAATGCCGATGATTTTTATCCTTGGTGGTCTGGCTGGTCAATCATTGGCAACAAATATTTGCTTTGCGACGTTACCCATTACGATGATTGTGCTGGGCTCGATGCTGACCTCTCCCTTTCTATCAACAATAATGCAGAGATACGGGCGTAAAACAGGTTTTTTTATTGGTGCATTCGGTGGAGCATTAGGGGCAATGGTAGGCTCTATAGGCCTTTATGCCAGCTCTTTTGGAATTTTTCTTTTCGGAAGTCTTCTGACAGGTATTTATATGTCAGCGCAAGGCTTTTACCGGTTTGCCGCGATCGACAATGCATCTGAGGCATTTCGCCCAAAAGCCATTTCATATGTTTTAGCGGGTGGCTTACTTGCCGCTATTATTGGGCCTCAGCTGGTTAAGGTGACAGCTCATGCAATGGCTGTGCCCTATCTGGCAACTTATCTGACAGTGATCGGGTTAAATATTGGTGGGTCATTCGTCTTTTTG
>JAOGIM010000024.1 GCA_028150825.1 Paracoccaceae bacterium
AAAATACTCTAGTTATTTTCCAACTAGTCTGTGTCTCTCTTTCCTGTCTTTTTTTTATATAATATCTCGCAGCCCACACATTCTTTCCAAACCACACTCTATTCCGTGGGGTTAGAATATTTCTATCATTCAAGATTTCTGCAATGTCTTTGTCTAAGTATCCTTGATCATGCAATTCCATAATCATGTCATGGATTTCTTTGCGTCTTCCAAAAATACCCCAGAGTGTCAGTGCATTAGTGATAATTTCCACATCAAGATGCAGAATAAATCTTGGTTTTAAGGCACCGCACATACACCCTTCATTCCACCGTAACGGATTTGGCCAGATTGCGCGGCTGATCCACATCGGTTCCTTTTGCAACAGCTGTGTAATAGGCAAGCATTTGGGCCGGGATGGCGTAGATGATCGGGCTTATGATCTCGTGGCAGTGTGGCATTTCGATCGCCTTCCAAAGACCTTGGCCAGCGGCATTTACCCCTTTTGGATCTGTGATCATTAAGATACGTCCCTTCCGCGCCATTACCTCTTGGACATTAGACAAAGTTTTATCAAACAGTCTGTCCTGAGGGGCCATCACCACAATAGGAATCGTTTCATCAATCAAGGCAATTGGCCCGTGTTTTAATTCACCTGCTGCATAGGCTTCTGCGTGAATATAACTTATTTCTTTTAACTTAAGCGCCCCTTCAAGGGCCAGGGGGAACATGAGGCCGCGCCCCAAAAACAAAATATTTGACGCGTGTGCCAGTTCATTTGCCGCAAGACGAAGGCTGTCTTTCTGATCCAAAGCGAGGTTGATCAACGTAGGTAAACTTTGCATCGCACTGAGGATTTCTTGAATTTCATGATCTTTGACTTGATTGCGGTCGCTAGCCGCTTTTAAGGCTAAGCTCAACAACACAGTTAATTGGCAGGTAAAGGCTTTGGTCGAGGCAACGCCGATTTCAATTCCAGCATAAATGGGCAAATCCTCATCGCTTTCTCGGGCGATAGAGCTTTCGGCGACATTTGTGATAGACCAAATATGTGCAGCTTTGCCCCGACAGTAGCGCAAGGCCGCCAAGGTATCTGCAGTTTCGCCTGACTGACTTACAAATACAGCCAAGGTGTTCTCGGAAAGGGGGGGGGCACGATAGCGAAATTCGGATGCCACATCTACGTCGACAGGAATACGAGCAAGCTTTTCCAACCAGTATTTGGCCGTCATACAGGCATAAAAAGCAGTGCCGCAGGCAACGAGCGTAATCCTCTCTATACTTAAAAAATCCAGGCTGGTGTTGCTGAGCGAGATTTGGCATTTATCACTGATATACTTTTGAAGTGTGTAGGCAATCACGCTGGGTTGTTCATAGATTTCTTTTTCCATGAAATGTGTGTAGCCGTCTTTTTCAAATAGTCCATTGCCTCCGCGGATGGTGCGAATTTCCCTATTGGCTTGTCTGCCTTCTTTGTCTTCAATACTGACTTGGCTGCGAGTGAGCACCGCGACATCGCCCTCTTCAAGGTACGAGATTTTATCGGTCATAGCTGCAAGTGCGATCGCGTCCGATCCAACGTAGGTTTCCCCATCGCCATAACCAATCGCCAAAGGCGAGCCTCTGCGGGCGGCAATCATAAGATCTTCTTCACCTTCAAATAGAAAGCAAAGGCCAAAAGCGCCGGTGAGTTTTGCAAGAGTGTTTCTAACAGATTGAAGGGGTGTAGCGCCTTGGCTTAGGTAATAATTTGCCAACATCGAAACTGTTTCAGTGTCGGTCTGCGTCGTTGGTGCATAGCCATACCCTTGCAGCTCTGTTCGCAACTCTTGAAAATTCTCAATAATTCCGTTGTGCACAACACTTACGCGGCCACTGATGTGGGGATGTGCATTTTGAACAGAGGGTTCCCCATGTGTCGCCCAACGTGTGTGGCCGATACCTGACTTGCCGATGAGTGGTTCGTGAACCAGTAGATCACTGAGCTCGATCAGCTTGCCAAGAGCGCGGCGCCTGACTAGTTTTCCTTCGTTAAGGGTTGCAATTCCGGCGCTGTCATAGCCGCGGTATTCTAGCCGCTTAAGAGCATCGACAAGAACTGGTGCCACCTCATGCGTGCCCAAAACTCCTACAATTCCACACATGTCATTAGTCCAAATCTTTTTTTTGATTGCGCTTTCTAAGTATATTCATTAATTTTTTTGCTAAGCCAATTTTATTGACTTGATCGGCTCGACCCACCCCCAAGGCGTCACTGGGCACATCACGGGTGATGACTGATCCGCTTGCGGTGATTGCGTCATCGCCGATATTCACTGGGGCCACCATCATTGTGTTTGAGCCGATAAAGGCACGCGACCCGATTGTGGTTTTATGCTTCATTAAGCCGTCATAGTTGCAGGTCACTGAGCCCGCGCCGATATTAGCGTCTTGTCCGATATTGGCGTCGCCAACATAGCTGAGGTGGTTGATCTTTGCGCCCTCGGCAATCTGAGCATCTTTGACCTCGACAAAATTACCAATCCGCACGTTCTCGGCAAGCTCTGCACCTGGGCGCAATCGCGCATATGGTCCGACGATTGCGCCGCGGGCAACATGCGCACCCTCTATATGGCTAAAGGCACGTATATGAGCGCCGCTTTCAATTGTTGTTCCTGGGCCAAAGACGACGTTTTGTTCGATCACAGCATCACGGCCAATCACTGTATCAGAACTGAAAAACACAGTGCCGGGCGCAAGAAAAGTGACGCCGTTGGCAATACTTGATGCGCGAGCGTGACTCTGAAACGCGGCTTCGGCCCTTGCTAGATCAGCGCGCGAATTCACGCCCAAAGTTTCTGCTTCCTCACATTTTACCACGGTGGTAGTTTTGCCAGCTTGGCATGCCAATTTAACACAATCTGTTAGGTAGAATTCTCCGGACGCATTTTCGTTTCCGATTTTCTTGATCATGGAAAATAGGTCATCCGCCGAGGTCGCCAAAACGCCGCTATTGCACAACGTGATGGCGCGCTCTTGATCAGAGGCGTCTTCGAACTCCACAATCCTCTTAAGCTGAGCGCCATCGGTCACCAATCGGCCATAGCGGCCTGGATCTTGGGCCTCAAATCCCAGAATAACCAGATCTGCATCGGCCCGAGCATTTTGGATGTTTGTCATGGTCTGCTGGCTGATAAACGGTGTGTCGGCGTAGAGAACTAAAATGTCGCCCTCAAACCCCTCAAGTGCAGGACTAGCCTGCGCGACAGCGTGGGCTGTACCCAATTGGGTGCCCTGATGTACAATCAGAACATCTGGATTAATCTCCTTTGCTACCTCCGTGACAGCATCAGCTTCGTGACCTACCACAACAATAGTCTTTTGCGCATCAAGCGGTGCTGCGGCTTGCATCGCATGCGCTATCAGCGGGGCATGCGCAATTTTGTGAAGTGCCTTTGGAAGATTCGACTCCATACGCATGCCTTTGCCTGCGGCGAGAATGACGACGGCTATGCTCATAACCAAAACCCTTTTGATAAAGCTTGGTTGTTTTTAACCAGAGTACGCCAAGGCGCAAGTGATTTATCCTCAACTTACGTTGCACATTGTAACCGATCATGTCAGAAAACGGCAAAGAGGTGCCAATGACCAAAAAGTCCCCTAGCGTTATTTTCGATCTTGATGGAACCTTGGCAGATACTAGCGGCGATCTGATTGCTGCGGCCAATTTCTGTTTCAAAGCAATTGGGCACGATGCAATCTTGGATATGAAGAATGACGTAACTACGGCTTTGCGAGGCGGGCGGGCGATGTTACGGTTAGGTTTGTCTAGGATTGGTCAGGCCAATGAAGAAACGGTCGATCAGTTATATCCAATTCTACTAGAGGCTTATTCAAAAGCGCTTACAGAGTATACGACGCTATTTCCTGCCGTCCGTAGCTGTGTTGGACGGTTGATCCAAAGCGGTTATAAAATCGGTATTTGCACTAACAAACCGGAAGCGCTGGCGCAAAAACTGATGGTAGACTTGAAGTTCCGTGACGAATTTGGCTGTCTAGTCGGGGCTGATACATTACCAGTGCGTAAACCTGACCCCCAACCGTTTTTTGAGGCTGTTCGGCGAATTGGTGGTGTGCCTGAGCGTGCCTGCCTGATCGGTGATTCTGTAACAGACCACTATACGGCGCGCGCCGCTGGTGTGCCAAGTATTCTGGTTGATTTTGGCCTTGCAGATTGCGATATCGCAGCCCTTGAGCCAGATGTGTTGATCACGCATTATGATCAACTTGAGGCTGCGCTGGCGCAAGTGGGGCTCGAGCCTCAATCGCCGTGATTGCTAAAAAATTTGTAAAAAGACCTGGTGTTAACCCATTTGACAGATACAAGGTCGCGCTCGCAGGCCATAAACGTTCTTTGGCGCAGGCTTACGACTTAGCTAATGATTGAGAAATTTCTTGGATTATTTTATTAATTTTTTTTGCGTCAGTGGGAAACTCATTTACGTCAATCATGTGTCTTATCTCATCAGCGACCTTGATGTTGACCTCGATAGGCAACTTGTTCATCATCGTGATAGTGTCTCTCCGGATGGTCGATAGCTCTACAGCAACGGATTTAGGTCCATTTGCAGGAATGGTATTTAAGTTCAACATGCCAACTTTTGAATAATTCTGCCTGCCATCACTCATACTTTTAATAGCATTTCCTCGGATATTCGAGGCCTCCATAGATTTTGCTACCTGATTGAAACCATATTCTATGGCTTCATTTTCTCGCTGTTTATTTTGAGTTATACCATCCTGAGCTACCTTATTTGAACCCTTTGTTCCATCAGCAGACGGTTTGTTTGGCAAGCTATTTGCCATTACTGCTACCGGCTTTAAGTCCATTCCAGCATCTCCGTTCTCACTAAAATTAACACGAATCTCATATCATAGTAAAAACTTATTTGGGAGGAGTTTTTTAAAAACCGGTTAGATTATTCCAGGAAATTGATTGAAGCTTGCAGATTTAAGAGCTTTGCGGTGATTATTGGTGGCGCTAGGCTTTAATAACTATCGTAAATCACAACCATAAACCATATTTATAACAACAAACCATGCAAATTTTTAAACCAGCGTGTCTTTCGCAAAAAAAGTAAAATTTCGAAAACCCATTGACCAGCGTAAATCTCTGCATCATGAATTACAGATGAAAGAGCAATTTGAAGGCAGCTTTACTCAGCAAGAAGCGATTCCAGAGGATGCCATTGACGCAGCCGTTGAAGTTATGCGCAGCGGTCGGCTGCATCGTTATAATGTGGCCGATGGACAGGTGGGCGACGTTGCGCGCCTAGAACAAGAGTTTGCTGCTCTTTTGGGAGCTAATTACTGCCTTTCTGTTGCGTCTGGTGGGTATGCGTTGGCGACTGCACTGCGTGCATTGGGTGTTGAGCCGGGGCACAAAGTACTGACCAATGCCTTTACGCTTGCGCCAGTGCCGGGCTCTATTGCTGCGGTTGGGGCCGTACCTTTATTCGTCGGTGTAACCGAAGGTCTCGTGATAGATCTTGAGGATCTGGCTGAAAAGGCAGATCAAGCCGATGTGCTCATGCTGAGCCATATGCGCGGACATATCTGTGACATGGATGCTCTCATGCAGATTTGTGACCAGAATGATATAAAGGTGATTGAAGACTGTGCCCATACGATGGGGGCGAAGTGGCGCAATACATGGTCCGGTCGTTACGGTGCAATCGGCTGCTATTCGACACAGACCTATAAGCATATTAATTCTGGAGAAGGCGGTTTTTTGGTCACCGATGATGCCCAAGTTATAGCACGTGCGATTGTTTTATCAGGTTCCTACATGCTTCATGACAGACATCTTGCGGGTCCAGACCCAAGCGAATTTAAAAAAATTTTCTATGAAACACCCAATATTTCTGGCCGAATGGATCATCTACGCGCCTCTATTCTGCGCCCTCAGCTGAGAAGTTTGAACGCCCAGTGCGAGGCTTGGAATGTTCGATATAGGATTGTAGAAGATGGTCTGCAAGATACGCCCGGCCTTCGTTTGATCGAGCGTCCGCCTGAAGAAGCATATGTTGGGTCTTCTATTCAGGTGTTGCTTTTGGACTGGAGCCAACAGGCCGTACGTGATGTAATTGCGGGTTGTGCAGAGCGTGGCGTGGAATTAAAGTGGTTCGGTAGTAAGGAGCCGGTTGGATTTACCTCGCGCTACGACAGCTGGATATACGCTCCATCAAGTGCTATGCCCAAAAGTGACCGCATTCTCGCAGGTCTTCTAGACATGCGCATTCCTCTTACATTTTCGCTTGAGGATTGCGCTTTGATTGCCCGCATAATTCGTATGGAGGTCAATGGTGTGTATCAAAGTATGCCTGCAGTGGCTCAATAATTTTCTTCTGAGGTGGCTATCGTCGATTCACCCTTTACCGGTAAACGTCTTATTGACTTGAAAGTTATAGACTTGACGGCCGGAGCTGATGCAATTTATAAATGAACGTACGTTCAATAAAAGTGGAGCTGGACATGTTTATGGGATCAATGACATTTGATCTTGGGGAAGATGTGAACGACTTGCGCGATAGTGTGCATCGCTGGGCACAGGAAAAGGTCAAACCGCTCGCTGGCGAAATTGACAAAAGCAATGAATTTCCAAACCATTTATGGCGTGAAATGGGCGACCTAGGCCTTTTGGGGATGACAGTTCCAGGCGAATTTGGTGGGACTGAAATGTCCTATCTGGCGCACACAGTCGCCGTGGAGGAAGTGGCGCGGGCCAGTGCATCTGTTAGCCTGTCTTATGGCGCTCATTCCAACCTTTGTGTTAATCAAATTAACCTGAATGGTACGATAGACCAAAAGACTAGATATTTACCCAAGCTTGTATCTGGAGAGCACATTGGCGCGCTTGCTATGTCCGAAGCAAGTGCTGGATCTGATGTTGTTTCGATGAAACTTCAGGCAGAAAAGCGAAATGGCTTTTACCGGCTAAATGGCAATAAATACTGGATTACCAATGGGCCTGATGCCGATACGCTCATTGTTTATGCCAAAAGTGATCCTGGTGCTGGATCAAAAGGGATTACGGCTTTTTTAATTGAGAAAGATATGGCAGGCTTTTCGACGTCACCCCATTTTGACAAACTGGGGATGCGCGGATCAAATACGGCAGAACTTATTTTTGAAGATGTTGAAGTTCCGTTTGAAAATGTTTTGGGCGAAGAGGGTAAAGGGGTTCAAGTCTTGATGTCTGGCCTTGATTATGAACGTGTTGTACTTTCAGGAATCGGCACTGGCATTATGGCCGCCTGTATGGACGAAATCATGCCCCATATGGTCGAACGCAAGCAATTTGGCAAAAGCATAGGGGATTTCCAACTGATGCAGGGTAAGATTGCTGATATGTATACAGCTATGAACTCATCTCGTGCCTATGTTTATGAAGTGGCCAAAGCCTGTGATCGGGGCGAGGTGACGCGCCAGGATGCTGCGGCTTGTGTTCTGTACGCCTCCGAGCAAGCGATGAGCGTTGCGCATCAGGCCGTTCAAGCCATGGGGGGGGCTGGATTTATGGCCGATTCCCCAGTAGCGCGCATTTTTCGCGATGCAAAGCTGATGGAAATTGGGGCAGGTACTTCAGAAATTCGCCGTATGCTTGCAGGTCGCGAGCTCATGGCGTCGATGCGATGAAGCATCTTATTTTAAAGAATTTCACTTGTCTGAATACATACCTTTGATGCGGGTTATTTCGATTTCTTCTGTATGGATTATCTTTGGTATTTTTTTGATCTTTCTATGCATAGTTTCTCTGCGCCTAGGTTTAAAAGCATCGTATCTGACGGAGACGGACATCATTGTGCATTACACCGGGATCTATCTTGAAAATGAACGTGCTCAGGGGCGCGCTGCGCAGCCAACCGATTGTTACGCTTTGGCGAGTACCCAGATATGGGAGCGCATGGAGGTCATCTGTGCACCGGAAAATGGGGCCCCATATAGTTATTTGATTGGATTTTGGGGCCAACTTTTGCAATTTAGCCGGAGCTTAAATATAGATTTTGTACCGCGAGCCTAAAGAGGAGACTACCACGTGAAGCTGAATTCAAAAGTACGAACCTCGTCCGAAGAATTTTCGGCAAATAGGCAGGCGCATCTTGACGCCTTAGATTTTGTAGTAGCGGCTGCTTCAAAAGTGGCACGAGGCGGCGGTGTGAGTGCGCGTGATCGCCATGTTTCGAGAGGAAAGATGTTGCCGCGAGATCGCGTTGCCAACTTGCTTGATGCTGGCAGCCCGTTTTTAGAAGTTGGCGTATTTGCAGCGCATGACATGTATGAGGGAGCAGCCCCAGGTGCTGGGGTTATCGCAGGCGTTGGGAATATCCAAGGGATTGAATGTATGGTCGTTTGCAATGATGCAACGGTAAAAGGCGGTACATACTACCCTATGACCGTCAAAAAGCATTTGCGCGCTCAGGAAATTGCTGAAGAATGCCATCTGCCTTGTATTTACCTTGTTGATAGTGGCGGCGCAAACCTACCAAATCAGGACGAAGTTTTCCCCGATCGGGATCACTTTGGTCGCATTTTTTACAATCAGGCGCGTATGTCTGCTAAAGGCATTGCCCAAGTTGCTGTTGTGATGGGCTCCTGCACGGCTGGTGGTGCTTATGTCCCTGCGATGTCGGATGTAACGATCATTGTTAAAGATCAGGGAACAATTTTTCTGGCTGGACCGCCTTTGGTCAAGGCAGCAACGGGTGAAATTGTTAGTGCAGAGGAGCTTGGAGGTGCTGATGTACACACGCGGCTCTCTGGCGTGGCAGACTATTTAGCTGAAGATGATAATCATGCCCTTGCCCTAGCGCGGCGCGCCGTTGGCAATTTTAATCGCGAAAAGCCTTCATTTGTCAAATTCCAACCAATCGAAAGCCCGCTTTATGATCCCGAAGAAATTTTGGGCATTGTGCCAACAGACTTTCGCAAACCATACGATGTCCGCGAAGTGCTTGCAAGGGTTCTTGATGGTTCGCGTTTTGATGAATTTAAAACCCGTTTTGGAGAAACCCTGGTAACAGGGTTTGCCCATCTCATGGGGTGCCCTGTGGGTATTGTTGCAAACAATGGCGTTTTGTTCAGTGAGGCGGCGCAAAAAGGCGCGCATTTTGTCGAATTGTGCAGTAAGCGCAAAATTCCACTCATATTTTTGCAAAATATCATGGGATTTATGGTTGGTCAAAAATACGAAAATGAAGGCATTGCACGCCATGGTGCCAAGATGGTTACAGCAGTGGCCACGACTGCGGTGCCTAAAGTCACGATGATTGTTGGGGGCAGTTTTGGTGCTGGTAATTACGGCATGGCTGGCCGGGCTTATCAGCCGCGATTCATGTGGAGCTGGTCCAGTAGTCGGATCTCTGTTATGGGCGGACTGCAAGCTGCAGGCGTTTTGGCAAGCATAAAACGTGATAGTATCGAGCGCACTGGTGGAAGTTGGAGTTCGCAAGAAGAGGCAGAATTCAAACAACCGACCATTAGTATGTTTGAACGCCAGTCGCATCCGCTTTATGCCAGTGCCCGGCTTTGGGATGATGGAATTATTGATCCTCGCAAGACGAGGGAAGTGCTTCATCTTTCGCTTAGTGCGGCTTTGAATGCGCCGATAGAAGACACGCAATTTGGTGTCTTTAGAATGTAATTTTAAAAAACATTTCTGCTTATGTCCATGCAGAAATGAGGTGCAAGATGTTTAAAAAAATTCTCATAGCCAACCGTGGTGAAATTGCGGTTCGAATTGCTAAAACGGCCGCTCAGATGGGTATTGAAACAGTCGCAGTTTACTCGGATGTCGATAAAAATGCATTGCACGTAGCGAGTGCAGATCAAGCCGTCTATATCGGTGGCTCAGTTCCAAGAGAAAGCTATTTGAATATTGAACGCATTATTGATGCAGCCAGAGCCACTGGGGCAGAAGCTGTGCATCCCGGTTACGGATTCCTATCTGAAAATCCCACATTTGCTGAGGCAATTGAGGCGGCCGGGCTTATTTTTATAGGACCTTGCGCAAAGGCAATTCGCGCCATGGGCCTGAAAGATGCGGCGAAAGCCTTGATGGAGCAGGCCAAAGTGCCCGTTGTTCCCGGGTATCATGGGCCTAAACAAAGCAACGATGGCTTATTGCGCGAAGCTACTCGTATTGGTTTCCCTCTGCTTATAAAAGCCGTCGCGGGAGGTGGTGGCAAAGGCATGCGCCGTGTCGATACGGAAGCTGAGTTTTCGCGGGCACTTGCTTCGGCAAAATCCGAAGCGCAGGGCGCATTCGCAAATGATGCTGTTTTGCTGGAAAAATTCATTCCATCCCCGCGCCACATCGAAATTCAAATCTTTGGTGACGGTGAAAGCGCCGTGCACATGTTTGAGCGGGATTGTTCAATGCAGCGGCGGTATCAGAAAGTTATCGAAGAGGCACCAGCTCCTGGCATGTCTGATGAGATGCGCGCTCAGATGGGCAAGGCTGCGGTGCGTGCAGCCGAGGCGATTGGTTATAAAGGGGCAGGAACGGTCGAATTTATAGTCGATGCCACGGAGGGACTGCGTCCTGACCGATTTTGGTTCATGGAAATGAATACGCGATTACAAGTCGAACATCCCGTTACAGAAGCTGTGACAGGCATTGATTTAGTCGAGTGGCAGCTGCGGGTGGCCGCTGGCGAAGAGCTTCCAATGGCTCAGGACGCAATAGAGCTCTCTGGCCATGCGTTTGAGGCAAGAATTTACGCCGAAGATCCTGCGAATGGATTTATGCCAGTCACAGGCGTGCTGGGCCATGTAAACTTCCCTTCCGGTTGCCGTGTCGACAGCGCCATTCAAAGCGGGGATATGATTACTCCATTCTATGATCCAATGATTGCAAAACTAGTCGTGTACGGTGAAAACCGAAGCGATGCTCTTGCCAAATTGTCCCAGGTTTTACGCAAAACGCAATTGGTAGGATCGCAGACAAATTTAGGATTTCTGATCCAGATCGCCGAACATGATGACTTTTCTCGTGGGTGTATAGATACGTCCTGGATCGATCGAAACGTGCAGAAGCTAACCTCTGATAATGCCCCTAGCCAAGCGGTAGTTTTGTCTGCAGCACTGGCGGTGCTCACTCAACATACCGCTCCGAACAGGCTGACCGGGTTCCATCTTTGGCATCCTTTGAAAAAGACTTTAAATTTGCTTTGGAAAGGGCAAAAAATTGATTTTTATGCAGAACTTTATCCTGATCGAGTGGTGTTAGTTTCTAATTCTTCTATAGGTACTGAGAAAGATGCGCTGACTGATAGTCAACGCTTTGACCTTGAGTATAAGGTAAGTGGTTGGTGGTTTGGTCCAGATCTATTGCCCGAGGCCTTTTGGCTGGGCAATAAGATTTGGGTTTGTGATACCGCGAGTCAGGTTTTTGATGTTCCCGACCCGCTTGATTGGGTGGAATCGCTTGGTACAACCGCTGATATCATCTTCTCGCCGATGCCAGGTCTTGTTTCAAACGTGGCGGTAATGGCTGGCCAAAAAGTTGAGAAAGATGCTACTTTGGTGGTACTTGAAGCGATGAAAATGGAGCATGTACTGCGCGCTCCGTGTGATTGTATCGTTAAAGAGGTCCTTGTTGCCTCTGGAGATCAAGTAGAGGCAGAGGCGACGCTCATACTACTGGAAAATTTAGGTTTGAGTTTGTCATCAGGCCACTGCTAAAGCAAATTGTCGCATGCTTGTTGACGGTTCATCACTCGAAGAGTAACTATACTCCGTGCCACATCTTCGTGCGTATCACGCTGTGAAAGGAGCCAACATTGGAAGAGATGCTTCGGGAGTATCTCCCACTTCTTATCTTTTTAGGTATTGCGGTCGGTTTAGGTTTAGTACTTATGCTGTCTGCATTCGTTCTAGCTGTGCGCAATCCTGATCCAGAAAAGCTGTCTGCTTACGAGTGTGGATTCAACGCCTTTGATGATGCCCGCATGAAATTTGATGTGAGATTTTATCTGGTCTCGATCCTGTTTATTATTTTTGACCTTGAAATTGCCTTCCTGTTCCCTTGGGCTGTGGCTTTTAAGAATGTGAGTGACTTTGGGTTTTGGTCAATGATGATGTTCTTGGCCGTACTAACTGTTGGATTTGCCTATGAGTGGAAAAAGGGAGCCTTGGAATGGGAGTAGTAACGGGGAGCAACACCGCAGGTATTGATAAAGACGTTTCAACCTATGAATTTAACAGGGTGCTTCAGGATAAAGGCTTTTTAGTAACGTCGACGGAAGACATCATCAACTGGGCACGCACTGGGAGCCTGCATTGGATGACGTTTGGGCTAGCCTGCTGTGCCGTGGAAATGATGCATTCAGCTATGCCAAGATATGATATTGAACGGTTTGGCACCGCCCCGAGAGCTTCGCCGCGTCAGTCTGATCTAATGATTGTTGCAGGCACTTTGACAAATAAAATGGCTCCTGCACTGCGCAAAGTCTATGATCAGATGCCCGAACCGCGTTATGTGATTTCTATGGGGTCTTGTGCCAATGGAGGTGGATATTACCACTACAGTTATTCGGTGGTGCGGGGATGTGACCGAATCGTTCCGGTAGACGTCTATGTGCCAGGGTGCCCGCCAACGGCGGAGGCACTGCTGTATGGTATCCTAACGCTTCAGCGTCGTATTCGCCGCACCGGAACAATTGTCAGATGACCGAACTTTTAAAGCGGTTGGCCGCTCATGTTTCTCTTAATCGCAACGACTGTGTTTTGGATTGGGATATAAGCCAGGATGAATTGACGTTTAACGTTGCGCCTGCAAATTTGCTTGGTTTCATCCATTATCTAGCCAAAGATAGTAGCTGCAAGTTTTCGACACTCGTCGATATCACAGCGGTGGATTATCCTGACCGCGGAAAGCGGTTTGACGTGGTTTACCATCTGCTAAGCATGTATCAAAACCAGCGGGTACGGTTACGTGTGTCCATTCGTGAAGATGATATGTTGTACTCTATAGTTGAAGTTCACCCATCAGCAAATTGGTTTGAGCGCGAAGTGTTCGATATGTTTGGCGTCTTATTTAGCAGGCATCCGGATTTAAGACGCATTCTAACGGATTACGGGTTTCGCGGCCATCCGTTGCGCAAAGATTTTCCAACAACAGGATACACTGAAGTGCGGTATGATGAGGCAGAAAAGCGCGTAGTTTACGAGCCAGTAAGCCTTGTGCAAGAATATCGCCAATTTGATTTTATGTCGCCTTGGGAGGGTGCACAGTATGTCCTTCCTGGAGACGAAAAGGAGGCGGGCGAATGATGGATGGGTCCAACCACTTCAATGACGCCGTGACCGGCGAGCAGAAGATCAGAAATTTTAACATTAACTTTGGCCCTCAGCACCCGGCCGCTCATGGCGTGTTGCGCCTAGTTTTGGAGCTCGATGGAGAAATTGTCGAAAGATGTGATCCGCACATCGGTCTATTGCATCGTGGCACTGAGAAATTGATGGAAAGCAGGACTTATCTGCAAAACCTACCTTATTTCGACCGCTTGGATTACGTCGCGCCGATGAATCAAGAACACGTGTGGTGTCTGGCGATTGAAAAGCTGACTGGAGTGAAAGTGCCTCGCCGCGCTTCCTTGATCCGTGTTTTATTCTGCGAAATCGGCAGAGTGCTTAATCACTTGCTGAACGTCACAACTCAAGCGCTTGATGTCGGCGCTCTTACGCCGCCACTATGGGGTTTTGAAGAGCGTGAGAAGCTGATGGTTTTTTATGAACGGGCTTGCGGTGCGCGTCTGCATGCAGCCTATTTTCGGCCCGGTGGGGTTCATCAGGACCTGCCTGAAGGTCTCATTGATGATATTGAGGTTTGGGCGCAAGAGTTTCCAAAAATTCTTGCTGATATCGACGGGCTTCTCACTGAAAACCGAATTTTTAAGCAACGCAATGTAAACATCGCAGTTGTAACTGAAGATGATATTCAGAAATACGCATTTTCTGGAGTGATGGTGCGTGGTTCGGGCCTTGCTTGGGATTTGAGGCGGGCACAGCCTTACGAATGCTATGACGAATTTGATTTTCGGGTGCCTGTTGGGAAAAATGGTGATTGTTATGACCGTTATCTGTGCCGCATGGAAGAGATGCGCCAGTCGGTTGGTATCATCCTGCAGGCAGTTGCTAAATTACGCGTTGAAAAAGGTGATATTTTGGCACGAGGCAAGCTTAGTCCGCCAAAACGAAGTGAGATGAAAACCTCTATGGAAGCACTCATCCATCACTTTAAGCTGTATACCGAGGGGTTCCATGTACCTGCGGGTGAGGTCTACGCTGCGGTAGAGGCACCCAAAGGTGAATTTGGCGTCTTTTTAGTTTCAGATGGATCCAACAAACCCTACCGCGCTAAGATTCGTGCGCCGGGCTACCCGCATCTTCAGGCGATGGATCATATTACCAAAGGACATCAATTGGCAGATGTTGCCGCCATTATTGGGACGTTGGATGTAGTGTTTGGGGAGATTGATAGGTGAGCTGCGCAAAATGCATGATTGCTGTTTGGTTTGAGACACAACAGATATTCCCTTGTAAGACTTACCACTTGATAAGAGGATTGTCCTAGTGCTCCGCCGCCTTTACAAAGATCAACCCAATAATTTTGCTTTTACGCCAGCTAATCTCAATTGGGCAAAAGCACAAATTACCAAATATCCAGAGGGCCGCGAGGCGAGTGCAATTATTCCCCTTTTGTGGCGAGCTCAAGAACAAGAGGGTTGGCTAACCCGGCCGGCAATTGAAACGGTAGCGGATATGCTCGGGCTTGCGTACATGAGAGCATTAGAAGTGGCTTCATTTTACTTTATGTTCCAACTACAGCCCGTTGGAAGTACCGCCCATATACAAGTCTGTGGAACAACAACCTGCATGATCTGTAATGCGGAGGATCTGATTGACGTTTGCAAAGAAAAAATTTCATCCAAAGCCCATGAAGTGTCCCAGGACGGGAAATTAAGCTGGGAAGAGGTCGAATGCCTTGGTGCTTGTACAAATGCGCCCGTGGCTCAAATTGGTAAAGATTATTATGAGGATTTAACGGTAGACCGATTTGGTGAAATAATTGATGAGTTTCGGCAGGGAAAAATTCCTAGGCCTGGGCCTCAAAATAACCGTTTTTCTTGTGAACCTCAAAACGGCATCACAAGCCTGCAGGACTACCAGCGCAAAGCCGGGCAGTACAATGCCTCCGTAGACCGAGCTTTGGATCTGTCGGATACTGTGCGCCGTATAGACGGAAGCGAAGTACCAGTTGTAAAGCCGTGGTTAGTGCAGGCCGGCACACGATCACCTGCCGAAAACAAAAAATCGCCGAAGCGGGCTGCTAAGACACCCACGGGCACAATGGCCTTATTAAAAGAAGATCTCTCAGATCATAAACCTGCAACGATGGATGGTCCCAAAGCGGCGGGTGCCGATGATCTTAAAATGATTAAAGGGGTCGGTCCTAAGCTTGAAAAGCTCCTTAATAGCGCCGGTTTTTTTCACTTTTCGCAGATTGCAAAATGGACAAATAAAGAGGTTAAGTGGATTGATAATAATTTGGAGGGCTTTAATGGACGCGCGAGTCGCGACAAATGGGTTACTCAAGCAAAGCTTCTGAGTTTGGGCCGAGAGAATATAATCTCATCCTGTTTTAACACCAGCGATGTTTTATAACGGAATATCGGAGCTGGGAGGTTAAAATGATTTGGAATGAACAAAATATTACGTGTCAAATAGGCTGCTGGCTTTTGGTACTGGGAATCGGACTGGCAGCAAGTACTGCAGGTGCGTGTTATGGTACTCTGGGCTGGACTGGAGCAATCGTTCTGGGCTTTTTTACAACAGGAGTGTCAGGCTTAATGCTGGGCTGGGTGATTTGCCAACCTTTGAAAAGCATCTTTTTACAAGCAGCTGGAATAGCAGAATTAGATGATCAAGCTGCCGCAAGCCCAATAACGGAACTTGTAAATGAGGATTTGGAACCTGCATGTCCATCGGTTTATGAGCAGAGCAATTCCTCCGTCGTATTAGTGGGAGACAACGAATTGGCGGCGCACAAGGGTGACCGGAAATATGATCCTAGCTTTATATCAGAAATTTCTGCCACTACCGTATCTCAGGAAGGTTCAATTAGTCTCAGTGGCCCGATCAATGAAACTGGCGTTGACCTTAAGAAAATCAAAGAATTTGATCTAAAAGCAGAAAAATTTGCAATTCTATGGAGTTTTATCACCTTCGTCAGATTACTGCTTGGACACGGTAAGATGTGGACTGGGATGATCAGAACTTGGTCAAATTCAAAGTTTGAGTGTTGCTATACGAACGGGTGGATCAGGCAAAGGGACTTGCGTAGGTAATTAAATAAATTTGAGTTAACGCTCATAAGAGCAAGGTTTTTAATAGGATAGGACTATGGAGCAAGAGACAGAAAAGAACTTGATGCGGCAAGGCCGGTTGACTGCCATGGTCATAGCTGGATCTATGTTTTTCTGGATCTTTGCTCAATGGATTGGCCCCCAATTTGGTTTGGCTGGGCGCTATGCGATCCTTGCTGATCTTATCGCACTGGCCGCTCTTTTCTGGGCCCTGGTCAATTGTTTTTTTATTTGGCGCAAACGTCAGGATTTCAAAGGATGATGAGATAATGCTTAAAGACGAAGATCGGATATTTACCAATCTTTACGGGATGCACGATCGTAGCCTTGCCGGTGCTAAAAAGCGTGGCCACTGGGATGGTACTGGCAAAATGATCAAAAACGGTCGTGAGTGGATCGTTGAAAAGGTCAAAGGCTCTGGTTTGAGAGGTCGAGGTGGAGCTGGGTTTCCAACAGGTCTAAAATGGTCTTTTATGCCTAAAGAAAGTGATGGGCGCCCATCTTACCTTGTTGTGAACGCAGATGAATCTGAACCAGGCACCTGCAAAGACCGCGAGATCATGCGTCATGACCCTCATACTCTGATTGAAGGATGTTTGATTGCGAGTTTCGCGATGAATGCGAAAGCTTGCTATATTTATATCCGTGGTGAATATATCCGCGAGCGCGAAGCACTGCAGAGTGCGATTGACGAGGCTTATGATGCGGGACTTTTGGGTAAAAATGCTGCTAAATCGGGATGGAATTTTGACCTTTATCTTCACCATGGCGCAGGGGCGTATATATGTGGTGAAGAAACTGCTCTTCTGGAAAGTCTTGAAGGGCGCAAAGGTATGCCGCGCATGAAACCACCATTTCCGGCCGGCGCTGGGCTTTACGGCTGTCCGACGACTGTAAATAATGTTGAATCTATCGCAGTCGTTCCAACTATTTTGCGGCGGGGAGCAGAATGGTTTTCTGGCTTTGGTCGCCCCAATAATTCGGGGACAAAACTGTTTGCAATATCTGGTCATGTGAATTCGCCTTGCGTAGTAGAAGAGGCCATGTCGATAGGTTTTGAGGAATTGATTGAAAAACATTGCGGTGGGATAAGGGGGGGGGTGGGAAAATCTCAAAGCTGTTATCCCGGGCGGATCTTCAGTGCCTTGTATCCGAGGTGAGAACATGCGCGACGCAATTATGGATTTTGATTACTTGCGCGAGCAACAGTCAGGTCTGGGGACAGCAGCCATCATTGTAATGGACCAATCAACGGATATCATTAAAGCGATTTGGCGGCTCTCAAAGTTCTATAAACACGAAAGCTGTGGACAGTGTACGCCTTGTCGCGAAGGAACGGGCTGGATGATGCGTGTGATGGAACGTTTGGTGACTGGTGAGGCTGATGCCGAAGAAATAGACATGCTTTTTGATGTGACCAAGCAAGTTGAAGGTCATACCATTTGCGCCTTGGGTGATGCAGCGGCTTGGCCAATTCAGGGGTTGATTCGCAATTTTCGCGATGAAATAGAAGACCGTATTCGTCATAAACGCACTGGTCGTGACAATGCAGTAGCGGCGGAATAAGAGATGAGCCTGATTTCTATAAATGTGTTAGATATGACGACTTTTATTGGCAAAGAAATATGTTGCTCTTTTTATAGGGACCATACAAGATAACCGGTTTGGGATAATTTGAGGAAGCAAAGTGAGAGCCATGACAAATCTTAGAAAAGTCATCATCGATAATAAAGAGATCGAAGTAAACGGGGCAATCACTCTTATACAAGCCTGCGAAGTAGCGGGTATTGAAATCCCTCGGTTTTGCTATCACGAGCGTTTGTCGATCGCTGGAAATTGTCGAATGTGTCTTGTCGAAGTTGTTGGCGGACCACCCAAACCTGCCGCCTCATGCGCTATGCAAGTGCGTGATCTCAGACCCGGTCCTGAAGGTCAACCACCACAGATAAAAACAAATTCGCCCATGGTTAAAAAAGCCCGAGAAGGCGTGATGGAATTTTTGTTGATTAACCATCCCCTAGATTGCCCGATATGTGATCAAGGGGGTGAGTGTGATCTGCAGGATCAAGCTATGGCTTATGGGGTGGATGTCTCTCGCTATAGCGAGATAAAACGGGCCAGCACGGATCTAGATCTTGGTCCTTTGGTTGAAACACATATGACCCGGTGTATTTCGTGCACGCGATGCGTTCGGTTTACAACAGAAGTGGCTGGTATCGCACAAATGGGACAGACTGGCCGGGGCGAAGACGCCGAGATTACATCGTATCTTGGTGAAACGCTTGATAGTAATATGCAGGGCAATATTATCGATTTGTGTCCCGTGGGCGCCCTAACTTCAAAGCCTTACGCTTTTACGGCGCGTCCGTGGGAACTTTGCAAGACCGAGACAATTGACGTTATGGACGCACTTGGATCTAATATTCGGGTTGATACCAAAGGCCGTGAAGTGATGCGTATCTTGCCACGCAATCACGATGGTGTGAACGAGGAATGGATTTCGGACAAAACCCGCTTCGTCTGGGATGGACTGCGCCGGCAGCGCCTCGATAAACCCTATGTGCGCGAAAACGGCAAGTTACGCGCGGCGTCTTGGGGTGAAGCGCTGTCCAAAGTGGCAAAAGCGATAAAAGGGGCATCTAAAGTGGCTGGTCTTATCGGTGACCTTGTTCCAGTCGAAGCGGCTTATGCACTCAAAATTCTTGTCGAGGAGCAAGGTGGGCAGGTGGAATGTCGCACGGATGGATCAAAGCTACCCCATGATAACCGATCGGGATACGTTGGAACGGCTAAGATTGAAGATATAGATAGCGCAAAATTCATTCAACTCATCGGGACTAGCCCGCGCAACGAGTCGCCAGTTTTAAATGCGCGTATTCGAAAAGCGTGGCTTGCTGGTGCAAATATTGGCCTCGTAGGGCAATCCGTTGATCTTACATATGACTACGCCCATGTAGGCAACGATTTCACAGCTCTGGCTAGCCTACTGGGTAAAGAGAATGGAGAGATTAAAGACGTACCATCGATTGTGATCATAGGCCAAGGAGCGCTTTGCGGTAAGGATGGGGCGGCGGTTCTTTCCCATGCAATGAAATTGGCTGAGGAAACTGGGTCAAAGTTCATGGTACTTCACTATGCGGCTGCACGTGTTGGTGCTATGGATGTTGGTGCCTGTACTGAAGGCGGTATGGAGGCTGCTTTGGATGGCGCTGATGTTATCTATAATTTGGCTACAGATGAGGTCGATATTGCTTCAGGTGCCTTTGTTATATATCAGGGAAGTCACGGGGATCGTGGTGCCCATCGAGCTGATGTGATATTGCCGGCTGCCGCTTACACGGAAGAAAATGGGGTTTTCGTCAATACTGAGGGCCGCCCTCAGATGGCACTTAGAGCGAGCTTTGCACCAGGTGAAGCAAAGGAAAATTGGGCCATTCTACGCGCGCTTTCCGGAGAAGTGGGTGCAGCGCTTCCTTTTGACAGTCTTGCGCAGCTTCGTAGCGCGCTATTGGAGGCCCATCCTCATCTTGCTGAAATTGATGAAGTAGTGGAAAATGATTGGATGCCGATTGACCTGTCTGACATGGGGGAGGGGGATTTCGTAAACGCCATTCTCGATTTCTATCTGTCAAACCCAATTGCACGGGCTTCCACTTTGATGGCTGAATTATCCGCCGCAGCAAAATCAAGGAATGATCCAAAGATGGCCGCTGAATAATGCCGTTTTCCTGTTGCAAATATCTGCACTTGGCACTAGTGGCTTACCTGTTTGCTGGATGTGAGCAATCAGTCGCAGAGTCCCTTTCCGCAGATCTGCCATTTGATTACGCAAGTGCTTCTTCAGAGTTGTTTCAAGGTCGGATCGTACGCATAGGTGTCGAAGTCAGATATGCGAAACATGATGCAGCAGCGTTTTATTCTGCTAATTGTACGACAGTGAGTTATGCGTTAAACGGCGGCTTTGCATTTGTGCGTTTTGTTACAACCATGCTTGATTGTAAGCGCGATTTAAAGTCCACAGAGGAACGTAATTTGGTATCAGTGGCATCACTACCTGGCTTTAAAAAGGTCATTGCAGAAGTTGTCGTGATTAAATCTGCAGAAAATGGGGTACCCATAGGATGAAAAATTATGGCTGAATTTTTAGAAACATCTGCTGGAATTGCTTTTCTGGTGACGGCACAATGTCTTGCCTTGGTTGCCTTTGTTATGATCAGCCTTTTATTTCTAGTTTATGGCGACCGAAAAATCTGGGCGGCAGTTCAGATGCGGAGGGGCCCAAATGTGGTTGGGGTTTTTGGTCTTTTGCAGACAGTTGCGGATGCGCTTAAGTATGTTGTCAAGGAAGTTATCATTCCGGCTGGGGCAGATCGGCCAGTGTTTCTCCTTGCGCCGCTGACATCATTTGTTTTGGCCATGATTGCATGGGCTGTGATCCCGTTTAACGAAGGCTGGGTTCTATCCAATATTAATGTGGCTATTCTATACGTCTTTGCGATCTCATCGCTTGAGGTGTACGGCGTCATTATGGGTGGTTGGGCTTCGAATTCGAAATACCCGTTCTTGGGATCGCTCCGCTCGGCAGCTCAAATGATCTCGTATGAAGTGTCAATTGGGTTGATTATCATTGGTGTAATCCTTTCGACGGGCTCGATGAATTTTGGCGATATAGTGCGTGCTCAGGACGGGAGTTATGGCTTCTTTAGTTGGTACTGGTTGCCGCATTTTCCCATGGTCTTTTTATTCTTTATCTCAGCTCTTGCGGAAACCAATCGTCCTCCGTTTGATTTGCCTGAGGCAGAATCTGAGCTGGTCGCTGGGTATCAGGTTGAGTACAGCGCGACGCCCTTTCTGTTGTTTATGGCAGGGGAATATATTGCGATCTTTTTGATGTGCGCGCTGATGTCGCTCTTGTTTTTTGGCGGTTGGCTTTCTCCAATACCGGGAATACCAGATGGCGTTTTATGGATGATTGGGAAAATGGCCTTTTTCTTTTTCATGTTTGCAATGGTAAAGGCTATTACGCCACGTTATCGCTATGACCAGTTAATGCGCTTGGGGTGGAAGGTTTTTCTTCCATTTTCGCTCTCATGGGTGGTGATTGTGGCATTTCTAGCAAAATTTCAAGCCTTTGGTGGCGCTTATGCACGCTGGGCAGTAGGAGGATAAGATGAGCCAGATGGATTATACACGTGCAGTTAAATACTTTCTTTTGGCAGATTTCTTTAAGGGTTTTAAACTTGGCCTAAAATATTTCTTTGCACCCAAAGCAACGTTGAATTATCCTCATGAAAAAGGCCCATTAAGTCCAAGGTTTCGCGGCGAACACGCGCTGCGCCGATATCCAAACGGAGAAGAGCGCTGCATTGCCTGCAAGTTATGTGAAGCGATATGCCCGGCCCAAGCGATCACCATTGACGCTGAGCCACGTGATGACGGTAGTCGCCGCACAACTCGTTATGATATTGACATGACTAAATGCATTTATTGTGGCTTTTGCCAGGAGGCGTGTCCTGTCGATGCCATAGTCGAGGGACCAAATTTTGAATTTTCCGTCGAGACGCGCGAAGAGTTATTTTATGATAAAGATAGGCTTTTGGACAATGGTGATCGATGGGAATCAGAGATTTCTCGTAACCTTGAAATGGATGCGCCGTACCGATGATCCAATCCGGTTCTCACTTTGAAGAGATGATTAAATTATCTCAGAAAATGGTGAAAGCCATTATTTCACCGCTCGGATCATTCTTTGCTCTAGAGGCAGAGGTGATTTGGCCGACGATGCCTAAGGGCTGGATGGAAATGATGTTTGGCAATGCGTTGAACCAAGATGGGCTTGACGCAAAATCCGAGCCCTTGCTCATCTGGTTGGGTTCGATGATACAAGGGGCCAAAAATGAAACTGCGCTGCGAAGATGCGCGCGCCATCTGCTTGAAGTAGATGTCAAACTTCAAGAAATCTCTGAAACAATTCGGTTGATGTCAAAGTTTGCTGGAATAGCTGCGATGACTTGCGCCATGGAAATTGCCAAGAGCGTAATAGATTTCAATGAGGATAAAGAAACATGAGTTTTGCGGATTTTGCGTTTTATCTATTTGCGGTCTCAGCTGTTGCTGGTGGCTTGTTCACGGTCGTGGGGCGCAATCCAGTGCATTCTGTACTTTGGCTGATCTTGTCATTTCTGTCATCGGCGGGCCTATTTGTACTTTTGGGAGCCGAGTTTATTGCGATGCTTCTAATCATCGTCTATGTTGGCGCAGTCGCTGTGTTATTCCTCTTCGTTGTTATGATGCTGGATGTTGACTTTGCTGAACTTAAGGCGGAGATGGCCCAGTATCTCCCATTGGCGATGCTCATTGCGGTTGTCTTGTTGATGCAACTGGGGATGGCATTTGGCGTTTGGACTGCTTCAGAGGGGGCAGAGAGCGCGCGTCAGGCGATTACCCCATTAAACACTCATAACACAGCCGCTTTGGGGCTGTTGATCTATGACCATTATTTTTTATTGTTTCAATTGGCTGGTTTGATTCTCCTGGTCGCTATGATTGGGGCTATTGTTTTGACTTTGCGCCATCGTCCAGATGTCAAACGACAAGATGTATTGGAACAGATGTATCGTGATCCGACTAAGGCTATGGAACTTAAAAATGTAAAACCTGGACAAGGGCTTTGACAAGGCACTTGATGAGACAGAGGAACTGAAGGCATCATGATTGGTCTGCAACATTACTTGACGGTGGCCGCAATACTATTTGTCATCGGTATTTTTGGTCTTTTCCTTAATAGGAAGAACGTCATCATCTTATTGATGTCCATCGAGCTTATGCTGCTTTCGGTAAATATAAACCTCGTTGCATTTTCGAGTTTTGCAGGTGACCTTGTCGGTCAAGTTTTTACTCTGTTTGTATTGACGGTTGCAGCCGCAGAGGCGGCGATTGGCCTTGCTATACTCGTAAGTTTTTTCAGAAACCGTGGCACGATTGCAGTTGAAGATGTCAATTTGATGAAAGGATAACGCAGATGGTAAAGATTATCCTTTTTGCCCCCCTCATCGGGGCGCTCATTGCCGGGTTTGGTTGGCGTGTCATAGGTGAGAAAGCGGCGCAATGGCTGACAACAGGTATGCTGTTTCTGGCATGTGTGCTAAGCTGGGTGGTCTTTTTGTGGCTTGATGCAAGCACAGTGCAACACTTGCAAATTCTGCGCTGGGTTGAAAGTGGAACGCTAAGTGCTGATTGGTCAATCCGTGTTGATCGCATGACGGCCATTATGCTTATCGTCGTGACAACTGTTTCTGCGCTCGTCCATTTATACAGTTTTGGCTATATGGATCATGACCCACAGTGGAAAGAAGGCGAAACCTATAAACCGCGCTTTTTTGCCTATCTATCATTTTTTACTTTTGCAATGTTAATGCTCGTCACCTCGGATAACCTATTACAGATGTTTTTTGGATGGGAAGGCGTCGGGGTTGCGTCGTATCTCTTGATAGGGTTCTATTACCGCAAACCTACCGCTAATGCTGCCGCGATCAAAGCATTTGTGGTGAATCGTATTGGTGATTTTGGGTTCGCACTTGGTATCTTTTGTCTTTATTATCTTACAGATAGCATTCGGTTTGACGATATCTTTGCTGCAGCCCCTGAATTGGCGCAAACGCAATTACATTTTCTTTGGAAGGAGTGGAATGCGGCTAACCTCATTGCATTCCTGCTTTTTGTGGGCGCGATGGGAAAATCTGCACAGTTGTTTTTACACACTTGGTTGCCGGATGCGATGGAGGGTCCAACACCGGTTTCGGCGCTGATCCATGCGGCTACTATGGTTACGGCGGGGGTTTTTCTTGTATGCCGTATGTCGCCCCTTATGGAATATGCGCCCCAGGCAATGACGTTTGTGACCATGATTGGTGCGTTCACAGCCTTTTTCGCGGCCACCGTGGGGCTTGTCCAGAACGATATTAAACGAGTGATTGCCTATTCGACCTGTTCCCAGCTTGGCTATATGTTTGTTGCTGCAGGAGTTGGTGTTTATTCTGTTGCTATGTTTCACTTGCTTACGCATGCGTTTTTCAAGGCAATGCTGTTTTTGGGGGCCGGTTCAGTAATTCATGCGATGCACCATGAACAAGACATGCGAAATTATGGTGGCTTGCGCAAAAAAATTCCCTATACTTTTTGGGCGATGATGACTGGAACATTGGCGATTACGGGTGTTGGGGTTCCGCTCACTCATTATGGGTTTTCTGGCTTTCTGTCAAAAGATGCCGTTATCGAAAGCGCATGGGCTGGGACAAATGGGGGGGGAGCTTTTTGGTTGCTGCTTGTTGCGGCGATGTTTACATCGTTTTATAGCTGGCGGCTGATGTTTTTAACATTCTATGGCGAACCTCGTGGCGATCGGCACACGCATGAGAACGCCCATGAAAGCCCCAAATCAATGCTTGTGCCATTAGGTGTTTTGGCACTAGGTGCGATTTTCTCTGGGATGATTTGGTACGGCAGTTTCTTTGGCGATCACGCCCAAGTGAACAAATTCTTTGGGATGCCTAAACATCATACGCAAGCAGATCCATCAGAGGTTTTTGGCGAAGATAAAAACCCTCAGAATGAGCTTCATGTAGAGGGGGGGCACGATTCGGACAAAGCCCTTACTGACAAATCAAACGAACAGGAAACGGAGCGTCATGCATCTGTACCAATGGGCGCAATTTTTATGCATCCAGACAACCACATTTTGGACTATGCCCACCATGCGCCGACATGGGTCAAAGTTAGTCCTTTTGTCGCAATGTTGCTTGGTTTCATTACGGCGTTATGGTTTTATGTTTGGGATAAGGCCATCCCGGCGCGTGTTGCAGAATTAAATCGGCCTCTTTATTTATTTCTGTTAAACAAATGGTATTTTGACGAAATATACGATGCTCTATTCGTCCGGCCGATAAGCATGTTGGGGCGGCTCCTATGGAAGCGTGGTGATGAAGTGACAATCGACGGTACGATCAACGGTATCGCGATGGGTATAATTCCATTTTTTACGCGTTTGGCTGGGCGTGCCCAGTCTGGCTATATATTCACCTATGTCTTTGCGATGGTCATAGGGATTGTCGTCTTTGTGACTTGGATGACCTTCACCAGGGGGGCGAATTAGGATGGATTATCTTCTCTTATCATTTGTTACGTTTTCGCCTGCCGTTGCGGCCTTGATCCTGTTGATTGTTGCGCGCGGTGATGATGCAGACGCCAATCGAGTTGCCAAGCGGTTTGCCCTCTCAGCCACGACTTTTACATTTGTGATGTCGCTTTTTATCGTCGCCCAGTTTGACGCATATAATACTGGGTTTCAGATGGTTGAAGAATCTGAGTGGATTATGGGGCTTACTTATAAAATGGGCGTTGATGGTATCAGCATTTTATTCGTGATGTTGACCACTTTTATGATGCCGCTT
Source organism: Paracoccaceae bacterium (assembly GCA_028150825.1). Lineage (GTDB taxonomy): Bacteria > Pseudomonadota > Alphaproteobacteria > Rhodobacterales > Rhodobacteraceae > LFER01. The sequence goes on from JAOGIM010000024.1 coordinate 25,838, forward strand.
GTGATTGCGGCCTCATGGGGGGTTACGACTCGGGTAAAGGAATATATGATTGCCTTTCTTTTCCTAGAAACGCTGTTGCTTGGCGTGTTCATGGCGCTAGATTTAGTATTGTTTTATCTTTTTTTTGAAGCGGGCCTGATCCCGATGTTTTTGATCATTGGTATTTGGGGCGGAAAAAACCGCATTTATGCATCTTTCAAGTTTTTTCTATATACCTTCCTTGGCTCGGTTTTGATGTTGGTGGCGATGGTAGCGATGTTTTCCGAGGCTGGTACGACGGATATTGTTAAGTTGATGGTGCATCAATTTAATTTTACCGATTTTAAGGTTTTGGGTATTCAGATTGTTGGCGGCGTGCAGACCCTTCTTTTCCTCGCCTTCTTTGCAAGCTTTGCTGTGAAAATGCCGATGTGGCCAGTTCATACATGGTTGCCGGATGCTCATGTCCAAGCGCCGACCGCTGGATCTGTGGTGCTTGCTGCAATTCTTTTGAAAATGGGCGGATATGGGTTTTTGCGATTTAGCTTGCCAATGTTTCCAGTCGGTTCGGCCGTGATGACGGATCTGGTTTTGTGGATGTCGGCGATCGCAATCGTTTATACCTCGCTTGTCGCGCTTGTGCAGGAAGATATTAAAAAGCTGATTGCCTATTCGTCGGTTGCTCATATGGGATACGTGACGATGGGCATTTTTGCTGCTAATCAACAGGGCATTGACGGCGCCATTTTTCAGATGTTAAGCCACGGGTTCATTTCTGGAGCTCTTTTTTTGTGTGTTGGAGTGATTTACGATCGCATGCACACGCGAGATATTGACGCATACGGTGGTCTTGTAAACAAAATGCCAGCTTATGCGCTGATCTTCATGTTTTTCACAATGGCAAATGTTGGATTACCTGGCACGTCAGGATTTGTTGGAGAATTTCTCACCCTTGTTGGTATTTTTCAGGTCAACACATGGGTTGCTCTTGTCGCTACATCGGGTGTGATCTTGTCTGCGGCATATGCTTTGTGGCTCTATCGGCGGGTGGTGATGGGCGATTTGCTAAAGGAAAGCTTGCGCAGTATTTCCGATATGACGCGCCAAGAAAAACTCATCTTTGCGCCGCTCATAACAATGACGCTTTTGTTGGGGATTTATCCAGCTCTTGCCCTTGATCTTATTGCTCCATCTGTAGAGGCGCTGGTCGCAAATTTTGACACGGCTTTGGCTGATGCAGGCTGGCATGCGCACGCCGCTGTATCAAATTAATGGGAGAAAAGGGACATGGTTCAAGCAGATCTTAATATCATCCTGCCAGAGATATTGTTGTCGCTTTTTGCGATGCTAGCATTGCTTGGTGCTGTGTATGGGCGAAAAGATGGGATTGCGACCTCGTTAATTTGGGTCACGGCTGCACTTTTTATCATTGCTGCTTTCTCTGTCATGCGATCCGCCAATGGAACTGAAGTTGCCTTTAACGGAATGTTTATAAATGACGGATTTGCGCGTTTTGCAAAAGCAGTCGTCTTATTTTCGGCAGCGGCAGTGCTCATAATCAGTCCGGATTATCTGCGGGAGCGCAAAATCTTAAAGTTTGAATATCCTTTGCTGATCACACTTTCGGTGGTTGGTATGATGATGATGATCTCAGCTGGAGACTTGATGTTGCTATATATGGGGCTCGAACTGCAGTCCCTATGTCTTTACGTAATCGCGGCGATGCGCCGCGATAGTTTGAAATCAACCGAAGCAGGCCTGAAATATTTTGTCCTTGGTGCATTATCTTCTGGTTTGCTTTTATATGGGGCCTCTTTGACGTATGGCTATGCGGGAACTACAAGTTTTTCGGGTATTCTTGATGCAGCGCTTCAGGATCAGGACGATGTTGGTCTCTTGCTGGGTTTGGTTATGATTTTGGCGGGACTGGCGTTCAAAGTATCAGCTGTCCCATTTCACATGTGGACGCCCGATGTGTACGAAGGCGCTCCGACGCCTGTTACAGCATTTTTTGCAACTGCCCCAAAGGTCGCGGCTATGGCACTGTTCGCCCGAGTGATGCATGATGCCTATGGCGGTATCGTTGACGACTGGCAGCAAATCGTTGCATTGATCTCTTTGCTGTCGATGTATCTTGGCGCTATTGCTGCAATTGGGCAAACTAATATCAAACGCCTGATGGCTTATTCCTCGATTGCGCATATGGGGTATGCTCTAATGGGGTTGGCGGCTGGAACTGCTCTTGGCATTGAAGCATTGTTGACCTACATGACGGTTTATGTCGTAATGAACATTGGGACGTTTGCATTCATTTTGACGATGCAGAGAGATGGGCAGCCCGTAACAGATATCTCCTTACTTAACATGCTATCCCGCTCTGAGCCTGGAAAAGCGCTTGCAATGCTGGTTTTGCTTTTCAGTCTCGCTGGGGTTCCGCCTACGCTGGGATTTTTTGCCAAATGGGGCGTGTGGAACGCAGCTATTGACGCAGATCTTGTTTGGCTTGTTTTAGCTAGCGCAATTGCCAGTGCGATAGGGGCTTATTACTATTTGCGTATTGTCTATCTGATGTATTTTGGCGAAGAGCCCCAGGAGGCGCTCGTGTGTCAGTCGTCTCCGGTTCTCAGTGGTGTTCTTATAGTCAGCTCTTTTGCTATGATCGTGGGTATGGTTAACCTGTTTGGTATCGAAGGAGCTGCAGAGGCTGCAGCCGCCACACTTGTCCGATAGATTTCCAAATGAATACGATAAACTTATTTTAGCCGAAGTCGACAGTACGAATACACATGCTGCGCGCTTGGTGACCAAGCTAAATCGTCCAACATGGATACTTGGATTAAAACAAACCGCTGCAAGGGGACGTCGTGGGCGAAAATGGGTGAATTTGGAGGGTAATTTTGCCGCTACTCTGGTGTTGTTTACACAGGAGACCGCAGAGACATTGGCCCTACGTTCTTTTGTGGCATCACTTGCCCTCTTCGAGGCGCTGGTCATTGTTACGGGGCGCTCCGATCTTTTTTCGCTAAAATGGCCCAATGATGTTCTTTTGAATGGTCTGAAAATGGCAGGTATTCTTTTAGAGACAATCTCTTTGGATACCGAC
>JAOGIM010000025.1 GCA_028150825.1 Paracoccaceae bacterium
GGGCTGCAATCCGAACTTTTTAGCGAAGAGTATCTTATTCGTCGGCCTCTTTTAGAGGCCATGCAACCTGATGAAAAAGGTGCACCAATTTTACTGATCGACGAATTAGATCGCACAGATGAACCGTTTGAAGCTTTTTTGTTGGAAGCACTTTCTGATTTTCAAGTTACAGTTCCCGAACTTGGCACTATCCGCGCACCAGAGCCGCCAGTTGTGATCGTGACGTCCAATCGAACCCGTGAAGTGCATGACGCTTTGAAGCGCCGCTGCCTCTATCATTGGGTCGACTATCCAGATTTTGCGCGTGAGATGGAAATTTTATCAGCAAAAGCCCCGGATGTCTCTAAGACGTTGAGCCGCGAAGTTGTTGCTTTCATTCAAAAGCTTCGCACTGAAGATCTCTTTAAAAAACCCGGTGTGGCAGAGACAATTGATTGGGCGAAATGTCTATTGGCTTTGGATGTTATTTCGCTGAGCCCAGAAGCGATTTCAGATACTTTGGGTGCTATTTTGAAATATCAAGACGATATCTCAAAATTGCAGGGTTCTGCGGCAAAACGCATTCTGGACGACGCACGCTCTTTTATTGAACCTTTAGGATGATCTTTTGTTCCTTTATATGTAACTTGGAGTTTTCTCTGTTTTGTACCATTAGAAACTTCCACTTTCATTTAATGTAAACGGGCAATCTCGGTAATTAGAAAGTTAGATATGTCTAAATATGCGTCCTTAGAGATTCCTGAAACTCCCCGCCTTGCTCAAAATATTGTTTATTTTTCTCGTGCTTTGCGCCGCGCGGGTATTCCAATTGGTACGGGGCGGGTAATCGATGCAATTCACGCAGTTCTTGCTGTTGGATTCACCCAAAAGAAAGATTTCTATTGGACACTGCATGCCTGTTTTGTCAACAGGCCTGAACACAAAGCGGTGTTTTCACAAATTTTTCGTTTGTATTGGCGAGATCCCCAATATCTTGAACATATGATGTCGATGATGTTGCCAACTATTGGAAATATGAGGGAAGATAGAAAGTCTCTTGACGCTGAGAAAAGAGCCGTTGAAGCGCTCTTAAATGGTCATAAGGCGCAAGTGCCGAACACTATAGAAGATAAAAAACAGGAAACTCTGATTGAGGCTGATGCATCTTATACCATGTCAGAAGCAGAGCGGTTCAAAACACTTGATTTCGAACAAATGAGCGTTAGTGAGATTGTACAAGCCAAAGCCATGTTGAGTCGCCTTAAACTGCCTGTCAAACCGCTTTCTTCTAGACGCACACATGCCAATCGGCAGGGACAACTGGTTGATAAAGCAGTTACGTTACGCTCTCTAATACGTCAGGGTGGCAATATTCAAAAGCTCTATTACAAAAAAAAGGCACAGCGTTGGCCTAACCTTGTTGTGCTATGTGATATTTCAGGCTCTATGAGCCAGTATAGCCGCATGGTTCTACACTTTCTCCATGCAATATCCAATAATACAGGTTCGGGATGGGCCCAAGTGTATGCCTTTACCTTTGGTACCCGATTAACAAATATTACGCACCATTTGGACAAAAAAGACGTTGATGCAGCACTTGCTGCAGCGGGCGCTGAAGCGCAGGATTGGGCGGGCGGAACGCGTATCGGGGAGTGCTTGCATCGCTTTAACAATGATTGGTCAAGGCGGGTAATGGGGCAGGGGGCGGTTGTTCTTTTGATTACGGATGGTCTGGATCGTGATCAGGAAAGTGATCTCGAGAAGGAAATGCGTAGGCTTCGCCTGAGCTCGCGACGCCTTATCTGGCTAAACCCATTACTTCGTTGGGATCAGTTTGCAGCAAAAGCAACAGGTATCAGAATAATGTTGCCTCATGTCGATAGCTTTCGGCCAAGCCATTCGATTGCGTCTTTGGAAGACTTGGCTACAATAATATCTAAACGTGAAGATATAGGGGAAAAATCAAGACTTTTGCACGCCATGCAAAACCAGATTTGATTTGAGAAAAAATGACTGTTTTCACTGAAAATAATTTTGACCTAATTCCAGAGACAGCGCTGGCTTGGCATAAAAGGGGCAAAGGCGCGATATTAGCTACCGTGGTGGAAACATGGGGATCTGCACCCCGTCGTATTGGTGGGCAACTCGTTGTTAGCAGTTCTGGCGAAATGGCAGGCTCCGTTTCGGGTGGATGTGTCGAGGCGGCTGTGGTTTTTGAAGCAATTGATGCGCTTGAAGGGGGTATTGCAAAACTTCTTGAATATGGTGTCAGTGACGGAGACGCGTTTGCGGTTGGATTGGCTTGTGGTGGCAAAATAAAAATTCTACTTGAACCTGTGGGTAATGTATTGCCTGTTGAAATACTTGAGGAGCTTGTGCAGGCACGGGCAACTCGGCGCCCAGTAGCCTATAGCGTCAATGTCAAAGCAGGAAGTCGAGGTATTTTATATACCGGGCACAAGGCGCGGATGCGCATGGACCGTTCGGGCTTTGAACAAGACAATGAAACATTTATTGCTGTGCATAATCCACCGCTCAGAATGATCGTGATTGGTGCAGTTCATATTGCGCAGACACTTGTACCTATGGCGCGATTGGCAGGGTTTGATCCTATCATAATAGATCCAAGAGAAAGTTTTGGATCAGAGCAAAGATTTCCTCAAGAAACGGTTGTGAATGACTGGCCCGATGAAGCACTTGCTGCGTTAGGAGATGATTCGCGAACGGCTTTGGTCTTGTTAACGCACGATCCAAAACTGGATGATCCTGCATTACAATTTGCTCTGGGATCCAAGTATTTTTATATTGGCGCTCTGGGTTCAAAGCGTACGCACGGACAGCGTATCCAGCGGTTTCTCAAGAGGGGCATTTCTCAAGAACAGATAAATTGCATTAACGCGCCCGTTGGATTAGATATTGGTTCTTCAACTCCTGCTGAAATTGCTGTGTCAATCTTAGCCCAAGTGATTCATATTCTTAGGGGAGGTCAATGATTTTTGCGCGAGCCTTAGTCAAGGATGCCAAAGGCGCTGTTTTTGCACGTTCGGATGCTTGTTTGAAAACGCGTTTGAGAAAGGGAATTGTCCTGGAGCAGAGCCATATCAATATCCTGTTGGAGGCTGGGCAGAAGACTGTGTCAGTCGCGCGATTGGAACCCAATGATATTGATGAAATAAAGCTGCTGGACTAAAATTTACCACATCCTTTACTGGGCGCGTAAATTTGATTTAAACAAGACCTGGCATTGTTGTGCAGGATACTAAAAAATTAATTGAAATGAATGCCATTGATCCAATGATAAGCCGTGCAATGATTCCCCAATTTCAACAAATAGGGGAGGGGGGGGATGATAGCAACAGTAAAAATTATAAGCTATGCGGTTAGTCGTGATAACCTGACTGTAGCACGCGATATTGGTCAAAATTCCATTAAAAGGTAGGAACCACTTCTTAAAATAGCATCTTTATTGATTAATAAAAGTGACAGTGTTCCAGGTGATTAAGGTGTCAAAGCAATTCAAGCCAGACTTTCTGCTTTGGGGGTGCCCTTGGAGAAGGTCGAAACTGTCCTGCATGAAATTGATCCAATGGCTATCCAACTAGAGTGCTTTAAGAGTGACTTAATCTTAATACCGACCAGTTCGGCAACATCTGATATTTTTGACACAGCACCTACTGCTGTTCGCAGTGCAGGTGGTGAGGTGCGCAGGTTTGGAATGCCTTTTGATCCCGAGAACCTATTGTTTTTGGGCCATTTAAACGACTGACATTTTTTGGATTGCCTGGTTGCGTCCGATCTTCTGCCCTAAACGGTGCAGATTGGGTTCTCTCACGCACTGTGTGTGGTGTCGAATGTGATGATGTCAGCTTTGCACAAATGTCCGTAGGGGGATTGTTGAAAGAAATTCCATCCCGCCCTCATACCCGTGGTTCCAGAGACGCAAGAAAAGGTTTAGTCTAACTACGTTCACTACATGGGTTTGTTACTAGAAAGAATTTTTATAAGTTCTGTAAACAAAAATAAAAAAGCCCACCGTTAAACATAGTGGGCTCACTTCGCAGACTTTTCAGTTGCTATTTTGCCAAAGGACCGATCATCATTGTCATTTGTCGACCCTCCATTTTGGGCATATTTTCAACTTTTCCATATTCTAAAACATCTTCACCGATGCGCTCTAGCAGTTCACGCCCAAGACTCAAATGGGCCATTTCCCGGCCTCTGAAACGTAAAGTGATTTTTACTTTGTCACCATTTTCCAAAAACTTATATACATTTCGCATCTTGACCTCATAGTCATGCGTATCTGTTCCAGGTCGAAATTTAATTTCTTTGACCTCAATAATTTTTTGTTTTTTACGAGCTTCCGATTCGCGTTTTTGTTGCTCATACTTGTACTTCCCAAAATCCATAATCTTACACACTGGAGGGCTCGCGTTTGGAGAAATTTCAACTAGGTCAAGCCCAGCATCATCAGCAAGTTGCATGGCACGGACTGGCGTCACGACACCAACATTCTCTCCTTCAGCACCAATTAGACGTAATTCGTGGCTCAAAATCGCATTGTTTACGCGAGGGCCAGTTTCGCGCGACGGAGGCGCGTTATGGGGTCGGCGGGCTATGTTTTTAATCCTTGTATTATTAAGAAAAACTAGTTCACAATCATAGCCGTGTATGAGTTTTCCTACAAGAGCAAATATGGAAAAATGCACAGCTTAAATTTGTTTGACTTTATGGTCTAAATTTTAGTATTCCCGTTGCCATAAAATACCGATCTAACTCTCTTTAACCGACGAAGGCTTTTTCCACAACGTACTGTGCAGGAGACGAATTCGCCCCTTCGTACATTTGAAAGGTTGCAAAGATCCGTTTCATGTCAGTATTTAATCCAATAGACCCACACACCATTGCTCGGTCATTTTGTGCACTAAAGTCTGTGATTTCCAAATCTTTGAATAAATTACCTTCTTCTAGGAGAGTTGTGATACGGCCCATTTTTGTACTAGATTCGCGCGTTGTCGTTGGATAATAGATAAGCCTTTCGCGCGCAAGTTCCCCTATCAAGGCATCATCTTTAACCTGCGCAACAAGCCGTTCTCCGTAAGCAAGCTCGTTCACATCACGACAAGTATGAGTAAGGATAACCTGTTCATAGTCTTCGTAAGTCTGAGGGTCGCGTACCAAAGATGCAAAAGGCGCAATGCCAGTACCTGTTGAAAAGAACCAAATGCGTTTACCTGGCAACAGAGCATCATGCACAAGAGTTCCAACTGGCTTTGGTCTCAGTATTATTTCATCGCCGGGTTGTATGTACTGTAATCGACTGGTTAGTGGACCATCTTGCACTTTTATCGAGTAAAATTCTAACTCGTCATCCCAACTTGGCGAAGCGATTGAATACGCGCGCAACAGCGGTTTTTTATCATCTTTGAATAACCCAATCATCACAAATTCGCCAGAACGAAATCTGAGAGACGATGGCCGAGTGATGCGAAATGAAAACAACCTATCTGTCCAGTGTTCAACTAAGTTTACGGTTTGGGAATCAGGAAGATTGGCCGGTCTATTTTGTTTCTCAAGTTGCATTAAATATCTTATGTTATTTTATTTTTGTTTCACCTCCTGTACGAATTACCGCTTTTTATTTTAAAATACTAGCCCCGAACGCGAAGACGATGTTAATGGTCATGAGCCTGCCAATTGGATCTTGCAACTTAACGCGCTTCTGGATCTGTTTCAGCCTGTTTGTTGTAGGTAAAATTTCATCAAAAGCTGATCGGCGTTGCAGCAAGTATTGATTTGGTAAAATATGTACTGTCGCTCTAAGCTGTATTTTAAAACTGCGACACCTGATGATTGGCAATCGCAACCTTCCCGCTGTCAGAAAAATTTTGGAAGTTAAATTCAATAGTGGGGCTTTCATGAGCTTTTTAAATCAAAAAGTTTTTCAAGGTAAACGGATAAACCATTTTCGATTTGTACCATTATTTTTCGTGCAAGAATTAACGGGGTGCCATCTGTGCCCGTCGCAAACCTCGCGTCTTCTTAACTCAATACGTCTCACTAAAGTCTAATTTTCAATTTCCAGACTAAGCCTTTGGGCCTAGAAATAAAGGCGCTTACATTTAAGACATGTTTCATTATTCTTATTTGAATAAGCGAACTTGACGCCGAATGACAGGCAAATTTTTAAAGGCTTTGCAGGACAAGCTGGAGGTCCAAGCAGTTCATAGATTGGGTGATGATATTAATTATAGCTTAAAGGCCTGGGTTGGAAATACACGCTCATAATACAAGTTTTATCAGCAGCTTATTTTTGTTGTTAAAATTCACAATGTAAGCACACTTTTTTTATGCAAGCAATTAATTCGGCAACCAGATCATTGAACGATTTATAGCGCCACAAAACCTCAATTAAAAATTGGGTTTGACAGCTTTTATTCAAGCACCTTGTTCCGCACACTGGCTATATTTATGCGTCTTCCAGCGCCAGAATAATCTGTGAAAAATCTTCTGCCTTAAGGCTCGCGCCCCCCACAAGTGCACCATTGACGTTCTGAAGTGCAAAGATTTCAGCCGCATTTGATCCTTTTACAGAGCCGCCGTATAAAAGTGGAATGTTTACAGCGAGATCGCCAAATCTTCGTTTAAGCTGTTTTCGACAAAATTCATGGACCTGTGCAATTTCAGACATGCTTGGAACATGCCCAGTTCCAATGGCCCAAACGGGCTCATATGCAATCACAATAGGTGATTTAGCAGCTTCAGATGAAAGTGAACCGTCCAATTGCGTTTTTATAGCGGAAAGAGTTTGGCTGTTTTGGCGTTGCCTAAGTGTTTCTCCGATACATACAATAGGCGTCAGTCCTTCTTGCTGAGCTGACATCATCTTTTTTTGCACGATATAATCGGTTTCGCCATTATTGGAACGTCGTTCAGAATGTCCAATAATAACATATTTAGCTCCAAGTTCAGCGATCATCTGTGCGGATATCTCGCCAGTGTATGCGCCACTTCGTGATATATGACAATTCTGGGCCCCGATTGCGACTGAGCCAGGCAGACTGCAGGCATTACCGAGTAAAGTGACCGGAGGACATATTAAAATTTCCACATCTGATGTTGAATGACGCTGTGCCAGTAATGATATTTCTGATAAACTGGTACTGATACCATTCATTTTCCAATTGCCAGCTGCTATCTTTTGCATAGTTAATCTCTATTTAATTGTATCTGAGGGGATCTTTGATTTTTGGAAGACCAAATTATACTGTTATTTTTCTTTGAAAAAAAATGCGGTAAAATAATCAGTTATCAGCGTTTCAATTAATAAGTAGAATCAATCATTTGATTATTGCAATCTTCAGTAAACTTACCCCATTCCTTCAAATTTGATCGACTCTCCACAGCCGCACGCCTCGCTTACATTTGGATTATTGAATTTAAATGCTGATTCCAAGAGAGATTGTTCATAGTCTATCTCTGTTCCAAACAAAAACATTTGGGCCATTGGCGCAATCATGACACGTGCGCCATCTTGCTCAATGACTTCATCGGATGCTTCGATAGAATTTACGTATTCCATAGTGTATTCCATACCTGCACAGCCACCTTTTTTCACGCCGATACGAAGGCCTTTGTGGCCTTCGTTACCCATCAGTTTAACAACCTGTTTAACTGCATTATTGGTCAGGGTTATAGCTTGTTTACCAGGAATACCAAACATATTTACCAACGCCTTTTTTTTACATAAATCCAAGTTCAAGCTTAGCTTCATCGCTCATCATATCCATGCCCCAAGGGGGGTCCCACACCATATGCACAAGCACTTCTTTCACACCGGGGACAGTTTCCACCGCTTCTTCCACCCATACTGGCATTTCACCAGCAACCGGGCAACCCGCGGCTGTAAGCGTCATAATGACCAGTACTTCATTGTCCTCTTTTATGTTGATTGTATAGATCAACCCGAGGTCATAAATATTCACAGGAATCTCAGGATCAAAAATGGTCCGGCATGCTTCCACAACCGCGTCGTAAAGTTCGTGTTCCGTAGACGAAGGAGCTATGAGAGGCGTTCCTTCGAGAGGCGCTACTGTTTCTGTCATCTTTATATCCGCTATTGCCCTTACAAATATATAATGTAACTCATCAGTTAGGTCTAGTGGCGATAGATACTTTTAGCGTCTTGGAACAGGTTTGCTATCAGGAAGAGACAGATTGGCAACTTGTTCAGCTATTGGAACAGTATTCATCGGGTGCAGTTCAGCACTAAAGCCATCAGGGTTATCCAGAGCTTGCCACTTATTCTTGTGATAAATCTCTAAACCAGAAAAGCGTGCTTTATATCCCATTTTGGGACTGCCAGGCACCCAATATCCCAAGTAGAGATAAGGAAGATTTGCCTCTTTAGCCAATGCAATGTGATCTAAGATTAGATATGTTCCCAACGATAGCGTCTCTGGTTTTGGTTCGTAGAACGAATAAACCATGCTTAGACCATCTTCGATCAGATCGGTAAGCGCAACGGCCATCAGTTTGCTGCCCAGACCATATTCTATGATACGTGTCCGTATCGGCGTTTCTTCAATCATAGCTGCAAATTCAAACACGTCCATATCAGCCATGCCTCCAGATGCATGACGCGCAGAGAGGTATTTGCGGAATAATTGGTATTGATCCTCAGTCGCCCAAGGGGATGTCGCGCGACGCTCTAAAGCTATATTACGTTTTAATACTCGTTTTTGACTTTTACGGATTTTGAACTTCTTCACATCAATTCTTGCGGAAAGACAGGCAGAGCAATCTGCGCAAGAAGGCCGATAAAGAACGTTTTGAGACCGGCGAAACCCTTGCTGGGACAATCCGTCGTTTAACCTTTGGGCCTCGTCTCCCTGCAATGCAGTGAACAGTTTCCTCTCCTGGCGACCGTCAAGATAAGGGCAAGGTTGTGGAGCAGTTACATAAAACTGCGGGGCTATTGGAAGAGTATGCCGCATAAAGCTAATCTAACAGCGCCAAACGCGCTTAGCAATATTACTATCATAAAAATCTGATTTAATCAAATCAGTCGTTTTAATACTGTCACTTGCGTCTTAAACCTCTGCCCAAAGTCATATCAGAAAGTAACTGATTTTCGCCTCAGTTTGAGATAAGATATATCCATTGCAAAAGAGCGAAGGAACAAAATAAATAAGATACGATTTTACATATGAATATCTGCGTGAAGCTAAAAGGTTTTTCATCTTCATTATACATCTAGATTGACATAAGCATGTATGCACCATAGGGCGAATGCTATGCTAATGGTCGTAATGTGATATAGAAAAGCAAGAACTGCAGAATGCAGTCCCAATAAATGAATTGCAAATCGCCCAATAAATATATTCATTGAAACTGAGTGCCGAGAAGTAATTGTCAGGTCAATGAGAAATGCCAACAGGCGTTTAAAGGCGGTAATCCCATATGGATAAATATTGTTTCTTACTTTTTTTAACTTATCTCGAACCCCAAATCACCCGGATTAATATTAAAGTTGACCAGGTTATCGTTAAATATATAGGTTATGCGGAGTCAGATTTGCGCTGTTATGCAGGAAATAAAATTTTGTCATTTAGTAAGGGTACCGCGACCTTTGATGTTGATCTTAACCAATCCATGGTGGCGTAATCATTTTGCATTAAAACATTGATAAATTAATGTGTCCATATTTAACTGTTTTATTGCTTAAAACTTCCAGCAATCTATCGCGCTTCGATGATTAAATCATCGTCATTCAAAGTTGGTTTAGACAATACAATATTGCTTCTAGCAGCACAAATTCGTTGATGGCGATTTAATAAGTTTTGAGGCCGACAATGTCGCGGAAAAGTTGCCTGGAATTGGAACTAGAACTAAAAATTTTTTGTTATGATAAGCTTTACTCTTGCTAGAGAGGTTGAAAAAAGTCGACCGGCATTGACGGAAACATACGTTTGAGTACTGTTGATACATGCTATTTCATAATTTGATTTCAAGTTTTCCTCGCGCATTTGACCCTCAATTGGGGGAAGAAATTTCCGTTTTTTTCTCTGAAATTCCGATTGAAACCCAAAACCTCTTAATGGCAGTTGCAGGTTGTAGCCCATATTTAAAGTTTTTGATGGAAAAAGAGCAGGATTGGTTGAAATTTGCTTTGGACCATCCCAATGATTGTGTGAATAAAGAGCTTGAAAGTCTACGGAATAGCCCCGAAAATTCTATTTTTACAGCTCTGCGGCGCTCCAAGCGGCGGATTGCATTGTGGGTGGCGCTATGTGACCTTGGTGGTATTTTTTTGTTGGAGGAAGTAACACAAACTCTGACCCAGTTCGCAGAACTCGCTGTAAGCCTGGCGTTTAGAGCCGCTATAAAGAACCAGATTAATCGCACTAAGTTACCAGGCATTTCATCTGGCGCAGACCCTAACAGTTTGGGAATGTTCGTCTTAGGCATGGGGAAAATGGGGGCGTATGAGCTAAATTATTCATCCGATATTGATCTAATATGTTTGTTTGACGAAAACCGATTTGCACTAGACGATTTTTATCAGGCAAGGCGTTCTTTTATCACGGCGACGAAAGATATGTCTACGATACTGAATGATCTCACAGAGGATGGTTATGTGTTTCGAACCGATTTACGGTTGCGGCCTGACCCCGCGGTGACGCCCGTGTGCATGGGTATGGAAGCGGCTGAGCGTTATTATGAAAGTCGTGGACGCACTTGGGAGCGGGCAGCCTACATAAAAGCGAGGGTTGTAGCTGGTGACATGAAAGCAGGTACATTATTTTTGTCTCGAATGCTACCATTTGTCTGGCGCAAACATCTTGATTTTACAGCGATAGAGGACGCTCATAATATGCGTTTGGCGATCCGAGACCACAAAAGCCTTGGTGGGGCAATCAGTTTGGCTGGACATGATATGAAACTTGGTCGAGGTGGTATCCGAGAGATTGAGTTTTTCACTCAGACGCGACAATTAATCTCCGGCGGTCGCGATAAAACGCTGCGAAGCCGGCAAACACTTGAAGGTCTTCAACAACTGGCTGATAAAGGATGGATATCCATTGAAACAGCTGAGGCAATGTCAGATCACTACAAAGCGCATCGCACGATTGAGCATCGCCTGCAAATGATCAATGACTCACAAACGCATAGCCTTCCAAAATCTCCAGATGGCTTTCGACGGTTGGCCGCTATGATGGGGGTTGAGGAAAATACGCTAAAATTGGATATTCATCGCCGCGTAAGTATTGTTCACGAATTGAGCGAGGGATTTTTTGCTGGTCCTGCGCCTGCGTCACACGTTATTGAGAAACAGAGTGATTTTAAATCTATTACGGATGCATGGTCAAACTACCCAGCTTTAAGGTCTGAGAGAGCGCTTAAGGCTTTTGAAAGACTGCAACCTGAAATTCTTAGACGGCTTAGGGCGGCGGAAAAACCACAAGAAGCTGTTTTGGCTTTTGATGGTTTCTTGTCAGGCTTGCCGGCTGGTGTGCAGCTTTTTGCGTTGTTTGAGGCTTATCCAAAACTTATTGATTTGCTCATTGATATTGTGGTGATATCACCTGCGTTGGCTCAGTATTTGGCGCGCAATGCTCAGGTGTTTGATGCCGTGATTGCCGGTGCTTTTTGGGATAAATGGCCTGATCCTCAAGATCTTATTAAGGAACTTCGTTTAGTCTTTGAAGTGAATGCAGATTACGAACAAAAACTTGATTCAGCGCGGCGGTGGGCAAAGGAATGGCATTTCCGAATTGGCGTTCATTTTTTGCGTGGTCTTATTTCTGCAGAGGAAGCAGGCGGTCAATATGCTGACCTGGCCGAGGCCGTGATTGAGGGTTTGTTTCCTGAAGTTATAGCGGAATTATCGTTAAAACATGGAAAACCTCCTGGGCGTGGTGCTGTAGTTTTGGGCATGGGCTCATTGGGGGCACGTCGACTACACTCAGCTTCGGATCTAGATTTAATTATAATATATGATGCCGATGGAGTCGAAATGTCGGAAGGGCGTTTGCCGCTTCAAGCGCGCCTTTATTATGCGCGCTTAACGCAGGCGTTGGTCACAGCAATGACAGCTCCAATGACTGAGGGACGACTCTATGAAGTAGATATGCGCCTACGCCCCTCAGGGAAGCAGGGGCCGGTTGCAACGTCTTGGCAGGCTTTTATCAACTATCAGGAAACGCAAGCTTGGATTTGGGAACATCTGGCAATGAGCCGTGCGCGCATTGTTGCCGGAAACGCCTCCCTTGGCCAAGATGTTGAAGCATTTCGCATGTCTTTAATGGGGCGAAATGATATTCATGCTGTGAAAATGGCGCTCGCCCAGATGCGGGTGCGCCTTGCTCAGACAAAAGGTACTGGTGAGGTCTGGCATATCAAAAATGGAGCTGGACGCTTGCAAGATGTTGAGCTCATTTCGCAGCTTGGTCATCTACTGAGCGGAGGGGTGGAACGGGATGTTATGTCTGGTTTAAAAGCCTGTGTCGGAAGTGGTGTTTTGAATGACGCACAGAGAACAGAGATTGAGGCGGCTTATCGGCTTTTGTGGACTCTGAGAGTTGCGGTTAAGCTGCTAGGTCAGTCAAGCGTGGATAGCTCTTATATAGCCTTGGGCGCCGCGCAGTTTTTGAGTAGCCTTACTGGGCGTACAACGTTTGAGGATTTACAGGGCGATTTAGTATACCAATCTGAACGGGTTGCTGACATTTTAAATAGGGTTCTCCCCGAGGTACAGGAAGATCATGATGAAAGGTGACGAGAACGACCCGAAGGCGTTAATCCGCGAGGCTTATAATATCGATGGAATTACTAGTGGAGAATGTCGGAGTATTTTTCTGGATTGGGCTCTTGGCGTGCCTGTGGGCCTTGATACTCAAATTGTGATAGATACGGTTCTCCAGCAATATATAAGCAATGCGCCCGACCATCCGATGACGCAGACCTTGCAAGAGGGACTGAAAACACTTGACACCCCGCGCCGTCGCGGAGGGTGGCGCGGTAGGCCAAGAGGTGACAATGACATTCACTGAATGCTTGACAGAGCAGTATTGATCACAATCTTTTAAATTGTTTTTGGGCGAGACATTCCTGTGAGTGGGGAATAAGGAATCCTCGGTATTCTTACGGAAGGCAGTTCTAAAGAAGCATTTTTTGATAGCATTTGTAATTAAAAGCATAAAAATCTTTAACTCACATACTATTCGGACTGGGCTTGACAAATTTTTAGGGAAATTCTGAGGATGATAGAAGTGTAACCATATGATAGTCTGTGGCGTTGTGAGAATTTATCTTTCTAGGCCGTCTCATAGTTGCAAATGTTTTAAAATTTTGACCAGTTGTCAAATCCGTTTCAATGATTTTTTAGGATCACATCATAAACGCGAAGCTGCGCTCGCTAGCTGAGAAATGCCGTTCCAATCACCACTTTTTACAAGCTCTTTAGGAGCAACCCAGCTGCCCCCCACGCAGAGCGTGTTATCAAGGGATAAATAGTCATTAGCGTTCTTTAAAGAGATGCCACCCGTGGGACAAAATTTCACGTTAGGCAATGGTGCGCCAATTGCTTTTAGTACAGAAACCCCCCCGTTTGCTTCCGCTGGAAAGAATTTTTGAACGCTGTAACCGCGCTCGAACAGACGCATAACTTCGCTTGCAGTGGCAGCGCCGGGTAAAAGAGGTAGATCTGCTTCCTCGCAAGCATCCAGAAGACGATCAGTGGCTCCCGGAGCGACGCCAAATCGGGCTCCAGCATTTACGGCCGCTTCAACGTCTTGTGGCGTTAGCAAAGTTCCTGCTCCAACCACCCCACCCGACACTTTTGCCATCTCCCATATAACTTCCAGAGCTGCAGGGGTTCGCAGCGTTACTTCTAAAACTGGAAGTCCACCCTTTAATAGTGCACGAGCAAGAGAACGCGCTGTAGTTACATCTTCAACCATCAGAACTGGAATAACTGGAGCTAAAAGGCAGATACGGTATGCTTCTTTGCTTGCGGATTGTGGTGTCATATTAGTGTCCTTAAGCGTGATTTAGCTAAATATACTTGCGCCTTCTGAGGCATTTCCAACATTCTTGCGAAAAATCGAAAACAGCTCCCGGCCAACCCCATATTCGTTTGTAGAAAGATCGATTTTCATTGCCTCGCGTGTGTCAAATTCGTCAGAAAGCACATCAAGAGATCCTTTCGCCGCATTGAGGCATATCATATCACCATCTTGCAGCTTAGCAATCGGTCCCCCTGCCGCCGCTTCTGGACTTACATGAATTGCAGATAAAACTTTTCCGGAAGCACCTGACATTCGCCCATCTGTGAGAAGGGCAACTCGCAAACCGCGATCCTGTAAAACGGTTAGGATTGGGGTCAGACTATGCAATTCGGGCATTCCGTTCGCACTCGGTCCTTGAAAGCGAACAACAATAATTGTGTCAGATGTGAACTCATTGTTTTTAAATGCCTGCTTGACCGCTTCTTGTGTGTGAAATACCCGTGCTGGTGCCTGGATAATCCTTCGCTCTGGCGTAACTGCAGAGACTTTGATCATGCCCGTTCCGAGCGACCCTACCAGCTGTTTCAATCCGCCTGATTTTTGGAAGGGGTTTCTGGCTGGGCGCAGGATTTTCTCATTTTGACTTTTATCTGACATCGCGATAAATTTTAACCCTATGTCGGTTAATTTTGGCTCATTAGTATAAAGTCTGAGCCCATTGCCCATCACAGTTTTCACATTTTCGTGAAGCAGACCCTCGTCCAGCAACTGTCCTATGATATAGCCCAAGCCACCTGCAGCATGGAAATGGTTCACATCAGCCAGGCCATTTGGATACACTTTTGCCATCAATGGTGTGACTGAAGAAATCTCGTCAAAGTCCTCAACATTGAGTAAAACTCCTGCAGCGCGTGCCATCGCAGGTAAGTGTAAAACAAGATTTGTGCTTCCTCCAGTTGCCATAAGTCCGACGATTCCGTTGACGAAGGCACGTTCGTCCAAGATGTTGCTGATAGGAGTGTACTTATTTCCTAATGCTGTTATTTGCAGAACTCGTTCTGTTCCCCATTTTGTGAGCTCTTCGCGCAGTTTAGTTCCCGGATTCACAAACGAAGAGCCAGGCAAATGCAGCCCCATAAATTCCATAAGCATTTGGTTTGAATTAGCCGTACCATAAAACGTACAAGTGCCCGGTGAATGATAGCTTGCCATCTCAGCCTTCATTAAAGTGGCCCGATCCACCTTTCCAGCAGCAAATTTTTGTCTGACTTTGGCCTTTTCGTCGTTTGGTAATCCAGATGCCATTGGCCCCGCAGGTAAAAAAATGCCAGGTAAATATCCAAAGGTTGCGGCAGCAATAATCAGACCGGGAACTATTTTGTCGCAGACACCCAGATATACTGCTGCATCAAAAGTGTTATGCGACAATGCAACGCCGGCCGCCAGTGCAATCACATCACGCGAAAATAGCGATAGTTCCATACCTCTTTGACCTTGGGTGACCCCATCACACATCGCAGGAACTCCACCTGCAACTTGCACAGTTCCTCCTGCTGTACGGGCCGCTGACCTAATAATGTCAGGAAAATTTTTAAACGGCTGGTGAGCTGACAACACGTCATTATATGCTGTTATAATTCCTAAGTTTGCTCCTGTTCCCTGCGTAAGGTTATTTTGATCTCTTCCCATAGCAGCATAGGCGTGAGCTTGATTGCCACATGTTAAATGTGTTCGCCTAGGTCCTATTTCTGCTGCCTTTTGCATGCGATACAAGTAATTTTTGCGGCAATTTTTTGAACGGTCAATAATGCGCTCAGTTACACGTATGATAGTCGAGTTCATTTATATCTATTTCCCTTGCTCATAATTATGTTAGCGCTAACAAAAAGATGTTAGATAGTATTTGGAAAAAGTATGCAAGACTTAAATATCATTGGTTCTTTTGAAAAACGAACAATACAGGTATGACATTATTATGGAAAAAAATGAAAAACCAATCGTCAGACTAAAGCCAAAATCGTCACTAGGTCCGCTTTTGAGGGGTTTCCCTTGGGTATATGATAATGAACTTGTTCTGGACAGAAGAACCAAAGCAATACCGCCAGGCAGTATTGCAATATTGCACAGTGCAGAGCGCAAGCCCGTTGGCTTAGTTGCGTTTAATCCCATATCAAAAATATCCGTTCGTATTCTGGACCTTGATCTTGAGGCTGAAATTGGTCTTTCTTGGATCACAGATAAAATTAGTCGCGCTGCTAAGATGCGAGATCGTTTGTATGAACAACCCTATTACAGGCTGGTTCACGCAGAGGCTGATGGACTTCCCGGCGTGGTTATTGACCTGTTCGGTGATATTGCTGTTATCCAACCAAATGCAGCTTGGGCAGAAATTATGCTTGAGGAAATATGCCAGGCTGTCCTTGCTGTGACCAAAGTAAAGACAATTTTGAAAAATACGGCTGGACGAGCCCGTAAGCTGGAAGGTCTTGAAGGTGGTAATGAAGTTATGTACGGAACCTTACCAAAAGATCCTGTTATTGTGCTAATGAATGGGGCAAAATATATGGCTGATCTTACAACTGGTCAAAAAACAGGTCTGTTTTATGATCAACGCCCAAATCACGCCTTTGTGGCAACTCTGTCAAAAGATAGTCGGATGCTTGATATGTTTTGTCATGTTGGGGGGTTTGGCCTTGCCGCTTTGGCGGGTGGGGCCACATCGGTCTTGGCCGTGGATGGATCAAAGCCAGCTCTGGATCTAGCGGAAGCCGGTGCCTTGCAAAGCGGATTTAAAGGGCTTTTTGCAACGCGCAAAGGCGATGCGTTTGATGTTCTAACAGACCTTGGACAGGCTGCAGAGACATTTGATGTGGTAATTTGTGATCCACCAGCCTTTGCCTCTTCGAAACAATCGCTTGATGCGGGTCTTAGAGCCTATGAAAAACTGGCAAGGCTTGCCTCCCAATTGGTTAAAGAGGATGGCTTTCTGGGGTTGTGTTCTTGCTCTCATGCGGCAGATATTGCAAAATTTCGGACGGCGTCTTTGCGTGGTATAGGTAGGGCAGGGCGTACTGCTGCCCTGATCCATACGGGTTTTGCCGGTCCTGATCATCCACAGCACTCACAGCTCAGCGAAAGTGGTTACCTCAAGACTTTGTTCTTTCGCCTATGAAGATGTTGTTAGATACCTGTGTAATATATCCAACGGTCATGCGCGAAATGCTGTTAGGTGTTTCCAGAGTTGCAGGCTGGCAACCTTTATGGTCAGAGCGAATTCTAGAAGAATGGGCCCGAGCTGCGCGCAAAATTGGCCCTACTGGTGAAATGCAAGCCCGCGCTGAGATTGCTCTACTCAAAACAGCTTGGCCAAAATCAGAAATATCTTGGGTGCCCTCCTTGGAAACAAGGCTCTGGTTGCCGGACATGAATGATCGTCATGTTTTAGCTGCAGCTATCGCAGGCTCTGCTGATCTTTTAATTACATTGAACGCCCGTGATTTTCCGCGCGCTACTCTTTGTGAGGAAGGACTTGATAGGCTTGATCCAGATGCACTTTTGCTAAAAGCGTATAATATGTATCCCGATCAAATTGCAAGCGTTGGGAATGGTATCCTTTTGGAGGCGCGCCGCCTGTCTGGAAGAGAATGGGAGATGCGTGACCTCTTTAAAAAGGCAAGACTGCCAAGATTTGCTAAAGCGATTACCACATCGCCTAGCTAAAACGGAACTGATCAAATTCAGACAAAATTCAGACAAAACTGAAATTTTTAGTGTCTAAAAATGCTTCTTCCAGCGTATTCTGCTGTCTCGTGTAATTCTTCTTCTATGCGGATTAGCTGGTTGTATTTTGCAAGCCTGTCCGAGCGCGCGAGAGAGCCAGTTTTAATCTGCCCACAGTTGGTTGCGACAGCAAGGTCGGCGATTGTAGCATCTTCTGTTTCACCTGAGCGATGCGACATAACATTGTTAAAACCTGCCCGATGCGCAATATCGACGGCTTTTAGCGTTTCTGAGAGGGTGCCGATTTGATTTACTTTGACCAGCATTGCATTGGCTGATTTTTGAGATATACCTTTTGAAAGGCGCTTAGGGTTCGTTACAAATAGATCGTCGCCGACTAATTGCACCTTATCTCCAAGCTCGCGGGTAAGCATCGCCCAACCATCCCAATCATCTTCGGCCATTCCATCTTCAATAGAAAAGATGGGGTAGTCATTGACGAGTGCTGCCAAATACGAAACATTTTCTTCCGAACTCAGTGATGAAGCTTCGCCTAACATTTCATATTTACCATTGCAGTAATATTCGGTCGAGGCACAATCCAGTGCCAGATACATGTCCTCACCGGGTTTATACCCAGCAAGTTCAATGGATTTAATAATAAAATCAATTGCATCTCGTGTGGAGTTCAAGTTGGGAGCAAACCCACCTTCATCGCCAATTCCAGTTGAAAGACCAGCTGCTGATAGCTGTTTCCTTAGTGTATGAAACACCTCGGACCCCATGCGAACTGCTTCGCAAATGTTGTCAGCGGCGACTGGCATAATCATGAATTCTTGAATATCAATTGGATTATCGGCATGCTCACCGCCATTGATAATGTTCATCATAGGCACTGGTAAAATGCGTGCGGATGTGCCTCCAATATATCGATAAAGCGGTAAATTGCTATAAGCTGCAGCAGCCTTGGCCGTGGCAAGTGAAACGCCCAAAATAGCGTTTGCGCCTAAGCGCGCTTTGTTTTCAGTACCGTCTATTTCAATCATGGTGGCATCTATGCCTTGTTGATCAGTGGCGTCAAAGCCAACAAGCGTTTCGGCCAATTCTCCGTTAACCCCTGAAACAGCCTCTAACACCCCTTTGCCCATGTAGCGTTTTTTGTCTTCATCCCGTTTTTCCACAGCTTCATGCGCACCAGTAGATGCCCCCGAAGGAACAGCTGCCCGGCCCATTGTACCATCTTCTAGCGTTACATCGACCTCAACAGTTGGGTTGCCACGGCTGTCTAGAATTTCACGGGCGAATATATCTACAATTGTGCTCATCTTTGATCTCATCTCATCTTTAACTAGGGCGCGTTGTTCATCTATTGCATAGTGAAGCAGTAAAAAAATTACCAGTGCTAACAGATCTGGCTCATCGCTTACGGGCAGGTTTGTGCTTATAGATCTCTCGATTTGATCTGTTCACGCCAAAAAGTGTAAAGTCCAGACAGGATAATAATTGTTGCACCAATCAAGGTTTGCCAGTCCGGACGCTCTCCTAAAAAGAGAACAGCGATAAGCAATGAAAAAACCAATCGCGAATAGCGAAATGGTGCTATCACGGCTATATCTCCAGCGCGTGTCGCAACAACGATAGCGGCGTAGGATAGTCCGCCTAACACTGTTAGTAATACGATCCAAAACCATTGCTCAGGTGTTGGCCAGATCAGTGAATCAAAAAATGGTATTAGCATAACACCAGCGATGATACTTGCACCAAAGGCATAAGTGGTCACGGTAAAGGTCGACAAGCCTGATGGCATGACCCGCGTCGCAAGATCTCTAGAGGCTAGAAATGTAACCCCCAAAAGAGCTAAAATTGAAGCTGGCTCAAAATCAGCCATCCCTGGCCTAACAATAAGTAAAACCCCAGTAAAGCCAAAGATAATTGCGCTCCATCGTCGCCATTTAATCTTTTGACCAAGGACCAATGCTGCCCCCATTGTCACCAAGATCGGGATCGCTTGCAATATCGAAGCCGCAGTGGAAAGCGGAATAAGCGCTAATGCTGGAAGAAAAAATAATGGTGATAAGACATCAGAGACAAACCGAATTACGAAAGCCTTGCTGCGCATATTAGAAGAGTAAAGACGATCCCCTTTTAACACAGTAAGGCTCGCAAACATAACGGAACCACCAATGCCTAGAAAAATCAAAATTTGTGAGACTGGAATCTCTTTCGCGAGATTTTTTATAAGCGCATCTTCTATTGAAAAACCGGCCATTGATAGAAGCATAAAAATAATGCCACGTAGGTTTTCCATATAACTGATTTTCCCTAGGAGGCGCCAATCTGTAATTGGTCAAAAAAAGCTTCAGCGACTGCAGAGGCCAATTTTGTCAAGTTTGATATAGCGTGCGTTATGGTTTCTTCACTGGAACGCCATAAAGCTCAAGCTTATGGCCTTTCAGCGTAAACCCAAGCTTGGCAGCTATTTTTTCCTGCAGGGCTTCGATGTCAGAATCAACAAATTCAATTACTTGACCTGTTGTCAGGTCGATAAGATGATCATGATGATCACGCTCGGCATCTTCATAGCGTGCGCGCCCATCGCCAAACTCCACCCGTTCCAAAATACCGGCCTCTTCGAATAACTTTACGGTTCTATAGACAGTTGCCAACGAGATTCCGTCATCCTGTGTAGAAGCCCGTTCATAAAGTTCTTCTACGTCTGGGTGATCGTCACTGTCTTCTAATACACTAGCAATAATCCGTCGCTGGCCAGTCAGACGGAGACCTTTGTTTTCACAGCGTGCTAAAATTGTATCACTCATTATCCAACCTCAGTGTCCTTGACCCCTTCGGTTAAAGTAATTCTGCCCATCTGGGAACCCCCGAAATCGACAAGTGCTTTGTAAATATTTAACAAGCTATGAAACACTTTCATCGACTTGTGCAAACGAAAAGGCATCAAAGACATAATATTACGTCATAGAAATCTCCATTGTGCGTACCAATCATTGAAATTTGTTTGTCGTTGCCGTTTTCTAATGTCGGTGTGGCAAAGCGATCAATCTATACCACCGGTGCGGTTATGCTTAGGGGTTCTCTTTGTTACTGGCCTTTAATTAGGTTGTCATAAAAGTCGAAAATGGTGGAGTTCAGCCAATATTCTCAGCTTGCCTGAGGTCCATCCCAGGATCGTGTGTTTTAGCCTTTTGTTCGTTGGAAGCGTATTTCTATTTGTCCACTCAAAGAAAGTCTTTTACTTATCTTTGAATTTGTGTTTTTTTGCTTTGGATCCGGTTTTCTGTCGCGCGTAAGCGTGTTGTTTTACACGAAACCTATCGGGCTAGCTATCAATGCCCATTTTCTTCTACTCCACGAAGTTTTGACGAAAGTATGCATGCTTGGTCGAGCGACTACGATGTTTGGCCTCATTTGGGTATTTTTGATCCATCAAGCTGACTTGCTACAAGTATTATGGGTGATCTTTTTGCAATAACTGCTGCATATTATGCGCCGGTATTGCTTTGTGTATGCGGTTGACTAGAATCTCGAAGGAACGTCCCGAACCACAGTTGTTTATATACCTTCTTATTTTTGCACCAATTCTACTCATTGTTGCCAGTTTTAGGGTTCTCTTTTGGTTCAAATTAATTGCAACCTATAAAGCCTAGTTTTTGCATTTTTCAGCTTTCTTACATCTGTTTTGAGCGTTTTTTTAGCGTGGTCACTCTTGGGTGAAAAGGTTAGATTAAATCTTATCGGGCCCCTCTTGCTTGGGGTTCTCGGATTGATGCTGATTAACCGAAAATAAATTTTCCAATTACTTAGATATGGATTTTGGATTGTCCCATAATTTTTTTGCACAATTAAGAAAAATAATGGAACAAAGAAGGTTGTGACTATACCTTTTTCTTGCTGTATTCTGCCTCAACTTGAACTTTGTTAAACTGTTTGGCAAATCCAATAGGACGCTTGCGGTATGCTTTTGACGATTTAGGTATCACCTCACAAGCTAACATTAGTTATAATATTTTTATTTGTGGGTTTGAAGGAATGTTGAATTGAGATATTTGAAAGGTTGAACTGACCTTTGTAAGCAACAAGAGAGAAGACAGATTTAAAGTCTGTTTAGTGACACCAAATAACGAAAATCTTGAAAATTTTATAATTTTTTAGCGCTAATGATATAGAGGCAAAACCAACCAACAATTATTTTTATGCAAGATATTATTTAGCGCCCAATGAGGGGATTTATCTTAAAATATAATGATAAATCTGCATATGTTTGGATGGGATAGAGCTAGGATGCATTTATTATTCTAAAAATAGATATGTGACTATTAACTGGCTACAAGCTATCGCTTAAGTCCCACAAAAAGTTGCTTTAACTTCTTGTGCAACACTCGGTCCAAGCCGCAAATCTGAAAATTCTGACTTTTGCTCAAACGGCGCGCTTAAAGCTCGTTGTAGTCTTTGGAAGGGTGCATAATCTCCTATTATGGCAGCGGAAATCATTTCCTCAATCCTGTGATTGCGCGGAATGAGAACTGGGTTGGACTTTGCCATTAATGCATGTGGATTTTTTTCAGTCGCAATTCTGGTTTGCCACTCAGTTTCCCAAATGTCGTATTTTTTAGGTTCGATAAATTGATCCCGCGCAGATGTTGAGCCTAAAGCCGCAAATGTATTTGTAAAATCGGCTTGTCCGTCTGTCATAAGTGTCAAAAGGGCGTTTATCAGCCCCTCATCTTCGCGTTGAACGGCACTAATGCCAAGCTTTGCCGCAAAAATTGTTCGCCAATTTTGACTTATTAGTTCTGGCATGGCGTGAATAGCTTTGGTAAAAGCTTGAATTGCCTCATCGCCATCTGGCATCAAAGGAACCAAGGCTGTCGCTAACTGAGCCATATTCCACACTGCAATATCTGGTTGTGTACTATAAGAGTAACGTCCCATTCTATCGATTGAGGAATAGACCTGCATGGGGTGATAGCGGTCCATGAACGCACAGGGGCCATAGTCAATTGTTTCACCAGCAACTTGGCAGTTATCTGTGTTCATAACACCATGAATAAACCCAACACCCATCCATTTTGGGATCAAAGCTGCTTGCGCCTTTATAACTGCTCTTAAAAACCCCAAAGGACCCTCTACATTGGGATAATGCCGCGCTACAGTGTAATCAAGCAATGTTCTGAGAGAGGTCCAGTCCCGCTGGGCGGCATATATTTGAAACGTGCCAATGCGAATGTGGCTCGAAGCGACACGCGTCAAAATAGCCCCTGGAAACAGTTTTTCGCGCAACACAAGTTCACCGCTTAAAACTGCCGCAAGGGCTCTAGTGGTCGGAATTCCCAGGGCATGCATTGCCTCAGACACGAGGTATTCTCGCAAAACAGGCCCAAGCCAAGCTCGACCGTCACCTGAACGTGAATAAGGGGTGGGGCCAGATCCTTTGAGTTGGATATCTCGACGCACTCCATCAGATCCGATCGTTTCACCCAAAAGCAATGCCCGGCCATCGCCTAACTGGGGATTATACTGCCCGAACTGATGCCCAGAATAAAGTTGCGCAAGTGGATCGGACCCGGCCGCTATTTTATTGCCGCTAAAAATCTCAGTAAGTTCTTGATCATTGCCACCCGTTATTCCAAGTTCCATTGCCAAAGGACCGTTATATGCAATTAAGCTGGGGTTACTAACTGTTTTTGCAGCAAGCTTGCTATAAAAGTTTGCTGGCAAGTTTGCGTAAGTGTTATCAAATGGAATGCTGAGGCTCATGTTAGGTATCGCTGCATTCGTCTTATGCACCCTTTAAATAAAAGTTTGTTTCAGTTCGGATGTAACCATCCATTTGCTAAATGAAAAGCTCTAGCTGAAACCAAGTTACTCAAAAATTTTCTGACAAGCAGTAAATTTTGGTTACTTTTGTACGTGGGCCCAGCTGTGTTTGAGGGTAAAAAAATGCACTAGTCATTAGGCGCAAGTGTAAGTGTCATAAATTTGTAATTTTGTTTGATCTGAAAACCAAATCGTTCATAAAAATGTTTAAATTGAACGCTTGTGTTGGTAGCATCCAAAGATAATCGTAAAATTTTATAGGTTAAAAATGTGTCTAATAATTTTACGACGGCCTGTGTCCCAATACCGCGGCCGCGCACTTTATCACGAATAAAAAATTCATCCATTATGGCTTCGAGGCCGCCAAGCTCAATCGACCATTTGAACGTAACTGCAATATAGCCCATTGGTGCCAACTGCGTGCCAATGAGGTAGATGGCTCCGTATGGGCTGCCTAAGAGAAGAGGTTCAAGTGCGTCTATCCTATGTTTTGTTGTGCGCGTTATGCCTTGGGCATGGTGGAAAGCCGCAACCATTGGTTCAAGCCTTGCAATGTGCTCTGACGACGCAAGATAAATGGAT
Organism: Paracoccaceae bacterium; assembly: GCA_028150825.1. Classification (GTDB taxonomy): domain Bacteria; phylum Pseudomonadota; class Alphaproteobacteria; order Rhodobacterales; family Rhodobacteraceae; genus LFER01. Next base: position 24,129 of record JAOGIM010000025.1, read on the forward strand.
GTCATAGTTCTGAAAGACGCTCGGTAAGAAGATCAAAAAATACCTGAACATTCACGTCATTTATAAAAGTTACGTTTGCGGGCCGATCTGTGACGCCCCACCAATCTGCAACAGTCATCCCAAGCGTTAGATCTGATTTCGTTTCGATCATGACGTTTATGTGCCGGCCACTAAAGAGCTCTGGCCTGATCAGATAGGCGATTACACAAGGATCATGTAATGGTGCACCTGCGGTTCCATATTTGTCTTTGTCAAAGCGCTCAAAAAAATCTGTCATCTCTGCAGTTGCGATGCCAACAGGCGTTCCAATTTCGCGAAAAGCATCATTGCGGGGCCCTGTTACAAGAACTTTGTGGGTGACATCTAAGGGCATTACGACAATTTTTATTCCAGACGTAAACACAATTTCAGCTGCTTCAGGATCGACGTAAATGTTAAATTCAGCGGTAGGCGTAATATTCCCTACTTCAAAGTAAGCCCCCCCCATAAGTACAATTTCGGCAATCTTGTTTGTAATATCGGGGGCTTTTTCCAAAGCCGTGGCAATATTCGTCAGTGGGCCTAGTGGACACAATGTTACGGTGCCAGAAGGTTCTGCACGCAGGGTCTCAATTATAAAATCAACAGCATGCTGTTGCTCTAGTTCCATTCGGGGATTTGGAAGGGTTGGTCCATCAAGTCCCGTTTTTCCGTGTACGTGTTCTGCGGTCACAAGTGGCCTGCTCAAGGGCCGATCACAGCCAGCGAATATAAGTATTTCTGACTTGTCAGCTAACTCGCAAATGATACAAGCATTTTTCTTTGTTAACTCCAAAGGAACATTACCAGCAACGGTCGTAATGCCCAAGACTTCTATCTCATCTGGGCTTGCCAAAGCTAGTAAAATGGCGATAGCGTCATCCTGCCCAGGATCCGTGTCGATTATTATTTTTCTGCGCGACATAAACGTATCTCCACTTCGGAATTGACATTGTCAGTTAGAAAATATTTTTTCAAGTTAAATGATCTTTTATCCTGACAGAATTAATCGGAATTGACAAAATTTAAAAAGCTGACTAAAAGCATCAAGAATGTCGTAAATCAGTGATTTATGTCAAGAAAAATTTGCCAACTTTTAACAAAAAGGCATAACATAATGTCAAATCTAAAACATAAATATGCAGCTATCGGCGCTGCTGCGAGCCTGCTTGGAGCTTTAGGTGCCCCAACAGTTGCGTTTGCCGACGGGCATGCGTTGTCAACATATGGTCCATTTCCTGTCACTTTGCAGGATTATACTGGGAGTAAAAAGAACTCAGTGTCCTACACCGGTCAAATCGCGCGTCATGTCTTGCATGATAGTTTAAAGAAATTGGCTGGCAATGGTGACGGTGGCGCAAATGCTGCGAGCCTAGAGGCTGAAATGATGGCTTATTATGGTGGTTCTGACAAAAACAAAACTATCATAGCTCCAGCAGATAAGGGTAATTTTAATATCAAGCAAGGGACTGTGAATGAGATCTCGTCAGGTAAAAACTTGTCTGGTAAGACCTACAAAGGTCTTATAGCTGGTTGGCCTGGCCAAATGACTGGTCCTGAGGTTTTAACTTCAATGATCAAACGTGCTGCAAAAACAAGTGGTGGCTTTGACGTTAATACTGGCTATAATTATCCTCAGTTAATCTCAAAGTTTGCTATGGGTGCAGTGTTCTACAATCAAGCTGTTGATAATTACCTTGATGAGAAGCTTGCAGCAGATAACAAGCCAAATGGCAAACCATACAAAGATGGTGCGCATTATACAGGTAAAGAGCACGTTTGGGACGAAGCCTTTGGGTATTGGGGTGCTGCAGCGCACTCATTGAACCTGAGTGCAAAAGATAACTATGACGTAGCTAAAATGAAAAACGTTACTGCTGCAGATGCAAATGGTGACGGTATGATCGACCTTAAGTCAGAGATGGTGTTTGCGCACGCTTATTATGCGTCCAGCTTTGATAAAGGTGGAAAAACAGATTATTTGTCAACAATCACACAAGCTTTCGTCGATGGACGGTCTTTGATCACATCCGCAGGTGGTGAGAACCTAAGTGACGCTGAGCGCGCTGAATTGGTTGGATATGCGAGTGTTATTGGAAGCAATTGGGAAAAAGTGATCGCTGAGTCAGTCTTTAAGTATGCTGGAAGTGTTTACAAAGATATCGACAAGTTAAAAGAGCAAATGGCTTCAAACAGCGATACTTCCAAAACATTTGCAACATACTGCAAACACTGGGGTGAGTTGAAAGGCTTTGCGATGGCCATTCAATCTGGTAAATCAAATCTTGGTGAAACAGCGGTCAAGATGAACAGACTTATTGGTTTTGGACCAATTTTGATGAATGCTTCGCAAGTAAGCGGTGTAGACTCCATGGGCAACTTTATGAAAGACGAAGCTATCTCATGGGACGAGTATCAAATGCATATGTTAAAAGTGCAGAAACTTATGGTTGACGCATTTGGCATTGACGCAAGATCAAACGATCAAATCGCTAAAATGGCTGATTTGGCGGATAAGCTGGGCGACTCTAATAGTGCAGAAAACGATTAATTAGCCTAACTAACAATAGCCGGCAGGGCTCGCTCTGCCGGTTTTTCCGTTTGAAAGGACGACGAAAATTGCAGCCATTTGAATTCATAGTGAGTATTTTTGAAAATTTTCTTGACCCTAAGAAACGAGTGTTTATTGGCTATTTATTCGCAGCTCTAATCATAGCTTTTTTTTGGCTTATCTTCTACAAAAAATTCACATTGAATCATGCGATCAGAAAACTCTTTGATCAGAAAGTGTTTTTGTCAAAGTCCTCAAAGGCCGATTTTTCTGTGTTTTTTATAAACCGCATTTTCACGTTGTTCGTTTCACCACTGCTATTGACACAGTTGGTTGTTGCCACTTCTATTTTTAACCTTTTACTCTTGGTTGATTGGGCCGACTGGTCGTTCGGTCTCGTTCTGTCCAAGCCCACCATTGTGGCGGCCTTTACTTTTGCCGTTTTTATGCTCGACGACTTTACAAAATATATTGTACATCGCTGGATGCATAGATGGCCAGCTTTGTGGGCCTTGCATAAAGTGCATCATTCTGCCGAACATTTGACGCCGATCACCATTTACCGTACGCATCCACTGGAAGGGATTGTGTTTTCTCTTCGTAGTGCGGTGTCACAAGGTTTAGTGATTGCTATATTTTTTTACTTTTTTGGCAATAGTGTTGATTTATTAACCGTCATTGGAGTCAATATTTTGGTATTCTCCTTCAATGTTGCCGGCTCTAATTTACGACATTCCCATATAGGGATCCAATATTGGGGTTGGTTAGAATATGTGTTAATATCGCCTGCGCAGCATCAGCTTCATCATTCGATTGCAGAAGAGCATTATGATAAGAATTTTGGAGCAACCCTAGCCCTTTGGGACTGGCTTTTTGGCTCTCTGCATCACTCGGTGGATACGGATATTCTAGTGCTGGGAATCAAAGATAAAGATGTAAGTGATCATCAATCTCTTTATGGCCTATATATCGTTCCTTTGATCCAGTTTGGCGCAGGGATCATGAAAATGGTCAATGGTGTTAAAAATAAAATGTTCATAGCCGTCAAATACACTGGAAACTGGCGCAAGTTCCCCTAAAATTACAAAAAACACGAGGTTAAAATAATGCTAAAGTGTAAATACGTTGTTTTTGGTCTGGTTATTTCGATTTTTTCTTTGCAGCAGCTAGTTGCAGAGGAACTTAACGTATATTCGCATCGCCAGCCATTTTTAATTCAACCGTTTTTGGACGCTTTTACTCAGAAAACAGGCATAAAGACAAACGTTCTTTATTCGTCAAAAGGTCTGGCACAAAGGCTGCGTTCTGAGGGAAGGAATAGCCCTGCAGATGTAGTTTTGACAGTTGATATTGGCCGACTTTATATCTACCGCGATCTTGGCTTATTGGCAGTAGTAAATTCGGACAAAATGTTGGAAAATGTGCCATCGCATATGCGGGCCGCCGACAATACTTGGTTTGCCTTATCAAAACGTTCAAGGGTTATTATAACTGCTAAAGATCGGGTTGGAACTGACGAAATTAAGAAGATTGAGGACCTTGCTGACCCAAAATGGAAAGGCAGAATTTGTTCTCGACCAGGAAGTCATGTTTATAATCGCGCT
>JAOGIM010000026.1 GCA_028150825.1 Paracoccaceae bacterium
GCAGCCGTGTTCAGAACTACGAAGGCGTTTGCATCGCCAGAAACAATGGTAAAGGCATCGCGGGATCGTTCACCGTGCGCAAGATTTCATTTGGCGAAGGTGTTGCTTGTGATGTTGGATAACTTCCTGAATAACGAAGTTCAGAAATTTCTTAGCAAATTCGGGATCTAGGTTGGCCTGATTTGCAAGCTCTTCCAGCCGCGCAATCTGCGCCGCTTCGCGGGTTGGGTCGGAAGGGGGCAGATCATTTTCCGCCTTCAGCTTACCAACTGCTTGTGTATGTTTGAAACGCTCGCCCAGCGTGTAGATGATGATTGCATCCAGCCTATCAATGCTGTCACGGTGTTCTTTCAAAAGTTCAGAAGCACGTTCTGCCGCATCCGTCATTTTTTACCTCCAGCACTTGCCATCAGTGTGTAACTGTAAGCGATGGGGGAACGATATTTTGAAGTATATAAATAAAGAATTTCATTGCCTTTCTCGTCGCACAAGCGGGTAAAATCAGGCATTTTTTTCTCGTATGAACGCTTACTGACATTTATCACACCACGTACTCCGGTCCTGGATGACGATACAGCATTCCCTCGCCCATATTAGGATTAGTATAGGTGCGCTCATACGTAGCGCCCATCCGCTTGGCTAGTTTGACCGAGCGGGTATTACTGGGAATAATATTGCTTGTGAGTGTAGTCATAGATAGTGATTCATATGCCCAAAGACGCGCTCTTAGGGCGGCTTCATAAGCGATGCTACGCCCTTCAAAACCAGCGTAAACAACCCAACCAACTTCGGGTTCAGGCCAGCCTTCAGGGTTCCAGATTCCACTGATTCCAGCGATATCGCCAGTCTTGGTTTCAATTGTAAAATAGCCATAACCATGAATATGCCAATGCCCAATATTCGATGCAAACCAGCGCCAAGCTTCGTCACGCTTCAAGCTGCCCCCAAAGCCTGCGGCGCGCGGCGTGTCAGCATAAAATTTTGCAATAGGCTCAAAGTCGCTTATTTTTGGACCGCGTAGAATGAGGTTGTCACTTTCCAGTCTTGGAGAATTAGTCAGGCTCATTATGCCACCTCCGTTGCGTTATTGCAGGCAATTGTATTTTCGTTCACATCGCTACCCGGACGCCCAGATCCTGGGTCTGGGAGGGCGACAAGTGTATCTGTGGGCGCAATTGATCGCAGATTTTGCCGGTCGATGTAGCTTACTAAAGTCCTTGACTTAAGACTGCGTCGCACCCAGTCAAGTAAAGCAGTCGCGGTTTGGCGGGCGTGCCGTTTGCCTTGGGCATGCTCTAACAAGATCCAGACGATTTCAAGCTCCGTGAAATGATGTTGCTGGTTTATCCTGACCTGTCTCAAGAACTCATCCGTATCGCATCGTTTCGCAGCCCAGTTGCCACTTACTTTTAAAGATAAACTGCCCACCACTGCGGCAATCCAATAACAGCTTTTCTTAGGCAAAAAAAGCCTACCCAAGCGTTGCGCCGAATAGCTTTCAAGCAACGCACAAAGATGTTTGAAATCACTCATCACATGATGGCGCAAGACCAATTGGTCCGTCGTTGTGGAGGAAGCGATTGACACTTATTTTTTCTTTCCAAAACCGCTTAGACCGGGGGGTAGAGCCATGCCGCCACCAAAACCTTGTAGTCCACCGGGGAGCCCACCTTTTGAACCCAGCTGCTTTGCAGCTGCTTCAAGAGATTTTGGGTCGATCTGCGACGGGTCAAGACCCGTCGGCATGCCTGGGGACTTTCCACCTTTACCAAACATACTCCGCATGGCTTGTTTCAGCATTCCGCCTTTGCCCATCTTTTTCATCATGTCTGACATTTGACGGTGCATTTTGAGCAATTTGTTCAATTCGCTTACTTCCAGGCCCGCACCTTTTGCTATGCGCTTCTTTCGACTGGCTTGAAGGATTTGGGGATTGACACGTTCTTTCTTGGTCATGGATTGGATCAATGCAATCTGCTGCTTAAAGACGCCGTCATCCACACCTGCACTAGAGGCTTGTTTGGCCATTTTACCCATGCCGGGCATCATGCCCATGATGCTTTCTATGCCACCCATTTTCATCATTTGTTCAAGCTGCACTTTCAGGTCGTTCATGTTAAACTGACCTTTCTGGAAGCGCTTCATCATCCTCTCGGACTGTTCGGCCTCAATCGTCTCTTGCGCTTTTTCAACGAGTGCAACGATATCGCCCATGCCAAGTATGCGCCCGGCAATTCTGTCTGGTTCAAACGTTTCCAGCGCGTCCAACTTTTCGCCTAGACCGACAAAGCGGATAGGTTTACCCGTTGCTGCGCGCATTGACAGAGCCGCACCCCCGCGGCCATCGCCATCCATCCGAGTAAGCACAACGCCGCTAACACCAATTTTGTCGTCAAACTCAGTTGCGACATTCACCGCGTCTTGACCCGTTAGCCCGTCAACAACAAGAAGTGTTTCGCGCGGGTTGGCTACGTCGCGCACAGCGGCAGCTTGTGCGATCAGTTCTTGATCAATGTGAAGGCGTCCAGCAGTATCCAGCATGTAGACATCATAGCCGCCAAGACTGGCTTGGGTTTTGGCGCGCTTTGCGATGGCGACTGGATTTTCGCCTTTCACGATAGGAAGAGTATCCACCCCGATCTGAACGCCCAAGATCTGTAGCTGTTCCATTGCGGCGGGGCGGTTGACATCAAGTGAGGCCATCAATACGCGTTTTCCGTGGCGTTCCTTAAAACGTTTGGCCAGTTTTGCGGTGGTCGTAGTCTTACCAGAACCCTGCAGGCCAACCATCAAAATTGGAGCAGGGGCGCTGTCTATCTTGAGAGCACCGGGATCGTCTTCACCTTTGAGGAAATGGATCAACTCGTCGTGGACGATCTTGACTACTTGCTGGCCGGGCGTGACGGATTTCGTGACCGCTTGGCCCGTTGCTTTGGTTTGCACTGCCTTCATAAAATTACGAGCAACGGCAAGCGATACATCAGCCTCAAGAAGGGCAACGCGCACCTCGCGCAGAGCTGTTTTTACATCATCTTCGGAAAGCGCGCCTTGTTTGGTCAGCCGGTCGAAGACACCAGAAAGACGTTCAGAGAGATTTTCAAACATGTCCCGCTTCCTTTTCGAGCGTTTTTGTTGCGACCTACACAAGCAAGCCCGGTCCCAAAATGGCACTACCCCGTGGGCGAAACCTCGCTGACGGGGGGCGATCCTTGCAAACGCAACAGGACCAGCAATGCATAAATTCTTTTATATTAAATGCTGTGATACAGCGGCATTTTTAAGGAGTCAATGTTTACCTATTTGGGATCACATAAGCAACTAATATACGTCCATGTACGTCTATTTGCATAGTATCATGCGGTTTCGACTACTAGCTTAAAGTTTTTGATTTATGAGAAACCTATTTGTGATTAAATTTTCTGGTCAACTCCAAAATCAGGAGCTTGCATCAATATAAATTGTTCTCGTTGTTCGCTAACGTAATGAGGGTTATCTTTTGCTTGTCTTGTATGGCAATTATATGTAATGACCGTTGCGAAAAATAGCTGACTTAGGTTGTTATCAAGTTGCAGATTTAGACATCTGCTGTTATCGTCGGCGTCCAGCCTAAGAAGGACTAAATATCTTAACAAACGTTATAGATGCCACTCATTTCCCTTAGATTATAAAATTTCAGCTTTAGTGCTGAGTATGCCAAACTTTGGGTATTCTGCATACACCTTGAAGATTAAGAATTTATAGCACTAATTTTTTGGGCTGGAGTAATCTGTGTTTGGCACATTAGATTGTAATGCATAGTTGGATTCTTGACCTAGCTAAGATCACTTGGATCAGCAAGTGGTATTCTGGATTCATAGGTCTAATCATTCTGCTTTGGCATATTTTTATCTTCATTGGATTTAAATTTTAAATCTTTTTATGGTGTTTTCTCTTAAAATGTGCGAACTTTATAAGATACCTTTATGACATACCTAGAGAGGAATTTCTATTGGGTATTTGGCTTAGAAATAGTATCCACGCACAAACCCTATATAATCCCCAACTACGTAATCCCGAACATCATAATGCCCAACATCGCCCAAAATAATTAGCGCGCTCAAACTTTAAATTGAGTATAATTAGATATTCGCCTGCGGTCTTTGTGTGCATCGTTGTCATGTTGTTTCAGTTGATACTAAATCTTCATGATTGGGCTTGTCTTTGCACGCATCGCACCGATATTGGACACGAAATAAATAAGTAATCAAGCGATGTTTTTTTGTCCCTAAAAGCCCATATTATTTTTTGCTGGTCGTCAGGTCAAAAAAAAGATTTTTTTTACTAACTATATATAAAATCTGCGAAAATGTTTGCGGGTTCTTGGACTAAAAAAACTTATTTTATATAGGTTGGATTTATTTAACGAGTAAAAGCTCAAACCTGCTTTTATCGTTCTGAAAACTGTATTAATCAACTTGACAGTACTTATCATCTTCGCCCGAATGCTGCAGTATAAATCTAACCAAAACTAACGTTGAAATGTATGAAGCACTCCGAGTTTAGCGACTTTTTAAAGGTCTATGGTAAAATTGGGCTCATGTCATTCGGAGGGCCTGCAGGGCAGATTGCTCTGATGCATCGTGTGATCGTTCAGGAAAAAAAGTGGCTTAACGAAAAAGAGTACGTCAATGCGCTGTCGTTCTGCATGCTTTTGCCTGGGCCGGAAGCGATGCAATTGGCCACCTACTCAGGATGGCGGTTGCTCGGCGTTAGAGGCGGTTTAATCAGTGGGCTTTTATTCGTACTGCCTGGCGCTGGGGTGGTATTGGGACTTGCGATTATCTACGCGCTTTACGGAAGCATACCGACGCTGTCGGCGCTGTTCTTAGGGATTAAGGCCGCCGTGCTGATGATCGTGCTCGAGGCGTTGAATAAAGTTGCTAGAAAAAGCCTAAAAACCAAAGCGAGTTGGGTCATAGCAGGACTTTCGTTTGTTGCTTTATTTTTCTTGAATTTGCCTTTTCCGCTCATCATGTTATTTGCTGCTCTTTTTGGGTGTATAAACCCTTCTGAAATTAAGATGCAAAAACAACAATCTGAATTGTCTGTAACAATCTCCCAAACCTTTAAAACAGCGGCTCTCTGGCTTGTTTTGTGGTTTCTTCCACTGGGGCTAATTGCTGGACTAGGTGGCCAAACAGTTCTTGTGCAACTTTGGGTGTTCTTTTCAAAACTTGCTATGGTAACATTTGGCGGGGCTTATTCGGTGCTTGCGTATGTGGCGCAAGATGCGGTGAACGCCAAAGGGTGGCTAAGTCCTAGGGAAATGATGGATGGTTTAGGGTTAGCTGAAACGACACCTGGCCCGCTGATCCTAGTCACAGAATTTGTCGGTTTTTTGGCGGCGGCGCGGGTAGATGGCAGCTTTCATTTTGGTCTAGGGCTTTTAGGAGCGGCAGTGACACTGTGGGCTACATTTGTGCCCTGTTTCCTCTGGATCTTTGTGGGGGCACCATACATTGAGTGGATCTCTTCTAAACCACGCCTTACGACAGCGCTAACTTCAATCTCAGCTGCAGTAGTCGGGGTGATTTTGAACCTTTCTCTGTGGTTTTCTCTGCATGTTCTTTTTGGGAAAGTTGTGCAAACATATTATGGTCCGTTCAATCTTTGGATACCAGCGGTCGCAAGTGTCGATATCCCCGCCCTTGGTTTGTCGATTATTGCAGCGATTATTTTGCTGGGGCTTAAAAAAAGTGTTTTCCTCACATTGGTTATTTGTGCAGTTCTTGGATTTGCAGTTAATTGTCTTTTCTAATTTCTCGCATTGGGACCGTGGGATCAAGAATGATGAGCATATAGCTGGCGCACCAGCCATAGAGCAGCGATTTTTGTCGTGTCGTTAGTGTCATATTAAACACTTTCGCCAATGTTCGAGATGCGCCTTGATTGGATGCCGAATGGTATCCTTCGTTAATCGCACTAACTGAGCAAAAAATCCAATGCCTTAAGATGAAGTGATTTTTGGGCAAAGTAAAAAAAGAAATTCTGATGAAGTTTTTTTTGTATGGTCTGAGAACCAAATTCTAAATTAGCGGCCTTGAGGCAGTGCGCTTAACAGTTCAGGAGAAATCTGTAGTCAGAACGGTTCCGTAGTATCGCCTTCTAATTCCTGGTCCAGAAATTTCTCGAAGGCTTCAAGATTTACCGCCTCAAACTGGCCGAAGCTTTGCATCCAGATGCTGGCATCGCGCAGTGCGTCTGGATCAATTTTGCACCATTTGACCCGGCCGCGCTTTTCCTGACTGATCAGCCCAGCGCGCATCAGAATACCAAGATGCTTCGAGATCGCAGCGAGGGACATTTCAAAAGGTTCTGCGACATCTGTTACAGCCATGTCATCCTCCAACAGCATGATCAGGATTGTACGTCTGGTTGGGTCAGCAAGCGCGGCAAAGATGCCGTCGAGGGGTTTGTCCATACTCGCATTAAGACAAAGTCTTTCAAACCGTCAACCATTTGGTTGAATATGCAAATTTGAATGTTTTGCCCAAAACAGGGGTGACATTGCATTTTTGAAAGAGTTAATATGAAAATATACTGAATTAAATCAATATTTTATATTCCAAACTAAGGAGGTAAGTCTTGGTTGACTCGGGTCTAAAGCCGTACTAAACCATCTCTTAAGATATATTAGGGCTCCGATATGCCTGATTCAAATAGGGTAGACCTACTCAAAGATCTGGATGCGAGGATCAATGCTGCCAAAATGGTATCTGATCCGGAGTTGAAATTGAACGAGCATCACTCAGGCGCCCACTTGGCTTGGAGGATGGTAATTGAACTGGTTGCCGGTATAGCGATTGGGTTCGGCATTGGGTACGGGCTAGATGTTTTTTTTGGGACTCTGCCCATCTTCCTAGTGGGGTTTATGTTGTTGGGCTTTGTTGCTGGGGTAAAAACCATGTTGAGAACGGCTCAAGAGGTCCAGGTGCGAGAAATGGCGAAAGCCGACGAACAGAAAGAGGACTAGCCCGTGGCAAGTGAGGTAAATTCTGAGGAAACAGGACTGGTATTTCACCCCATGGATCAATTCATAGTTGAACCGTTGTTTGGTGATGGCCCGGTCTTGTGGTATACAATTACTAATGTAACTCTTTGGATGGCTCTGTCGGTCGTGGCGGTTGTGCTCTTGTTGGTTGTTGGCACTTCGCGTCGCGCCATCGTGCCTAGCCGTACTCAGTCAATCGGAGAGCTTGCCTACGGATTTGTATATAAAATGGTTGAAGACGTGGCTGGAAAAGACGCTCTTGGTTATTTTCCCTATATAATGACGCTGTTTATGTTTATTGTCTGTGCCAATTTTTTGGGTCTCGTCCCGATGTCATTTACCACGACTTCGCATATTGCGGTGACGGCCGTCATGGCTATGGGCGTGTTTTTGACCGTGACTTTGATTGGATTTTTCAAGCACGGGTTTTCGTTTCTGTCGCTGTTTTGGATTTCTTCTGCCCCACTGCCACTACGACCTATTTTGGCGGTAATTGAGATAATATCTTATTTCGTGCGGCCCGTGAGCCATTCGATTCGTTTGGCAGGTAATATGATGGCTGGCCACGCGGTCATAAAAGTATTTGCTGCGTTCGCTGGTATAGCGGTGATTGCACCGCTTTCGGTTCTGGCAATTACAGCAATCTACGCTCTGGAGATACTAGTGTCGTTTATCCAAGCATATGTCTTTGCAATCTTGACATGCGTTTATCTCAAAGACGCACTTCATCCTCACCACTAACAACTTAATCAAACAACAATAAAGATCTAAGGAGAAAGCCAATGGAAGGCGATATCGTACAAATGGGCGCTTATATCGGCGCAGGACTAGCATGTACAGGAATGGGCGGAGCAGCAGTAGGTGTGGGCCACGTGGTCGGCAACTTTTTGTCTGGCGCTTTAAGAAACCCATCGGCAGCCGCCGGCCAGACTGCTACCATGTTTATTGGCATCGCGTTCGCAGAAGCTCTGGGCATCTTCTCGTTCCTGGTTGCTCTGCTGCTGATGTTTGCCGTATAAACCCCCACCGGGATATGGGCGGTCTGGTCAAACCAATGACAAGCCCGCGCCCCTCAGGTTCTTACGGAGGACGAAATGGCATCTAACTCATCCGAAGCAGCCGAAGCTGCAAGCCCGGGAATGCCTCAGCTGGACTTCTCGAGTTTTGGCAATCAGATATTCTGGCTCGTTGTGACACTTGTGGTGATCTATGTGATCCTGTCTCGTGTGGCACTGCCAAGGATTGCAGACGTATTGGCCGAACGGCGTGAAAGCATCAGCAACGATATTGCAGCTGCTGAAGATCTAAAGCTGAAAGCAGGTGAAGCTGAAGTAGCTTACCACAAAGCTCTCGCTGCCGCACGTGCTGCGGCTAGTAATATTGTCGAAGCTGCTAAAGCCGAAATAAAAGTTGAATTGGCCGCTGCAATTGCCAAGGCCGATGGCGAGATTTCTGATAAAGTTGCGGAAGGCGAAAAGGTCATACAAGAAATCCGGAAGGATGCACTTGCGAGCGTCGAAGACGTTGCAAAGAGTACTGCGTCAGCTCTTATTGGGGCTTTGGGTGGTAAAGACGATGCACCGTCTGTCGCAAAGGCGGTTTCTAGTGAGATGAAAGGGTAGTTTAATGAGATACTTTACTTTGGTCTTTGCTTGTAGCCTCGCAACCCCAGCGTTTTCTGCAACTGGACCTTTCATATCGCTCAAGAACACTGACTTTATTGTTCTCATTGCATTCCTTCTTTTCATCGGTGTGTTGTTCTACTTCAAAGTACCAGCGCTTATTGCTGGTTTGCTGGACAAACGGGCGGATAGTATCCGTTCTGAGCTATCTGAAGCGCGTACATTGCGCGAAGAGGCGCAGAGTATACTCGCAAGTTTTGAACGGCGTCAAAAAGAAGTTCAAGAACAAGCACATCGCATCGTGGAAGCGGCTCGCCAAGACGCAGAAGTTGAAGCGGCTGCAGCAAGAGAAGAATTAATTACCAAGGTTGAAAGGCGTCTGGCCGCAGCTCAAGAGCAAATCGCATCTGCTCAGGCAGCTGCAGAGCGTGAGGTGCGCGACCAAGCGATTAAAGTTGCTATCGCAGTGGCACAAAAGGCCCTATCGGCTCAGATGACTGCCGCAGGCGCAAACAAGCTTATCGATACAGCTATTTCAGAGGTCGAAGCCAAACTGCACTAATGCCAATATATCGAAATCTAGTCTGAGTTGGAAACACTTCAGGCTTTTTATGTTTTGAGAATGATTTAATCTACGCTCAGAAGTGATGTCAGAACTTGGTTGTCCCAAAATCTATCGATTTCAAGGTATTGTCTCCCATAACTTTCTTGCTAAAAACTAAGCTTATGCAACTGACGCGCAAAGCGAATATTTCGCGGCATGTAGGCCGCACTCAGCCGGGGTAATTAGTATGTCCCAAAAAACCCCTGTCCAGGCTTTCTTTCATCAGCCTCTGAGGCGCTTTTCTATAACAACTGTGTGATGTTTGATTCAAGTAGGATCGCTTTCGGAAAATACCCGAGTGGGAAAAACCTTCAACTCTTTTGATTTTTTCGATTTTCGTAAAAGGTTGAAGTTTGTCGAAAAGTAACATCATACGATGGGCTATCTTCAGGGTTTGTTGGTATCCCTCGTTGTTAGTCAAAGAAACTTGGTTTCACGCGTCCATTTCATAAGAGCTACATGATGCTAACGCTGCCAGCAGCAAGGATATATAAATTTGTTTAATCTTAATTCCACATCTTTGAGAGCCATATGGTTCGACGGACTTCGGCAGTTAGGCCTAAGCATTAATTGATTTTAGTTTTTTAATCTTTATCTCTTGCCGTAATATAGGCCGACCACGTGTTCGGCTTGCGCAAAAAAGAGCCAGCGCGACACAAACAAACCTGCGGCATGGGCAAGCACAGCGATCAGAATGAGAAAAATGTTTTCATTCATCGATAGAATAAGTACTGGGGTTCCGATCATCAGGATCAGAGAGATTATCCGGAGTTTTGCTGCATGCTTGCGGCCGACGACATGGACAAATTCGTATAGCAAATAATTTGTGCCCGTGTGAGGTGGTTCAAATGCACGCACGCTTCCTTGATCGCCTAGGCGTGTTGCTGAGGCCATATTAGTCCCACTTTCATCAAATGCCTGGTCTCCCCAGATCCAGTAAACCACTTGGACAATACCTGCTCCAACCAAAAGGGGCAAAGCAACTGGGATCTGAACAGCTAAAAGGCCTCCACCCGCTATTGAGAGGATGACGAACAGCAGAGAAGTTAAAGGAGTATTCCAACGTGGGATAGTTTTTAATTGAGCATAAATCATCGATGTAGAGTATACTGTTGCCAAAGACAAAGATGCTCCCAACCAGCCCAGAGGCGCCAATGCGAGGTCATAAAAAACAAGGCCCGCACCATAGAGAGCCATAACGATTAAAGCGGCCACGGCAAGCCAAGCTTCGCGGCTAAGCCAACTGGTCTTCCATTGCGAAAATGCCTTGAACGCTCGTTCTGGGTGCCCCAAATGGAACGTGGACGCCATGAGCCCACCAACGGCAAGGGCATAGGCCAGCGCAAAGTAGATAAACGCCATAATCCCCGTTGGTGCAGGCAAGCCAAGGCCCAGAAGAACCAGGAGGCCAAACCCAAGTCCGGAAAGTGACGTAAAGATAATAACCGAAGGTGCTGGGTGCATCAGATTTTCTCCAGAGTCTTATCTAGCCAGGCCATAAAGCCTTTGGGCTCAAGTGCAATCGGTGCGAGTAACGGTGCTAGAATATCAATTTCCTCCATTTTGTCTTTTGGACGCGGAAGCAGATATTTGTTTACAGGCTTGGTCCCTTGCTCGGGCATTAGATCCATACCACCCCGTTCGGCGGTTAGCTTGCTAACATTGCTGTTTGGATCAGCAAAATCGCCAAAGTGGCGCGCTCCAGCTGGGCAAGTGCGCACGCAGGCAGGTTCGCGATCTTCTTCTGGAAGATTTTCGTTATAAATCCGGTCAACACACAGAGTACATTTTTTCATCACCCCTTCAGCTGCATCAAGCTCGCGCGCGCCATAAGGGCACGCCCATGCGCAGAGGCCGCATCCAATACAGTCACTTTCATTGACTAGAACAATGCCGTCTTCGACGCGCTTATAGCTGGCTCCTGTGGGACAGACCGTCACACAAGGTGCATCCTCGCAATGCAGACAGGATTTTGGAAAATGGATAAGCTGTGCAGCGCCCTCTTCGGGTTGTACTTCGTAGGAATGCACGCGGTTCAAAAACGTGCCTGAAGGATTTGCACCATAGGCACTTTGGTCGCTAAGAGGTGCGCCGTAGTTTTCTGTATTCCAACCTTTACAACTGATCACACAGGCATGGCACCCCACGCATGTATCAAGGTCAATGACCAGACCCAACTTTCGATCAGTACTTGTGGGGAGTTGGGTCATTTTCCTACCTTCCATATGAGTTCTGACGGGCCTTGTCCGACAGGAGATTTGATTGTTGCAAAATTTGGCTGGCTTTCAGTTGGCACAGTCGTTTTTTCGATTTTGACGCGAAGATCAAACCAGGCGGCCTGGCCGGTCACAGGATCAGAGTTTGCCCATCTAAGCCCATCGCCTTTTGGCGGTTGTAACTCATGTATGAGATGGTTCAAAAGAAAACCTTTTGTCGCCTCTGGTGCGTTTTCTTCTAGTGCCCAAGCTCCTTTGCGCTTACCGATCGCATTCCATGTCCATACGGTGCTTTCGTTCAGAGCGGCCATCTCTGCCACTGGAACAACGATCGATCCGTGTGCGGATGTAACTTTGGCCCAGTCTCCATCCTTAAATGCACTTTGCTGCATCACCTTTGTTGGCAGATAAAGCGGGTTTATCCCATGGATCTGACGCAGCCACGCATTTTGCGTCCCCCAACTGTGATACATCGCCATAGGTCTCTGGGTGAGTGCATGAAAGGGAAATTCATTTTCATCTCCCTGATTATCCTCAAAAGGTGGGTACCAGAACGGTAGCGGATCGAGCGTGAGTTTTATGCGCTCGCGTAGGTGTTCGGGCGGTTGACGCTCGCCATGGCCTTCGGCGGCCCTCTGAAATTTGCGCATTGGTTCCACATAAAGCTGGAAAAGATAGGGTTGTGGACTATCAAAAAGTCCAATGTTGACAGCCCAGTTTTGATAAGCTGCATTCCAGGGTTTGTAATAATTTGCCCCGGCGGGAATATGCTCCACAAAGAAGCCACCGTTTGCGATATATCGATCGAGTTGTTCTGGATTGACGTCACCGCGCCCCGAATTTGTGCCATCACCGCGAAACCCTGCAAGAGGCCCGATACCGGGTTTTCGGACATGATTGACGATATAATCGGCATAATTGGCATATTTTTGGCTGCCATCCTCGTTTACAAAACCTGGAAGATCCAATTTTGCGCCTAGTTCGCAAAGCACAGATTGAAAACCTCGGACATCGCGGTCTGGTTCAATGACCGGCCAGCGGATCGCATCTGCGGCGGCATCGGCCTCACAAATGGGGCGATCCAAAAGGCTGATGCAATCGTGTCGTTCTAGATATGTGGTATCTGGCAAGATAAGATCGGCGTAAGCAACCATTTCTGAGGAATATGCATCTGAATAGATGATCTGTGGAATGACATAGTCACCATTTGCATCCTTGTCAGTTAGCATATCAATCACACCTTTGGTATTCATCGAGCTATTCCATGACATATTAGCCATATACATAAATAGCGTATCGATTTTATAAGGATCGCCGGCGTATGCGTTTGAAATCACCATATGCATCAACCCGTGAGCCGACATGGGATTTTCCCAAGTAAAAGCTTTGTCAATGCGCGCGGGGCTACCGTCTTCCTTAAGAGCCAAATCGTCAGGGCCGTGCACAAACCCAAGGTGGGGACCATCAAGCGGTGCACCTGGCGTTACTTTATAGTGAGGTTTTGGATGAATTTCAGAGGGTTTAGGGTAGGGCGGTTTGAACCTGAAACCACCTGGAACTTCTACGGTCCCCAGAAAAATCTGGAGCACATGCAGCGCGCGGCAGGTCTGGAAACCGTTGGAATGGGCTGAAATACCCCGCATCGAATGGAAACTTACTGGGCGCCCAACCATTTTTGTATGGTGCTCACCGCGGAAATCGGTCCATTCCTGATCCAGCTCAAACGCCTCGTCAAATGCAACGCGGGCGAGCTCGGCTGCAATTGCCCGGATTCTACCAGCCGAGATTCCAACCTTCTCAGCGACGGCATCGGGCGCGTATTCAGCGCTTAAATACCGTTCAACCATCGAGTGGAATACAGTCTTGTGAACCAGCCCGTCAGCTGTATGTTTGCCGTTTAGATCGGGGCTAACGCCTTTTTGGTCAAACGCTGTAAGCTTGCCAGTCGCGTGATCAATGACCAGCTGTTTGCCTTCTTTATCGCGCATTAAAAGGCCACTTTCGGCATCTAATATAACTGGAGCATTGGTGTATTGCGCAAGATAGTGAAGATCAATCTTCCCGGCTTTAAGAAGTTCGTGTACCATTGCCAGAATGAAGAGACCATCGGTCCCAGGCGTGATGCCAACCCATTCGTCGGCAACGGCATTATAGCCTGTCCGGATTGGGTTGACGCTAATGATCTTAGCGCCCCGTGCTTTTATTTTGCCGATACCCATTTTAATTGGATTGCTATCATGGTCTTCGGCCACACCAAAAATCATGAATAATTTAGTGTAATCCCAGTCTGGCTGGCCAAACTCCCAGAAGGCACCGCCTATTGTGTAAATACCAGCAGCGGCCATGTTCACACTGCAAAATCCACCATGGGCAGCGTAATTTGGAGTGCCATAATTTTGCGCCCAGAAACTTGTAAAGGACTGCGATTGATCGCGACCTGTAAAAAAAGCAAGCTTCTCAGGGCTTCTCTCACGGGTCGGTTTAAGCCAGCTGACAGCCAAATCCAAGGCCTCGTCCCAACTGATTTCTTCAAACTCACCAGAGCCACGCGGACCAACCCGCTTTAAAGGGGCTTGCAGACGCGAGGGCGCATTTACTTGCATAATGCCAGCGCTGCCTTTGGCACAGAGCACGCCCTGATTCACAGGGTGATCTTTGTTACCTTCGATATAAGCGACTTGTCCATCTTTGAGATGGACATCAATTCCACATCTACAAGCACACATGTAACATGTGGTCTTGCGTACTTCATCCGATACCTTTGGCGAGGTATCGACGAAAGGCTGATCTTTCATTGCAAACTCCCTTGCTGAGGTTTTTATTTAGCAGTGGCTGAAAGGATAGGCCATTCAAAAACCTCGAAGTTTGTAATAAATTTCCAATTTCAAAGCTAATGTTGGACTACGATTTCTAGTTTGTGTTCAAAACGATATGCTAACTCAGTTCTGGTCTGTCTTTTATGTTAATATAAGGACGCATTTCAGGCCCGTTATAAAGCGTCAATGGACGGATCAGGATATTACCGCGTAATTGTTCTAGGCACTGGATAATCCAGCCTGGCATGCGGCCAATTGCAAATATTGGCACATAAAGGTCCATTGGAATGGAGTGCAGCTGATAGATAACGCCGGAATAAAAGTCAACATTCACGTTTAAGCCGTGGCGTGAATAGGGCTTCATCGCCTTCACGACGGCTTGCAAAATTTCATACCATTCTGGCGCACCCATTTCTTCACCCAGCTTTTTGACACCGTCGCGCATGTGGCGCGCGCGCGGGTCTTCGGCTCTGTAAACACGGTGGCCAAAGCCGGTTACCGCCTCGCGGGCGGAGCGCTTGGCCTTCACATAGTCAGCAGCTTTATCTGCCGAGCCAATCTCTGTGACCATTTTCATCACATCTTCAGCCGCCCCACCGTGGGCAGGTCCAGCTAAAGTGGCCAGTGCTGTAACAATTGCACCATGCAGGTTTGCCTCGGTGCCAACCGTGACCCGCGCGGCAAAGCTTGAAGCATTGCTACCGTGTTCAGCATGCAGAATAAAATCGACATCCGCTAGTTTTGCGGCATCTTTGGAAGGTTTTTCACCTTTCAGCATCCAGAGCCAGTTTGCCGCATGGCTTAGGTCAGAATCAGCCTGGATTGGATCGTGGCCCTTTCTCATATTGTGATGTGTGGCGATGACCATTGGTACTTGAGCCATAAGGCGGATCCCATTTTCTAAAAATGCTGCTTCGCTTACGGACCGGCTTGCAGGCTCCAATGCGGCGAGGGCTGAAACAGCGGTGCGTAAAACATCCATTGGATGCCCGCGTTGTGCTGCGCGGATAATATCAAATACCGGTTGCGGCAGTTGGCGCGCTGATTTGAGGGCTAGATCGAATGCATTCAGTTGCTCTACCGTTGGAAGTTCGCCATAAATGAGCAGATATGAGACCTCTTCAAAGGTTGATTTGCCGGCAAGGTCATGAATGGAATAGCCACGGTAGCTTAACTCGCCTTTAGAGCCATCTATGTGGCTCACGCTTGAACGCTCAAAATATATGTTCTTGAGCCCCCGATTGATCTTGACGTCACTACTCATTATGAGCTCCTTTCACGGTAAACGGAGGCATACATGTCAGTCATGCAAAAAATATTTAGAGATGCGCGGTTGGCGAAAGCGCGTGTGGTCCTGCCAGAACTTGATGATCCTAGGATCAAATCTGCGGCTGACCGTCTGATAAAAGACGAGATAGCCGAGCCGATTGCTCTTATGGAGCCGGACGCCGATATGGTTGAAGCTTTAGTACAGAACCGTAGCCTAAAAGAAAATATTGCCAAGCGCATGCTTGCCAAGCCATTGATCCGCGCCGCTGCGATGGTTGCAACTGGCCGGGCTGACACAATGATTGCAGGCGCCGATAGTCCCACGAAGCGTGTGATCGAAGCTGCCAGCCTTGCGATTGGGCTACAGGACGGTATCCACACACCATCATCGTTTTTTCTAATGCTGTTTCCCGATGGGCGGGAAATAATTTTTGCGGATTGTGCTGTCAATGTAACTCCAAATGCGCAAGAGCTTTCTGGAATTGCAAAAGTATCCTCCTTCTCTGCAAATGCGCTTTTAGGGGCGTCTGAGGTCGCGTTATTATCTTTTTCCACGGGTACTTCTGGCTCGGGAAACAGTGTCGATTTGGTCAAAGAGGCGTCAAAATTATCTGGTTTTGTTGGTCCACTACAGGCTGATGCCGCATTGAACTCAACAATCGCTGAAAAAAAAGGGCTCGGAAAGGGGTGCGCAAATGTGCTAATTTTCCCCGACCTAAATGCTGGTAATATTGCATACAAGCTAGCCCAAGAGCTCGCAGGGGCACAAGCCATTGGCCCAATTTTACAGGGTTTTCGTAAACCGATCTGTGATTTAAGCCGCGGCGCAACTGTCGATGATATCGTCGCTGCCACGGCAGTCACTCTTGCGCTGGTCTGAGGCATCATGCAGCCTCCATGAGTGTCAAAGCATCTGCGGCAATCATTTCTTCTTCTTTGGCCGGAATGACCCAGACCGCTACTTTGGAGGTTTGGGCATGTAAGCGAGCTTTTCCACTGTGGTTAGCATCTGGGTTCATGCGCACGCCAGTCCATTCCAAAGCGCGTAGAATCCGCGCACGCACGCCAAGCGCATTCTCTCCTATTCCCCCAGTAAAGGCGATGGCATCCAGCCCTTCCATAGTCGCGATCAAAGACCCTGCATGGCGCAGCGACCAGTAGCAAAAGTGTTCGATGGCGAAAGCGCTGTCCGCGCTGGGATCAAGCATCAAATTGCGCATATCGGATTTGCCACCCGACAGGCCAAGCAATCCACTTTCATGGTTCAAAATGGCCTTGGTTCGTTCAAGACCATTTTCCTCGACCAGACGCAGCACAGCATTGGCATCAATACCGCCAGATCGGGTTCCCATGGTCAATCCATCAAGCGGTGAGTATCCCATTGTGGTCGCAATCGACTGTCCATTTAGGATAGCACAGAGGCTCGCGCCGTTGCCAAGGTGAAAAGCCAATAACCGCGAGGGTAGTTTTTCGCCTGAAATGGTGGGCAGATGTTTCACCAGAGACGCATAGGACAGGCCGTGAAATCCATATCGGCGGATCCCTTTTGTTTCCATCATACGCGGAATGGCATAGCGCGTGGCAACTTCTGGATTGGTAGCGTGAAAGGAGGTGTCAAAGCTTGCATATTGCACCAATTTAGGCGCCATTTGCGAAAATGCATCGATCGCCGCGAGGTTATGAGGGTTATGCAGTGGAGCCAGTGGTGTGCAACTGGATATTTCGGCCCGAACGTCTTTCGTAATGCGAAGTGGAGCGGTCAGCTTTCGACCACCATGCACCACGCGATGGGCAACCGCGCGGTAGGCGTCTAAATCATAACCGTGGTCTGACAAAGCGGTAAGAACTGCGCTCAAAGCTGACCTGTGATCAATAAAGGGTATCTGGGTGACTTTCTCTGCCACGGTCAGGCGGGAGGCACCGCCAATATTTTCAGCAATGCCCGCAATGTCCTCGCTCAAATCCTCTGAAAATACCGCAAATTTGATCGAGGACGACCCGGCGTTAAGTACCAGAATTTTTGTGATCTTGCTAGGTCTGGTCACAGATCAAACGGTCTGAGGTTTCATGTCATTGATACTAATGCCCGCGACTGCGACAGGTTTCTTCATAGCATCGCGCCTGAAGGGTTCCCCCAATTCCTGATTGATCATCGCTTCTATCAAGGTCGTCGTACCATTTTGCATTTGATCGACGATGGCCTTATCAAGCATGTCTCTTAGCTCGTCCATCGTTTTGGCCTGCACACCTTTGAGGCCGCATGCTTGTGCGATACCAGCATAAGACACGGATGTATCAAGTTCTGTACCAACAAAGTTGTCCTCATACCAAAGCGTTGAGTTCCGCTTTTCGGCGCCCCATTGGTAGTTGCGGAAGACGATCATTGTAATCGGTGGCCACTCTTCACGGCCAATCGCTGTTAGTTCGGTTACCGCGATCCCAAAGGCTCCATCTCCTGCAAAACCGACGACTGGAATGTTGGGGCAACCGATCTTTGCTCCAATTATTGAAGGAAGCCCATATCCGCAGGGCCCAAAAAGACCTGGTGCGAGGTATTTTCGGCCTTGTTCAAAAGTTGGGTAAGCATTCCCAATCGCACAATTATTTCCAATGTCGGAACTGATAATAGCCTCTTTGGGCAGCGCATTTTGGATGGCCCGCCAAGCCATACGAGGGCTCATCCAATCGGGCTTGTCTGCGCGCGCGCGCTCGTTCCACGATGTTCCAGGATCGTCATCTTCGTGATCCATACTGGAAAGCTGTTGGGCCCATTGTGATTTTGTTTGGCTTATCTTCGCCTTTCGATCTGCGCGTCCCGCGTCACCCGCTGACTCGGACAGTTTGTCTAGAAGTGAGTTTGCAACTTTTTTGGCGTCACCAATAATGCCAACGGCCACTTTTTTGGTTAGGCCTATACGGTCGGGGTTAATATCAACCTGAATGATCTTTGCATCTTTAGGCCAGTAATCCATGCCATACCCCGGCAGTGTTGAAAATGGGTTTAGGCGAGTGCCCAAACAGAGGACAACATCTGCCTCTGAAATCAGCTGCATACCTGCCTTGGAGCCGTTATAGCCCAAAGGCCCTACAAACAGTGGATGTGAGCCTGGGAATGCATCATTATGCTGGTAGCCAACGCAAACTGGCGCATCAAGACGCTCAGCAAGCTTAATAGTTGCAGGAATAGCATCAGCCAGAACAACACCAGCGCCATTTAGAATGATGGGTGACTTTGCTTTGCTTAGCATCTCGGCAGCTTTTTCTAATGCATCTTCTCCGCCAGAGGGACGCTCAAATTCAACCATTTCAGGTAGATCGATATCAATCACTTGGGTCCAAAAATCGCGTGGCAAGTTTATCTGAGCTGGGGCTGAGTGGCGCTTGGCGTTCAAAATAACGCGGTTAAGCACTTCCGCCACGCGTGATGCATCCCGAACCTCTTCCTGATATGCGACCATATCTTCAAACAAAGCCATTTGTTCGACTTCTTGAAAACCGCCCTGACCGATGGTTTTATTCGCCGCCTGAGGTGTGACCAACAACAAAGGCGTATGGTTCCAATAGGCCGTTTTTACAGCCGTCACAAAGTTTGTGATTCCAGGGCCATTCTGAGCAATCATCATGCTCATTTTACCGCTAGCGCGGGTATATCCGTCAGCCATCATGCCGCCAGACCCTTCGTGAGCGCAATCCCAGAACATAATGCCTGCTTGAGGAAATAAGTCTGAAATTGGCATAAAAGCAGATCCAATAATTCCAAAAGCATGTTCTATTCCATGCATTTGAAGGGTTTTAACGAAGGCCTCTTCTGTGGTCATTTTCATTTCTTGGGCTCTCCTAAGGGTAGGGTATGTGTCGCCAGAATAGCCGACAACTTGTTCTTACTAATACGCATTTAGAGCTAATTGTTATAGGGCCAAATTTTTGCATAAAATATAGCCAGATTAGCAATATCGTAGTCAGGAAATAAGACTTTTAATCCAATGCTTGTGCGATGATTTTGATCCCTTCTTCAATCTTATCTGTTGGAATGGAAGAATAGGCTAACCTATAATACTCTGTAGGGCGATGATTACCAAAGAAAAAGGGCTTACCGTGTTCTATGAAAGTGCTTTTATTTTTTAGCCGCATAGCGAGTTTTTGTGTGTCGGTACCAGACGGTGCACGCATCCAGAAAGATGACCCTCCATGAGATTCTTTACCAGCGATCTGCAGCCCTGATTTGACGATTGCGGCCTCCATAACCTGGCGGCGTTCCTTATAGGTCCGGCCAAGACGCCGTACTAGGGCATCATAATGACCTAGGCCTAAAAAATATGCAGCGGTGCGCTGAAGATGTCCGGGTGGATGGCGCAGAACACTTGCCCGCAAGGCACGCGCTTCTTTTATGAAAGGAGCAGAACCTACCAAGTATCCCAAACGCAGACCCGGAAAAAGCGATTTTGAGAAAGAGCCAACATAAATCACCCGCCCATCACGGTCGAGCGATTTGAGTGCTGGCGAGGGCGTTGCAAGAAAGGACATTTCGAATTCATAATCGTCTTCTACAATCAATGCGTCAATGTCTTGGGCTTTTTGTAAGAGAGCCCGCCTTCGCTCCATAGGTAAAGTTGATGCCGTTGGGCATTGATGGCTGGGCGTTGTGAAAATGACATTTGCTTGGTCAGTTATTAAATTGGGTTGTAGTCCAAGGTCGTCCACGTCAACAGTTTTAATATGACATCGGGATTGTCCTAGAATATCACGCAGCGCGGGATAGGATGGGTTTTCGATGACGGCTGTGCGCCTTTGAGTCAAAAGAACCTGAGTGGCAAGCCAAAGGGCATTCTGGGCCCCAAGAGTGACAAGAATTTCGGCTGCACCCGCCACTATCCCACGTCTTGGCAATGTATTGCGTGCGATGAATTCAATTAGCTGTGGATCGTCCTGATCAAAGTAATCGGCTGTCAGAGTTGTGAAATCCTTTGTTCCCAAAGCTTGTAATGCGCAAAGGCGCCAATTGGCATGATCAAATAGCGTTGGATCAGTTTGCCCGTAAATAAAACAATATTTATAACTTGCCCAATCAATTGGCTTTTCCATTTGTATGTTTTCAGAAAACCTTTGTCCTATAGCCTTGGACCAATCTATGCGATCTTCGCCTTGTTTGTTTTCTTTGACATCTAAAGGCTCAGGCGCATTTTGTGAAACGTAATAACCAGACCGACCTTTAGAGGTAAGATAATCGTTTGATAGTAATTCGGTGTAGGAAAGCGTGACTGTTATTCGACTAATGCCTAGATGGTTGGCAAGCTTACGAGAAGAGGGCAGTTTTTCTCCTTTAATAAATCTACCAGATAAAATACCAGCAGCAATGATCTGTTGAATCCTGGACTGTAGGGTACCTTGTATGTCTGGATCTAGAAAAAATGATTCAACAGGAATAGCCATGAATGAGTATCTACACTGGCTATATCACCAGAGTAAACTGATGTCATAACTTAAATCCTGTGTTGCATATATGCAAATTGAGAAAACAAACTTATTCAATTATTTTCTAGTCTGATAGAGAGTGTTCTTTGGTTGTATTCGTGAAGGGTGATATAGTCGTTTTAATCGAGTCTGGGTTATGTATCAAAAGTAGGTTTGGCTAATTAGGTCCCTGGCTTAAACCTTAGAAGTTTATGTGAAACGCTAGTTACATTGGCTGAGGTTGCAAACAACCTTGAAATAAAACGTATTCAATTGAACAGGTCTTTGAATGGAGAAAGTTTTCTAAGTTCAGGTCTTTTACAGCGTATCTGTGATTTGTTTGGTGTAGAAGGTTGGATTGTCTTGGAGTTTTTAGGCGCCATCCGATCGCGAGATTTAAAGACAAAGTAGAAAATGAGCGTTTTAACGGCAACACTGTGCTGTTTAGCTTTTAGGAAATGATTTTATGCGCAAAGCATAATGCACCAATCACTATTCCAGATAATACTCATTTTATCAATGGAACTATTGATCCGCCCAGTGCGAAATTTATTGTTATGGTTGCATAATACAAAACGAGTAAAGGAAAACGTTTTTTTAGGAGGTACTAGGTCTCCATAGATGGCGCTAGAGGCTACGATATTGCACATATAACATTTTGTGAAACCAGTGACATTATTATAAAAATGACAACAGCTAAGGTGGTTATTTGGTAGGTTGTGAGGACAAATTCAATCTTAGGGACCATTATTTTTACCAAGCGCAATTTTGTGAACACTGGATTTTATGCAGGGCGCTCCCTAATTCTGGACAAAACTGCGGTCGATATGACAAAGCTTCGTCAGGTTGCAATGAAGCCTCTCCTTCAAAGACCAAATTTATTTTGTAAGTGGCAAGATTATCAGGGATCCTAGATCAGTAATAATTGTCAAAATATATATAAAATATTTGTCAAAACATTATTCGATTGCTTCAAATTGAATTCAAAATCTAAATGTCCACCACAAAAATGAGTAATTTTCCAGCATCGAAGTTTACAAAACTAAAGTGGCAATACACTCTAAATGTGATTTTGCATGTTATCTATTTGTTAGATGGTAAAAGCAGGCGGGCTTATCAGCTGAAGTAGATTTAACCATCGCCCGCCTTGTTAGTTTAAGAAAACACCCGACCAAGTGCCTTATCAACGGCATCAGTAATGTGATCAATATCATCGGCTGTTGCAATAAGTGCAGGGCTAAAGCAGAGGGTATTGTTTAGTCCTGGTAGCGACCTGTTCGTTGCGCCGATCACAACGCCTTGCGCCATACAATCAGCCACAACTGCTTGCACCGATTTTTCTTCTGCGGGATCCTTTGTCGCTCTGTCCTGTACAAGTTCTGCACCGCAGAATAAACCTGCCCCCCGGACTTCTCCAATCACGGCATGCTTTTCTGATAGCGCATTAAGATTGTTAACCATGCGTTCACCCATATCCAATGTGTTTTGCAGTAGGTTTTCCTCTTCAATAATCCGCATATTTTCAATTGCGGCTGCCGGGCCTGCGGTGCATCCGCCAAATGTCGATATATCACGGAAGTAATTCATTGGATCGCTTGGATCGTCTTTGAACATGTCAAAGACATCTTCAGTTGTTACAAGGCAGGCGATTGCGGCGTAGCCAGAAGCCACACCTTTAGCCATGGTTACCATATCTGGTTTTACACCATAGTTTTGATATCCAAACCACGTTCCAGTTCGACCAAGGCCGCAAACTACTTCGTCTATATGAAGAAGGATATCATACTTTTTACAGATCTCTTGAACGCGTTCCCAATAGCCGGGTGGTGGTATGATTACACCTCCGCCGGCAGTAACGGGCTCAAGACAGAGTGCGCCAACTGTATCGGGCCCTTCGGAAAGAATAACTTCCTCTATCGCATCCGCAGCGCGCTTACCGTAGGCCTCACCGCTTAGATCCCACTGAGCACGATACTCAAGGCAATGAGGAACGCGCACAAAACCTGGTGCAAAAGGACCGTACTGAGCATTTCTTTCATCTTGGCCGCCCGCTGAAAGTGTGCCAATCGTCGTGCCGTGATAATCGCGTTCGCGATAAAGGATTTTATGCTTCTTGTCCCCAAACCGCTTGTGAGCGATCTGGCGCACCATTTTAAAAGCCTTCTCGTTGGCCTCAGAGCCAGAGTTACAGTAATAAACCCGGCTCATTCCGGGCATTTTGTCGATAAGTTTTTCCGCAAAAATAGCGCCGGGTATAGACCCTGCCGCACCTGCGAAAAAGTTTAGCTTAATTAGTTGATCGCGCACCGCGTTTGCAATGCTCTCACGCCCGTAACCAACATTGACCGTCCAGACACCGCCAGAAACACCATCAATGTGTTCTTTTCCGTTCTGATCCCAGACCTTCATACCCTTGCCTTCGACAATAATTCTGGGCTCGCCACTTTCAAAAGGCTTATGCTGAATAAGGTGATGCCAAATATGTGCCCGATCTAGGTCGACAATTCTGGATATGTCATTTTCGCGAATACCGCCGTCCATTTTGTTTCCTTTGCTTAAAGTTTGTGTGCGCAACTTTGGCTACAAACATCATTATTCTACTTCATCCAAATTGTTTGACAACCTATAGGGCCAGTTTATTTCTGTGATTAAGTCCAACAGTATAGATTTTCAGTGTTAATTTCTGAATGTCCATGCTAAATTCATGTAATATAACGATAAAATGTCTAGCTGAACGAATTGACATAATGGGGTCAGTATTGGATCATAATGTCCCACCAAGAAAAACCTTAATCTGACGAATGAATTTGGGTGGGGATATTACGCGACGAGGCCTTGTTTAAAGAATTTGTCCAATGTAGTCTCTGGGCCTCAGTAAAAATTAAACCGGGAGAGATATATGACAATCAAGTCCAAACTATTAGGTGCTATTGGCGCTGCAAGCGTTGCTATGAGTGCACAAGCTGCCGTTGCGGGTGGACATAGTGAAATAACGGTCGCCTATTTCCTCGAATGGCCGATGCCATTTGAGTATGCCAAGCAAATGGGTACTTACGACGAAGAACTGGGCGTGAAAGTAAACTGGGTAAGCTTTGAGTCTGGTGTGAAAATGTCCGCTGCTATGGCGTCGGGAGACGTACACCTTTCCGTTAGTCAAGGCGTACCACCCTTCGTTGTTGCCGCATCCGCTGGTCAGGATCTTCAAATCCTGGACGTTGCAGTAAGCTATGCTGACAATGATAACTGCGTCGTAAAAAGTGATTTAGAAATCGACAAAGACAGCGCTGCGGAACTTGCAGGCAAAAAGGTAGCCGTGCCGTTGGGAACAGCAGCGCATTATGGTTTCCTTAAGCAAATGAGCCATTTTGGTGTTGATGTTGGCAGCATGGAAGTTGTTGATATGGATCCACCGGATGGTGCCGCTGCGATTGCGCAGGGTGCGGTTGATATGTTCTGTGGATGGGGGGGGTCGTTGCGTCGTGCAAAAGAACACGGTAATATTCTCCTTACAGGTTCCGAAAAAACAGACTTGGGTATATTGGTATTTGACGTCACTTCTGGCCCTGCTGGTTGGGTCGCTGAAAACAGTGAATTGGTCGCCAAGTTTCTTAAGATTACAGCAGACGCAAATGCAATGTGGGCAGATTCTTCAAATCATGCCAAAATGTTGCCTGCGATTGCCAAAGACGCTGGTATGGATGAAACGGCCACTGCTGAAACTATGTCGACATTTGTCTTTCCAACTGTGGACGACCAATTGTCTGCAACTTGGCTGGGCGGCGGTGCGCAGGAATTCATGAAGGGTGTTGCTGACGTATTTGTGGCTGCAGAAAGCATTGACTCGGCTTTGGGTAGTTATGCTGGTAACGTAAATACAGATCCATTGGCTTCTGCCAAAGATATGTAGGTAAAATTGCGGGCCGGATCATTGGCCCGCAAACTATATGAGATGTGGAACTGAATTCAACAAAAATTAGAAAGCGAAAGGCGGCCATGCCTGGACTGTCCATTGAAAATATTTCCATGCGCTTTGACTTACCAAATGGCGGTAGTGTGCAGGCCTTAAGAGATGTCACTTTGGACTTGAAAGCTGGCGAGCTTTTGTCAGTGCTGGGGCCATCTGGCTGTGGCAAGACAACTTTGCTGAATATTATTGCTGGTTTTCTTGCGCCGACCGAAGGCAAGATACTTTTGCACGGCAACAAAGTTACGGGGCCAAGCGCCGAGCGTGGTATGGTCTTTCAGCAGGGCGCCCTTTTTGAATGGATGAACGTTCGAGAAAATGTAGGATTTGGGCCGAGAATGAAGGGTGTTGGCACGACGCAGGCGCGCGAAAAGGTCGACCACCTTCTCGATGTTGTTGGACTCCACGATTTCAAAGAAAAGGCAATTTATGAACTGTCAGGTGGTATGCAGCAGCGTGTGGCTTTGGCCCGCTGTCTGGCCAATGACCCCGACGTAATTCTAATGGACGAGCCATTGGGCGCATTGGATGCGTTGACGCGTGAGAAAATGCAATCTCTGGTCCTCAAGTTGTGGAAAGAGACAGGAAAAACTATTATCTTAATCACGCACTCGGTAGAGGAGGCACTTTTGCTTGGAGAGCGGCTTTTGGTCATGGCGCCACGTCCTGGTAGAATCCACAAGGAATACCGGCTGCCCTTTGCTGATTTAGGTGTAGATGCAGATTTGAGGGAAATTAAAAAACACGATGATTATGGCGATAAACGCGAAGAAATTTTGGAAATGATCTGGAATATGGAAGAAGAGATCATGGGTAGAACAGAGGTGGCAGGTTAATGGGTCTCTTATCTAGTCTCTTTGAAGAGTTGGTCACAATTCTATCTACTGTCTTTTTGGCTATCCCTTATGTCGCTGGCTACATAGGTTTCATTCTGGCAACATTATTCGTATGGCGATTGGTGAAGACCAGCCTGACGCCTAAAAGTGATTTTGGGTCTTTAAAAACTGTTACATTTGGTGACGAAAGTGCTGTAACATCTAATTTGACGGCATCTATCGTGTCCATCCTCATGATTTTTTTGATCTGGGGGTCATTTACTGGAAGCTCTACCCTACCGTCATTTATTCATATGCCTGGCGCTTTTGAGGGAGATGCCAACTTTACCTATACTGTGGAAAATCAATCCCAAGAACGAGATGACGCCGATGTATTCGTTATTGTGCATGGTAATGGGATAGAGGTTACTCTTCCGGAGATAGAACCTGGTTCGGGGTTTGCAAAGAATGATGTGCTTGCGGTTAAAGCCTATCGTACCAAACTATTGAAGTGGGATGCAAATGATAGTGAAACTCGCAAAGGTGGCGCAAAAATAGTTGCAGTTAACGGTCAACCAATTGTTTTTGGTACAGATGTTAATGCTGGAGATCTAAAAATAGCGCTAACCCAGAAAGGTACTTTGAATGTCAAGCCAAATAAAGGTATTCAGATGGAACCGATCTGGCTTCCAGCTCCGGAAGATGTATGGAAAAGGTTAAAAGAAATCTCAACTTCAGGCTTTAAGAATTATACTCTTGCGGAGCACTTGGGATTTTCATTGTTTCGGGTTGTCATAGGTTTTTTCTTGGGAGCACTCGTTG
>JAOGIM010000027.1 GCA_028150825.1 Paracoccaceae bacterium
TTAATAAACAGAGAGGAATTCTATGAACGGAGCGGAGTCATTAGTGCGCACATTAGTTAAATCTGATGTGGATATATGTTTCACCAATCCTGGAACATCCGAGATGCACTTTGTAGCCGCTTTGGATCATGTTGACGGCATGCGATGCGTTCTAGGTCTTTTCGAAGGCGTGGTCACCGGAATGGCGGATGGATATGGTAGAATGGCGGATAAGCCAGCCTCAACTCTCCTACACTTGGGACCCGGACTTGGAAACGGTATCGCAAATCTACACAACGCAAAAAAGGCACATACACCCATTGTTAATATAGTTGGAGATCATGCGACGTACCACATTGAACATGATGCACCTCTTACATCTGACATTGAGGGAATAGCTGCTCCAGTTTCTGATTGGGTCAGAACTTCCAAGACTGCAAAAGATGTTGCGGAGGATGGGGCACAAGCAGTTGCTTCTGCTCGTATGGGCGCAGGACGTATTGCAACATTAATTTTACCTGCAAATACAGCTTGGGATATCGCAGAAGGTGTGGCAAATCCAGTCAAAATTCCCAACCGTTCGAATGCTTCTGACGATGTTATCCGAAACATAGCTGCAGCGCTTAAATCTGATGGAGAAACCTTAATTCACATGACTGGCAGAGTGTTGCGTCAAGACACTCTTGAGATGCTTGGAAAAATACAAGCCAAGACAGGTTGCAGACTTTCCTGCGTGACAGCAAACGGCCGCTGGCAGCGTGGTGCAGGTCGGGTCACAATAGAGCGGATTGAATATCCAGTAGACATTGCACTTAAGCAATTATCATCTGTAAAAGACATAATCTTAATGGGGGCTAAGGTGCCAGTCGCCTTTTTTGCATATCCTGGTAAGCCAAGCGTTTTGATACCTGACGATTGCAATGTGCATGAGTTGGCTGGGATTGATCATGATCATGTCGCAGTTATAGAAGCACTCGTAGACGAATTAGACGCTCATAGTGCAAAGCCCAAAATTCAACAGCTTTTAAGACCTGAGCTTATGACCGGGAAATTAACTCCAGACTCCATAGCTTCAGCCATTGGAAACTTGATGCCTGAAAATGCTATCATCGCAGATGAATCTGTTACGACTGGCAGGGGGTTCAGTCCTTTTACCTTAGGTTCTAAACCTCATGATTGGCTATCTGTGACGGGTGGATCAATTGGCTTAGGATTGCCGTTTGCCACAGGCGCAGCGTTGGCTTGTCCAGATAGAAAAGTCATTTGCACCGAAGGTGATGGCTCTGGAATGTATACCCTTCAGGCATTATGGACACAGGCACGCGAAGGCTGCGATGTCGTTAATATCATTTTTAATAATGGAACCTATGCAATTTTAAAGGGCGAATTGGAAAACGTTGGGGTACGCAATTCAGGACGTAAAGCACTTGATATGTTGGAAATTGGCAGACCAAATATTGATTGGTGCCTCCTAGCAAAAGGATTGGGCGTTCCAGCAACACGGGCATCAGACGCTAACGAATTCAATAGCCAACTAGCTCGTGCAATCTCAATCCCTGGCCCACACCTCATAGAGGTAATGTTGTATTAATAATCAATTTGCATACAAAGCTGGCGAAGATTGAGCGGCTGGGTAACGCTTCCTATTTAAGCTGAGCATGTGCTAATAAACCGTCTGATTAGAATTGTTTGCTATGGGTTGCCCGCCTCTGCGCCGTTTTGGGCTAATGTTATCGGGATGGTGCTCATTGGGTGTATCACATAGTTAAAGTTTACTCTCGGGTGCTGCCAATTCTAGAAGGTGTTTGATATGCACCTCAGCGCAGTCGATTGCATCAATCGAGAGTGAAATATCGTCAAAGGCCAAGAATAGGTCGGTTCCGCTGAGTACAATTACTTCAGCGCCCCTATCAATTAGCTCAGTACAAGCAGCAAATAGATCACGTCTATTCTTAGATGTTGCTACGCCTGCATTAACTAATTCGACATAGCTTATATGCGTATTGTCCAATCTTTTACCCCCTAGGATAAGCCATTCGATATCATTAGCCACACCATATATTTTTGTTTCCATTGCAACTTTGGCACCTGTAAGCCCCGGTCTCTTATGCTGAGTTTTCGCCGAATTTTTTATTAACGGAGTGAGTATATCCACCACTGGAAAGATAGAATTGGGAATAAACTCGTCGAGGCAAAAGCTGCCTCCAATTGAAATAAGAGCTACGCACTCGGCACCAAAAGCACCCAATCTTTCTGTAAGATCGCTGTAATATCTGCCTGACCGCTCTTATTATTACTTACGAGGTTCAACATAAATTTAGGTATGCCACAGTTCGCTACAGTGAGTTCAAGTTTAAATCCTATAGTTTTGGCAATTAACAAAAAGCTTGCGAAGTTCCAAGCTACGAAATAAATAATATATAATAATCTTCTATAATAGGTGAGATTTCTTATGTCAAAATCTGATGATATGTTCGATCATTTCTGTTCGGCACAGGCCTCTTTCGAAAGCTCAAGGCATATTTACAGACGAGAACATGGACCAGGCCAAGTACGACGATTTTTTAATACTAGCTTTACTGCATTCGAACTGCGCCGTTATATGATGGATTTTTATTTTTCCAAGGGAAGCTTTACAATATCAGAGCTTGTAAAAGTGTCAGATTTCAGTCGTCCAACAGTAAAATCAATAGTATACGAGGCTTTAGAGCTCGGTTACCTCCAAGAGGTTACAGGTATCACCGACGGACGTAGAAATGATTATCGCCCAACCAAACCAATGCTAGAAGCTTGGCGCAACTATTGTAATGCTCTTCTTTCTAATCCTAAGTTTTCTTATGCAATAAAGCTTGCCCAAACACTAACTTTGATGCGTGAATTTGAAGCAAGTTCTTGAATAAAATTATGTAAAAAATTTTAACCTTTTTTGTTCTGTTGCTCTGTGCTGTACTTAATTATTGCTGGGTCTTGCAAGATTTCGTTTGCGTTATGTAGCCCTCTAGAAAACCTTAAAATTGAAGAAGTTTAATTGAGTGCTAAATTTACCAGAACTAAAGTATTGGGGTTACAAGGACGGTCGCCTTGCGTATCGTGAAAAAGGCGTTGGCCCAACTTTGTTTTTGCTTCATGGTATGAATGGTAGCAGCCAAAGTTGGGCTTATTTATTCCAGTCCCTTGCGACCTCCTTCCATATTGTAGCATGGGATGCCCCTGGTTTTGGCGCATCTGACATATTTGGCGACACCATAGAGGAACTAAAAAGTGCGGCCAACGCTTTGATGAACGCTTTAGAACTCAAAGAACCTGTTATCATCGGCCATTCAATGGGAGGTGTGATAGCCTTACCATTAGCTACAGATCAGGAGACTTCAGTAGCTGGCTTAATACTTTCTTCAACACATCTTGGGTTTGGGCATCCGAAAGGGACGGAACTCTTGCCGCGTTATGCCGATCGTATCGAACACATCAATTCAAAGGGCGCAGATATCGTCTACGGTATAGAGCGTGCCAAACGTAGCACACCTCCAGCCACATCAGATACAGTTATTCAGTTCTTAGCAAAAATTGCTGCCGATTCCCGCATGGAAGGTATCCGTGACGGAGGTCGAATGAGCCAAGAGGCTGACAATGCAAGTATTTGCTCAAAAGTAAGTGTTCCAGTTCTTATCTTATCCGGTGAAAAAGATACCGTGATCTCAAATGATATGCATGCGGATCTCATCGCAGCTCTACCTAAAGCCCAGCAATATGTATTCCCAAACGCGGGCCATGCCTCGTATGCGGAATATCCTGACCTCTTCAATGAACAGATTAAAGACTTCGCCTTGAAGATACAGAGATAAACTAAAAAGCTTAAACGGAAATAAACAAACCTTTTAAAGGAGGAGAATCATGAAAGTATCGACACTAAAGCCCGCTATCTTTATGACTGCAATAGCTTTCAGTCTTGGTTTTTCGGTAAGTTCCGCATCTGCCGAAAATCTGAAGGTCGCACTTGCAGCTGAACCCACATCTATGGATCCACACTATCAGAACCTTACAATTAACAATTCATTTGCCACGCAGGTCTATAATGCACTGGTCCTGCAGGACGTAAATCAGAATTTACTTCCAGGCCTTTCAACTTCATGGAAGCCAATTGATGATAAAACCTGGGAGTTTAAACTACGCGCGGGTGTAAAGTTTCACAATGGATCAGCATTTAGCGCTGAAGACGTGGTGGCGACAATGCAACGCGCAGCAAATGTGCCAAACAGTCCTTCCAGTTTTGCAACCTTCACTAAAGGAAAAACCTTCAAAGTTATTGACGACTTAACCCTTCAGATTTCGACTGAGAAACCTTACCCTTTCACTCCGAACGACATGTCACGAATTTCTATTATTGATGCAGCTTTTGTCGATGCGACAACTGAAGATTTCAACACTGGAGTTGCATCTTTTGGAACAGGGCCATTCACTTTTACCAAATGGCTACCGGGAGACTTACTGGAGATTAAGCGCAATGATCACTACTGGGGCAGTGCGGTCGAATGGGACAATATAATTATTCGCCCCATCAGCGACGGGACGACCCGAACAGCAGCACTGATGGCTGGAGATGTGGATTTTATTGAGCGCGTGTCCCCCTCTGACCTACCAATTCTTGAAAGTCGGGAAGGAATTTCAATCTTTAAATCGGTTTCAAACCGATTACTGTACCTAACGCTTCATATGACTGATAGTCCTATCAAACCATACGTTACAGATAGTAATGACAAGCCCATTGCTTCACCTTTCCGGGACGTCCGCATGCGCAAGGCGGTTTCGCTGGCTATAAATCGAAAGGCTATCGCGGAACGTGTAATGGACGGGCTATCTGCACCGGCAGGTCAGTTTTCACCAGAGGGTTACATTGGATATTCTAACAATCTGAAACCAGACCTATATGACCCAGAGCAAGCAAAAGAATTGATATCAGCCGCAGGTTATGCAGATGGCTTTAAACTCACAATGCACGGACCAGCTGGCCGGTATTCAAACGATACGCGCATTCTAGAGGCCATTGCTCAAATGTTATCACGCGTAGGCATAGACACAAGCGTAGAAACCATGCCCGCGTCTGTATTTTTTAAACGCTTTGCACGCGGCGGACCAGACAAAAAACCAGAATTTACAGCTGCTATGTCAGGGTATGCAAATGGATCCGGCGAACCCTCGCATCCACTGCGGATATTCATCCACACCAAACAAAAAGAGCGTGGCTATGGGCCTGGAAATCGAAATGGATATAGCAATTCTGAAGTTGATAAGCTAATTGAAGATGGGCGCTCTTCGATGGATATTGCTATGGGTGAAAAAGCTTTCATTGAAGCAACTAATGTTGCGATGCAGGAATATGCACTGGTTCCCATTCATCACGAAATCGCCACTTGGGCAGCCCGCGAGGGTATAGTTTATGAACATGGGGCTTTAGACAGTACATTTTTGCACTACATCAGCGCAAAAAAATGAATTAGGGAAGGCCTGCAGCATATTTGCGGCAGGCCAAACACCAAAGGGACTTATCGATGTTAGCCTTTGTTATTAAGCGTGTTATACAAAGCATCTTAGTCCTCTTTATAATGTCATTGATAGTATTTTCTATGATTAATTTGGTAGGTGACCCTGTTGATATGCTGGTTAATCCAGAAAGTTTACCCGAAGAAATTGACCGGGTACGCAGAGATTTTGGTCTCGACCAGCCAGTTCACGTCCAATATTGGAAGTTTCTCACAGGTGCTATATCAGGGGACTTAGGAAATTCCTTTATCTTTGGAAGACCCGCACTCGCGCTCATAGCTGAACGTTTTCCTGCAACTCTTGAACTTGCAACTTGTGCATTGATACTTGCTGTAAGTGTAGGTCTTCCTTTAGGGATTTACGCTGGGTTAAATCCGGATGGATGGGGTGCACGCATCATTATGGGTGGCTCAGTGCTTGGCATCTCCATCCCAACCTTCTGGCTAGGTCTTATGATGATAATCATTTTTTCGGTCTTCCTAGGATGGCTGCCAGTATCTGGCCGCGGTGATACAGCAAATTTTCTAGGTATTGAGAGCAGTATCTTTACGCTTGATGGTTTGCGGCATCTTATTTTGCCGGCCATCAATCTCTCACTTTTCAAAATTTCGATAGTTATTCGCTTGACGCGCGCTGGAGTAGAGGAAGTGATGGCGTTAGATTTTATCAAATTCGCTCGTGCAAGAGGACTGGCGTCTCAACGTATAATCCGCGCTCATCTCTTGCCTAATATTCTTATTCCAATAATCACCGTCTTAGCAATTGAGTTTGGGACACTTATTGCTTTTGCAACAGTTACAGAATCCGTTTTTGCCTGGCCAGGCGTCGGCAAACTTGTTATTGACGCCATAGTAAATCTCGACCGGCCCATTGTGGTTGCATATCTGCTTTTCGTGGTAACGTTGTTTTTAATTTTAAATCTGATTGTGGATATCATTTATGCCGCGCTTGACCCTCGTGTGCGTTTACAGGGCGATCGGCAATGAAAAAGGTGCAAATCGCTTCCAGTTCGTTCCAAGATAATGCAAAAATTAGAAATGCACTACTGGAAAACTTCTCCCAACCTACAACTCTATTATCAGGAGGTTTGCTTTTTCTCGTTGCGTTATGTGCAATTTTTGCGCCACTGATTGCTCCAACGAACCCATATAATCTTGCTGTAGTAAGCATTATGGATAGTAGACTGGCACCTGGTGAAGAGATGTTCGACGGCACAGTTGCTTGGCTTGGTACAGATGGCGCAGGAAGGGATATTTTAAGCGCTATTTTATTTGGCCTGCGCACTAGTCTTCTTGTGGCAGTTTGTAGCGCTCTTATTGCTTTAATTATTGGACTATTGGTAGGGTTAATTGCGGCTTTCTTCGGTGGAAGAACAGACACATTTTTAATGAGAATTGTTGATATTCAGCTCTCCTTTCCTGCTATTCTGGTTGCTCTTGTTCTGCTGGCTGTATTGGGGAAAGGCATTGATAAAGTCATAATCGCGCTCGTTATAGTGCAATGGGCGATCTACGCTCGCACAGTACGTGCTACCGCAATAGTTGAACGTCGCAAAGAATATATAGAGGCCGCTACTTGTCTAAGGCTTAGTAACTTTCGTATTATCTGGAAACACCTTTTGCCCAATAGCATTTCGCCGCTAATAGTTTTGGCGACCCTGCAAACAGCGCACTCAATTTCGATTGAAGCTACTCTAAGTTTTTTAGGAGTCGGCGTGCCCATAACAGAACCCTCACTTGGTTCATTAATTTCAAATGGATTTGATTATATTCTATCAGGCGCCTACTGGATCACCCTCTTTCCTGGTATAATGCTGCTTGCAACAGTAGCTGCCATCAATATCTTTGGAGACCGTTTGAGGGTCCTTCTGAACCCTAGGCTTTCGAAATGACTTCACACCAAATTCTACTCCCTCAGCTTCTTGATGTTCAGCCTTCTCTGAGTTTAATTTTTTTCCAGGTCTCGGGGCCTCAGAATAATTTTTTGAGCCAAATTTGTAACATAGTTTTAGAACAAATAACGCCGTACCATTTTCCAGTAATAAGAAACTCGAAATTGGTCTTTACTTTTTTTCTACAATTCAGTTTTGAAGATTGGGTGCCCGATGCACTTTGACACAAACTAAGATGACGAAACTTTTAGAAATTAAAAACCTTAACGTCAGCTTTTCCTCCCGGCTAGGCACCATTAAGGCCGTGCATGGCGTGTCAATTACAGTGCAAGCTGGGGAAGTTTTAGGACTTGTTGGTGAAAGTGGCGCTGGGAAATCTACCATCGGCAACGCGATTATCAACCTCATAGAACCGCCAGGAAAAATCACGGATGGCGAAGTTTGGTTTAAAGACAAAAACCTTAGAAAGCTAAATGAAAATGAAATGCTGAATATTCGAGGTCAAAAGATTGGAATGATTTTTCAGGATCCTCAGACCTCACTTAATCCTGTAATGACAATTGGCACCCAACTTCTTGAAACAATCAACAAAACGAAAAAACTTTTTGGAAAATTAGCGTACCACAATGCAATTGAGCTCCTTCAATCCGTCGGTATTGAGCAACCTGAGGCACGAATGAAGGCCTATCCGCATCAGTTTTCTGGGGGAATGCGTCAGCGAGTTGTTATAGCTTTGGCACTTGCAGGAGATCCTGATCTCATAATTGCAGATGAACCAACCACTGCCCTTGATGTTTCTACTCAAGCTCAAATTCTCGATTTAATAAGAGCGCTCTGCATCGAACGACGGCTTGGTGTTATTATCGTAACGCATGACATGGGTGTGGTTGCTAATATCGCAGACCGCGTTTCTGTTATGTATCGTGGCTCTATCGTTGAGACTGGTGATGTAAAGTACATTCTAAGTACTCCTCATCATCCTTACACAAAAAGTCTTTTAGCAGCCGTACCACGCGGCGATGTGAAGATTAAACGTTTCACATCAATTGATTATATTGAGGGCGGCGCCCATAAACAAAAACGCATTGCCGTTGCAGAACATTGGTTGGGAGAAAAGCTTGTCGATAACAAATCAAAAGTAGCAATTTCCATAACAGATCTAAACAAAAAATTCGTTCTTAAAAAGGCATTATTTAAACAAAATCGCTTATACAATCAGGCAGTCAAGGATGTTTCTTTTTCAAT
The DNA here is from genome assembly GCA_028150825.1 of Paracoccaceae bacterium. Classification (GTDB taxonomy): domain Bacteria; phylum Pseudomonadota; class Alphaproteobacteria; order Rhodobacterales; family Rhodobacteraceae; genus LFER01. The sequence continues at coordinate 8,654 of JAOGIM010000027.1, forward strand.
CACGACTGGTGAAACATTTGGAATCGTTGGAGAATCTGGTTCCGGTAAAAGTACAGTAGCAAGATTAGTTGCGGGTTTGCTTAGCATAGACAAAGGCAGCGTGAAGCTTTTTGATAAAGAAATCGCAAACGTACCTAAAAACAGACAGGTTGTAGCTGTCCAAAGTGAACTACAAATGATATTTCAGGATCCTTTTTCTTCTCTAAATTCAAAGATGTCGGTAGAAGATATCATTGCCGAACCTATTCGCTATTACAAGACTGCTGGCTCTGAAGATAAAATGAAACAAATTATAGGTGACCTTCTAGATCATGTTGGCTTAGGCAAAAATGCTGCGCTCAAATACCCTCATGAGTTCTCTGGAGGTCAACGGCAACGCATTTCAATTGCACGAGCCCTTGCTGCGCGGCCCAAAATTTTGATTTGTGATGAACCAACTTCTTCTCTTGACGTGTCAGTGCAGGCGCACATTCTCAACTTGCTTAAAGATCTGCAGGATGAATTGAACCTCACAATACTTTTCATATCCCACGACCTGCCAGTAATTCGCCAAATGTGTGACCGAGTTGCCGTAATGCGACATGGTTCAATATGCGAAATAGCGAAAACTAATGATCTTTTTAATGCACCAAATCACTCCTATTCCAAGCACCTTCTCAACATAATGCCTAAGATAGATTTATTTGCTTAGCTGATAAATTTGTAAAAAATCAACTTTGTTCAGTTTGCTTTGTTTCCTATTTTTTAAATACAAACAGCCCCGCCTAGTAAACCTAAAATTACGTTCATGGTTTCATCACTTCTTGGACTCGATCTCTTCTTTCAATGGACTTTAGTTTTTCCCTAAGGCTGTGTTGTATTGCGCCCAAAGGAATTCGCGCTTTGCTCTGTGTGGGTAACCATACGGATTAAGAAAATTGGATTTTATATAGCTGACACCGAAACGGCCAAGCGGGATCAGCTTTTAAGGCACTCGCGGTTTCTAATTGGTAGTCCACCCCCTCAAGTACATTAGCCGCAGCTTACTAATTTCGATATTTGCCTGAGAACAGCAATCATAAGACTGTGACCGTTTTGGCAAAAACTTGAGCCTTCATCTCACCCACGCAAGTGCGCACGATGTTACACGTCCTGCCTTTAAGTCAGGTCGCCAATTTGTGAACAAGTATCACAGTATCACCCAGAAGAGTGTTGAAGTCGGCGATGACGGGACGTTTGTGTGAAACGCGCTGCGTTTCATCTCCTTGTTCCATTCGGAATGCGTATTCACGGATTATAAAGTCTCAGGCTATAAGTTCCTGGGATCAAGACCATGAACGGGCTGCGTAAGTTGCTTGTACGCGCTGTTGTCCATACTCTTAAAAGCTCCACCAAAAGTTAAATTAAGAGTTCAATTCTCTGGAGGCTCAGTATGAAGCCTGTAGAGCCTATATTGCCACACAACGCGATCTTTTGTGTGGAGTTCAAGACTTTTGCGTCTGTTACAGTATCAGTCATATTTAATACATCTCAAAAAATGTGCGGCATGGTCGATTTCAGAGGACCGCTTTGTCCGCGTAGCAGCCTTTAGTGTTTGGCGGGGAAAAGCTTTGCTTGCCCTATTATTGGCCTTTAACGAAACTACCCACAAATAAATTAACAATTTTATTTCTAAAAGGGCCAAGGTCTGAAGCATACGGCCCGAACAACCTTAACCCAGAATGGCATTCAGAAATATGCGAGGCAATTTGGACCAGCTTGGGCTATGCTGAAACTGCGTGAGAAGACGGCCCATCTTGTCCTGCCTCTTGTTGGTGATAAACCACGGTGGGCGAGGTAAAAGAGTCAACTGGCCCGACAAAAGCCCACGCGGGAACGGTGCCCATGGGGCTTGGATCACCACGCGTTCAGTGTCTTTTAGCATAAAAGAGTTGTGCACCTTTCCGATACCGGACTGTACCTCTTGCGGCGTATGACCGGGAAATGCGCCCCAAGGACAGGTGGCGACGAGAAATGCAAGCCCTGTCCATGCATTGATTGCAATGGTGCCATAATGCAGATCGGCGATGATATTTTCGAACTGTGTTTTACCGATTTCCTTGATCGTTTTGGGGTGGATCAGAATATTGGCACCCAGCGTCCCGTGAAGCTGGTCGTTTGCATATTCGACCGCACTGCGCAGATAGGTTTGCGCGTCGGGTGCATCCATTTCGTGGGTAGACATTGCAGGTCCGAAGACTTCGGTGTTGGTAAACCAATCGCTGTCATTTACATCGTTGACGATCAAAGATGGCGCTGCCCCACGCACAACAAATTTGTGGACCTTGGCCTTACCTTTGAAAGCATCCAGACGATCCACAGTGCCGGGATAATAGGCCCCACGTGTGGATTTTTGCACAACTGCATTTAGATTGGCCAGCAGTATTGTGGACTTGTCCCAGCCTTTAGGCATGATCAACACCTGACACGCCACGCAGTTGAAGCCAGAGTTGTGAAGCTTTTGCGTGGCGATATGTTCAGCCTGAAATTTCAGATCTGCGGCCGACCACGGGCCAGGCACTACAATGGTTGGACACACAGCACCAAGTTCGGAGGTGAAACGTTTATCATTCTGAGGTGTATGCGCCTTGCGGTTCTTTTCGCCCTCAGCACCTATGCCCCAAAAAATCGCATCGTGCGTCGCGCCAGCACCGGTGATATGCAGTTCTTCAATGATCGCGTGGGTCGTAAGATACTTACCCGCAGCAGCGTCACCTTTGACAATGCGCAAGGCATCTACATCTATCAGCGGGCTCAGCGCATCTTCCAAAAATTCAATCAAATAATCGTTCACCGGATGCATCTTCAGGATCACGACCTGATTTTCCAAAAACAGTTTCTGAAACACATCAAGCGGGGCGATAGACGCTATGTTACCCGCGCCTAAGACCAGCGCGACTTTGCCTCTGCGTGCCGCGGGCGGAATGTCATAGGCAATGGCTGTATGCTCAGGCAAGTTCGCAGCGCTTACGCCTTTTTTCATCCAGACTTCCGCATTTACTCCTGACAACAGCAAGTGATCCCAGATCGAATGCGGCATGACCTTAACCGCTAATTGCCCTGTCGTCAGTTCACGTTTGGGTAGGTGCTTCAAAAACGCCTTGCCCTCTATGTGGCGTAGCGTCAAAATTAAACCGTTACACGCCGACATAACGGCGTAGGGGCCAGATGTCCATTCCTCGCCTGACAAGGGCGACCCTTCGGGGATTTGTTTCATGCGGGTCGCAGTTTTCGCCCAAGCATCAGCGACATTCATCAAGTTCTCTTTAACTTGGTCCAGCAACGAGATACGGTCTGTAATCGACGTTTGCGTCCACGCGTCCTTAGCCCCATGCAGCACATCAAGTGCCACGTCGTAGTCTTTCACCTGAGAAGGCGTCATTGCTCCGTCCATATAGTAAGCTCCTAAATTTGGATGATCGCATGTTTGGTATCAGCTAGCGTAGTCCATCTTGATCATGTCAGCACATTTTTCCGCGATCATGATCGTTGACGCGTTAGTGTTTCCTCCGATGAGCGTTGGCATAATGGACGCATCTACCACCCGCAGGCCTGTCAGACCATGGACCCGGAGCTGCGGGTCCACGACAGCCAAGTTATCAATGCCCATTTTGCAAGTGCCTACGGGGTGATAAATAGTGTCAGCTCGGGCACGAATATGACGCTCCCATTCAGCGTCTGTCATGTTGTCTTTGACGCCAAACAGTTCACGCTTTGCGTAGGACGCCATTGGTTCAGTGTGTAAAATCTGACGAGTCATTTTGGCGCCTTTAATCATAGTTTCCAGATCCCTTCGATCGGATAGGAACTGAGGATCAATTGCCGGATCACTCATGGGATCAGCATTTTTCAAGGTTACCGTACCTCGACTGTATGGACGTAGGACGCACACATGGCAGCTGTATCCGTAGCCCAAATGCAAACGCCTTGCGTGATCGTCCACAACTGCAATCACAAAATGAAGCTGGATATCAGGGCGATCCAGCGAGGGGTCAGTTTTCAAAAATGCTGCCCCTTCGGCAAAAGGCGAGGCAATCATGCCCGTTCCAGTGCGCCACCATTTTAACATTGCCGTCATAAGGCGCATAGTGCCTGTCAATCCTATTCCGAAATTGTTGGTATCACTGGTTTTGTAGCCAAGCGTGAAATCCAGATGATCCTGCAAATTGTGCCCAACACCCGGCAGCTCATGAATCATCGCAATACCATGTGGCGTAATATCATTGGGACACCCAATACCAGATAGCTGCAACAGTTGCGGAGATTGAAGTGCGCCAGTCGCAAGTATGATCTCTTTATTTGCACGCAAAGTTTGGGAGGTCTTGTGCTGTTGGTAGGCTACGCCAACGGCACGCTTACCTTCAAACAATATCTTGGTCGCGCGGGCCTTAGTGATAATGGTCAGATTGGGGCGGTTCATAACTGGTTGCAGATATGCTGTCGCGGCGGAACAGCGCTCACCATTCTTTTCGCTGCTATGAAACTGCGTGACCTGATACATCCCGACGCCTTCGTTATCTCCATCGTTGAAATCAGTCTGGCCGCGGTACTGGTTGGCGGTGGCGGCATCAACAAAGGCATGTGTTATGGGGCGTGGACTTTGTTGATTTGAAACGTGCAGTGGCCCATTATTGCCATGAAAATTATCCGACTTGCTTTCGTTATTTTCTGATTTGATAAAATATGGTAGACATTCCTTCCAGCCCCATCCGTCACATCCAAGTGCGGCCCAATCTTCATAATCCGATTTATGTCCGCGCACATAAAGCATAGCATTGATTGCAGAAGACCCTCCCAACACTCGGCCCCGTGGCTGATACCCGCGACGGCCGTTAAGACCCGGCTGTGGCAATGTTTTGAAAGCCCAGTTGAACAGCTTGCCATACCCTGGCAGGAGTGCAAGCGCGCCCACTGGCGCTCGAAACAAAATGCTGGTGCCCTTGCCACCCGCCTCGAGCAGGCAAACCGTGACGTGAGGGTCTTCTGATAGCCGCGCAGCCATGGTCGACCCAGCCGACCCGCCACCAACGATCACAAAATCAAATTCCATCAAACCCTCGCTTGGTTGGTATCAAGTAAGCGCACTTACTGAACAAATGTCCAGAAAATTGAGGCTGACCCTAAGTTTGTGAGTTCAGGATTGTCCTCATAGAGGATCTGCCTTTTAATCAGAACCTGGCAACCCACACAAAGGCTCAGAGGCTCTCGCAGGAAGTAACTGTATATTTAGACAAATTTGCAGACAAAATAAGACAAAGAGACGGAGAAATCATTCTAGACAGTCCTGGCCATGATAGATGAGGTGGCAGCTGTTAAGAGCAGTCGGCTAATCATATCAGACAGTCAAATTAGTCCACTGCGACGCTTAGGTTTTGTAATTTCTCTTCTTTGTGGATTTTGAGTAATATAGGAAAAGATATCGGTTTGCGACATGAGTGTCGAAATACGGTAAGACTGGCATAACTTTCTTAGAGATGATTGCTCAGCCCTTATTTGGGCATTTTTTTAATTTTGCGTCTTTTGCGACGCTGGGAGTAAAGTCTCTTGAATATTCGTGGTAATATATTTGGTGCGACAGCCATCTTTCTATTTGCCTTAGGCTTTCCAGCGGCTGACCAACTTTTGCAGACATGGGGGATAATGGCTCTTATTGCTTTACGCAATTTACTGGCGTTAATGGTAATGATGTTTCTAATTTTCTTGTTAGAACACAACGTTTCTCTTCAGAAACTTCCTTGGATGAAAGGCTTCTGGATTGGCGGTATAGGCTTTGGCTTTGGTTCCCTACTTCTTTTGATCGCACAAGCAATGACAGATGCCACTACAGCCGCTCTCGCTGCTGCTGCAATGCCAGTGTTTGCTATCGGTTTAGAGGTTACTCTTGATGGAAGGCGGCTTAGCGGCCGCTTTTTATTAGCTGTAGCGCTGGTTTTGTTTGGAGGTGCATTAGCCGCTGGTGTAATCCCTGGAAAGTCCTCATTTGGAACAGGCTTTGCGTTGGGCCTCTTTGCCTCGGGCATTTTTGCTTGGGGATCTCGAGAAACTGTAAAATCATTTCCCACATTGTCTCCTTTATCGCGCACTGCAATTACCACGTCTGGTATGTTTGGATTCACGGCAATTCCTTGCGGCGCTGCCATGTTTTTTGAACACTCATGGTCAACCGTCGGATCAGTAGATATATCAAATATGGGTCTTTTGTTTGTTTATGCCTGTCTTGCACTGGGCCTTTCACAAGTATTTTGGATTAAGGCAGTCGATGATGTTGGAATTGGAATTGCATCCTTTCATCTAAATGCAACTCCTTTTTATGTAATGATTATCGTATTTATATTAGGGTCAGAGTGGAATTGGATGCAGACTGTAGGCGCCGCAGTTTTGACGGTTGGAACTTTACTAGCGCAGCTTCCTGAGAAGCGTTCTAACCACTAAAGCGCCACCCAATTACAAAGAGTTTTGAATACTCACAAGGACCGCTCCCTCTTCGTTTAACAGATTAAACCTTTGGTTAATATTTTGTCGAAATGTAGCAAATAGGCTGACAAAAACTTCATTTTTTGTTTATCTGTTCTTAATTTCACTCCAACTTAATAAGCTTACGGCAAAAACTATAATTGCTCCACCAATTAAAACCCAGACATCAATCACCTCAGAAAAAAATACTGAACCAACAATAGCTGCCCAAATGAGGTCAAGGAAAACTATCGGTTGCGTGACATTTATAGGAGCTGCTTTAAATGCCATCGACATTGTAAAGTGCGCAGATGTAGCAAATAAAGCTACGAGCAAAAGGATTATAAGCTCTTTCAAAGTAGGGTTTTCCCATTGACTGAAAGCGAGAGGCGCAAGCCAAATTGGTACAATTAAAGTGAGCATAAAAACAATTACTAATGGCTTTACTTCATCAGTCACTTTTTTTGCTAAGAGAAACGAAATCCCAAATACTATCGTTGCTAATAACATCGATAAATGCCCAAGACCAACTTCTCTCAAGCCAGGGCGCAGGATCAAAAGAGTGCCAAAAAGAGCAACTAACAAATAAAGAATTCGACTACTATTTATTTTTTCTTTTAAATATAGAGATGCACCAAAGAAAACAAATACAGGTACCAAATAATAAAGAGCAGTCACATCGGTCATAGGTATGCGAGCCATTGCATAAAACCATGTCACCACGGCAATCGCATGTAATGAACCTCTTATGATCATAAGTCTTAGTAAATTCTTGCGGACACCAGCAAGACCTAGTTGGCGATAGAATGGAATTAATAACACTAGGCCAAAAATATACCTTATAAAGCCAGATTGACTTGCGGGTAGAGATGTTCCTAAAGATTTGACGGACGCTGTCATAGCGCAAAACAACAATCCTGTAATTACCATCCACAGTATTCCATTTAGGGTTTCAGATGGTTTTTTCTTATGTCTAAAAATCATTTTTCGGATCAAAACTGGTTAAACGTAAATTTTCATGCTCAGACCTCTACGTAGAACTTTTTGTAGAATTACATTTTTTACCAGTAACAAATAACTTTGGCTTTCAGTAATGTCGGTTAGTTCCATTGTAGACGTTTTAGTAGAAGTGTTGACGTTAGTCTGTAGATAACATTAATGGCAAGTAAAGCATTTCGGATTAAACTCACTGTTACTCTTCAAATTATAAAGATTGTTTTTCTGCGCGCAGATAAATCTAAAAAAAATCGATTATGCTAGATTCAAATTATCAAAGACCCTACAATCTAAACTTCCTCATCCATCATTATTAAGGTATTGCATAGCTACTATTTAAGAATAATGAGTATGTGACTTGAGTGAGCAAACACATCCAGTTTTGATTAGGGATTAACATTAGAAAGCTCTATTGTAGGTTTGTGCAATACCGCAATATCACAATACTTCCACTAATTAATGTCCAGCTGGTTGGCACTTCATTTACAAAAATCTATACCCAAATTGATCAGAGTTATATGAAATGCCGCCGCACGGGCCCGTAGGCGATCCCCCTCTAGTCATTACTTATCAAATAACGGACCATTATGCGCTGTATTGTGATGAACTTAGATATGGTGCTACCAATGATATCAGTATGTTAGCTAATTGAATACGGATACAGAGGTCGATAGGCTCTCTTTGGCTCCGCCGGATATACAATTTAGGGTTTTGATAAAACTAAATAAAATTTTCAGAAAACATCCATACCTACAACACTTACGAAAATGGAACATTAGATCAAAATAGAATTAAAGCTGTTTCATTTATGCAGACCTAACTACTAACCTTGATAAGAAACTCTACCCAGACAGGCTCCCTCGATCTGCCACAATAACCTTTCAACGCTAAAAGACACCTGAATGATCTTGATCTCACTTATGGCAAATGCGATAGTAACATGGGTTTATTATGGAAATGAACAGCTTTAATTTCCTTGATTATGTATGGTTCACTCTGGTGGAGAGTGATCGCTCTTTGGGAGATTTTGAAATGCTGGCAAGCGCAAAAAATACAAGGGGTATACTCTTCATGTTGCTTTCGATGGCGGCGTTTGCTCTTGGCGATATATTCATCAAGATTTCTGGGTCCTTCTTGTCTCCTGCACAAATCATGTTTGTTCTTATTATAAGTGGGCTAATAATATTTGCCGTTATTGCGATGATTAAGGGTGAGAATTTGAAAGATGCGAGAGCTTTCACGCCCGTTTTATTAGTACGATACTTTGCTGAGATGATTGGTCTCATGGCAATGATCATGTCACTAACCAAAGTTCCTCTTCCTATCGTAGGCGCAGTTACGCAGGCGTCCCCTATTCTGGTCGCCATAGGCGCAGTTATTTTTCTTCGGGAATTCATAAGTTGGCGACGTTGGACTTCTATCTCCATAGGGTTCATAGGAGTTCTTTTAGTAATACAACCCGGAAAAGAAAGTTTTGACTATCCAGTTATCTGGCCACTTGTGGCATTAGTCGCTTTCTCTGTAAGAGATCTTGTCACAAGATTGACCCCGCCAGATATATCTTCAGCGAGCGTTGCGACCTTCACTATGGCCTCTGCACTTCCGTTTACTGCAGCATGGGTGCTGTTTAATGGTGAGATGTTTTTGCCACTTGAGATTAACTGGAAAATAGTTTTTTGTATGGCTATTTTTGGTTCTGTAGGCTATCTTTTCCTAGTGTCATCACTGCGTGCTGGGGAATTATCAGCTATAATGCCGTTCAGATATTCTCGCATCGTCTTCCTACTTATTTTGAGTGTTTTGGTATTCGGAGAAATCCCAAGCCTTTCAATGTTAATTGGTTCGGCTTTGATAATAATGTCTGGCGTATACATAATATGGCGCGGACGGGTTGTAGCGCTGCGTCTTAACCAGAAACAGGTCCATCAATTAAAATTTTAATTCAAAAGAAACAATAACTATTTGAGTCGTATTAAAGATGTATCTTTTGAGCACTTTCATACTGAACCTACCCATGTTTTTAATCTGGCTCTTTTGGTATTCGTTGGCCTTGCCACGTGCTTGGTAGCTTCATAATAATATTTCAACCTTTTGACTGACTTCAGTTTCACTCACAGTCATTTGGTCATACGACATTTTTACTATCCAATACCACAGCCCAAGTTTCCCACACTTTGCTAGACGGTACTCCTACAATACTTGCGGTAAAAAGCAGCAGTTTCTTCTGCTCTTAAGCCTACACAAACATTTGCTTTATCTAAGCTTTCAACAGCCACTAACACCTGTTCTTTTTTCAAAAAATGATCCACACCTCTTCGAAACAACTCGCGCAGTTGAAACTCTGAAAATTCAGGATGAAATTGAACGCTAGCTGCAGGGAAATCATAATTTAACGCTCCGACAGGACAATGTAATGCACTAGCAGTTATACGGGCTTGTGGTGGCATAATAGAAACTTGGTCTTTGTGCCACACATGCGCATCAGCGCTGTAAGAGCCGAAATCAAACCTTTTTGCTCCAATAATTTCACCTATGTCAGCCTTTTCTACGCGTCCTCCAAATGTATCGGCAATAATCTGGTGGCCGTAGCAAATTCCAAATATTGGTTTTAGAGCTGCTTTTGTTTCAATAAGAAGGCTGCGGAGTGGCCTATTCCAAGAAGTAAAGTCATAAACGCCATGCTCAGACCCCGATATTAGAAGTCCGTCAAAATCAGTAGCGTGGGGCAATGATTGCTTTTTCTCCGCAATATCAAAGCACTTAAATTTTGCCTCTGGCAATGAAGGAAGAAGCCACTCAATTATTAAGTCACTAGCCCTTGGTAGATTTCCAAGCATCGGTAAAGGATGCCCAGTGAGGTCAAGTATCGCTATTTCCATCTGATCTAATCTACTACATGAAATGGGTTATGCAGGAAAGATTTTTCATTTTCAGTTTGTATTAAGACAAGCTATGACCTATGAAATTGATCTGATCAAGGTTAACCGACCCAGACAATAGCAATCAATTGATACCAGATAATATCTTTCCTTATGCCATTCTGTTCAGGCAGAGGGCTGGGTATGAAAAGGCATTCTAAATGAGCCAGCCCGTTAAACCCGTAATATAGACCAGAGCGACAGGCCAACAACTGCTAAAAGACACGCTGCCATACAAAGGTTGACCCGCTTTTGCGCTTGAGCTGGAAGATTCAGCTCATTCAGCTTATAACCTGCATAAAGCCACACCAGATGTAATAGAATCCAAATAGTGTTCATGATGACTAGCTTTAAGCCCATCTCGACCGCAAAACTTTCTGGATAAAAAGCGAAACCTGTAAAAAAAGCCGTGTGAACGGCATAGGCTTTGGGATTGATAAACTGCAAGGTCATACCAGTCATGAAACCGGGCGCTTTTATCATCTCAATGAAAGCAATTTTTGACCCGGCTAGAGCGATGCGCAGCGCGAGATATCCAAGATAGCCGGCAGAAGCGAACAACAATAATGTGCGTATAATTGGTTCAGCCAAGAGAATAGCTGCTAGGCCAGTGATTACTACAAAGCTTACAAGGACATGTCCGATGAACAAGCCAGCCATATAAGATAACCCTTGCCGCCAACCGAACGCAGCACCAACACCAGCTAGGGACAAAACCCCTGGTCCAGGCGTTATGAACATCAAAAATGAAACGGTTATAAATACTAACATGGAGAAGCTTTTAATGGATTTTTAAAATGGTTCAATTACGTAAGCAGATTACTCTAGGAAAGGAGTGGGTCAATTCTCGTAAGCCCCTCTTTAATAGTCACTTAACCCTCACATTTTCTTCATTAAGGCTCTGGCTTATTCCTGAACTTAGCAAGCAATACTAACCAGACAGTATCTTTACGGATGCGGCTCTGTTCGGCAAAGGCTTTGGGGTTCAGCCATCGCAGCAGCCTTGTGGGGCACATTTGCAAGGATTTTTCGCTACTAAGGCTCGAAAATAAGTAATTTATTCTCTTGACTGAAATAAATTGCCTTAGAAATTTGAGGGTGAGACGCTCTTGCCACGGGCGTGATTGTCAAACTTGCCTACCTGCCAAAAGATGGGTTTTGCACTAGTTTTATAGGCCCCTCACCCAGCATTTTGTGGACGGCACAGCTGATCTAATTACGTGGACGCCCTGACAACCGTAACATACCCTGGGCTGTTTAAACTGGGTAATGAGAAAGGCACAAAAGAAACATATAGTCAGCGCGAATGATACCGAAATTATGTTTTACGGCGTCATAGACTGGAACTAGTATGGTACTAGTTATCAATGACGACAGCGCTGTATCGCAAAATACGACCCGATCCAGAAAATCTACTGTCTCAACTTTGAAATCTTACCTTTGTTCATTCTACTTACTTATTAAAATCAAAGAGCAGTAATAAATAACAGTTTAAAAGTTTTTCTTGGGGATTAAAATGAATTGATCAATTCTTGTTCCAATTAGAGCATTATTATTAAAGTAGATAAAATGAACCCAGAAGACATCCTCAAAGAACCTGCTTGCGGTCTAACCCAGTCCCAAAAGAAAAAAATATTTTAAAGCCGGTTATGTAAGTGTTGATTAACTTGTAACTGCAGAGATTCTTGCTGAGTTGCAAAGAGTAACTATGAAAGTTTAAGACAAAAGTTGCTCACTCGGCCAATAGGAAGACACGTTTGACGTTGGTCCTGGCCACAGCGCTAGCGCTGCCAAATTGCGTCGCCTCAAAAGCCCCGATATTCAGCATGAAAGTTACTGGAATTTATCCAACGGTATTATGGCCGATGTGGCGGTTAAATTGGCGGGGCCGAATGTTGTTCGTCACCATTCTAAATTGGATTTCAAATGGTTTGATGCCTCCGATATTGTCAAATAGCACTAGATATCTAATTTTTTAACACACGAGTTATAATATGATTACCATAGGGTGCTATTTGGCTGATACCGACATGGAAAACACACCTTTGGTAGCTCTAAAAGAGCTCGCATAATAAATCTCTTTATAATCGGTACAAAATCGATGGGAAATGGACCGGTATGCTGTCAGAAGAAGACGCCGCAAAAGTGGACATGAACCGCGTAGAAAACATGACCGAAAAAGCGAGTAATATTACTGCATACGCTCCATTATTCAACCGCATCAAAAGAAGTAGTACTAAGGTCACTTTTATTAAATTGCTATGCTGCTTCTGATGCCAAACCTTGCACACCGCAGCCTACATCCAATTCTTATTAATTCCGCCACGACAAAAAGTGATATGGGCCAAACAATACTCGCGCCCTTGTCAGGTTCCACCTGAATGGCCAGGTGGATATGGCTCCATCTATGCCACTCAAGCGGGCGCCGATAAATAAGTCTATTTATGACTTATGTCCTGCGGGTGATCTCAACTTTCAACCTCGACTTTTAAAAATATTAATGCAGTTTTCAGTATCTAGTCGATGATATTACTTTATAATCTATAAGCATAAAAATGATAAGAACAGCATTATGGAGAGGAAATTTCGAGTGCTTCGACTTTACTATTCAGACAATTCAGCTGCTTATGCGCCACATATGCTTTTACTAGAAGCAGGAGCAGTTTTTGAGGCTATAAGCATTGATTTTAAACTTCAAGAACAAGCGTCGGAACAGTTTCTCAGTGTCAATCCAAAGGGAAGGGTGCCAGTTCTTACAACAAGCGAAGGCATTTTGACAGAAACGCCAGCACTTCTGCTATATATAAGTCAAACTTATCCAGATAAACATTTGGCGCCCACTGATCCCTTTAAATTGGCTCAAGCGCAAGCTTTTAATATGTATATCGCCTCTACAGTGCACGTAGGGCATGCACACAGTCATAGAGGAACTCGATGGGCAGATGATCCTTCTGCAAGAAAGAGCATGGCAGCAAAAGTTAAGACAAATATGTATAGTTACGCTAAGTTTATTGAAGAGCATTACTTGACAGGTCCGTGGATTCTTGGAAATGAATATTCTATGTGTGACCCTTATTTATCTCTAGTAAATCGCTGGTTGAAAAATGATGGGGTGGAAATAAATGAATTTCCAAAACTACAGGACCATGAAGCTTTAATTAGCGAGCGTTGGTCACACAGGGAAATACAAAGAATTTATTCTTGAAATATTAATCTAATGAAATGATGTACTGCTGTCCGGAGGATCACCGTAGGCAACAAGGTTAAAAGAGTATTTTTACAAAATAAACAAGATTTAGCACTTGTCTACTGTAATATCTAAAAATTTCTCTCCACCTTGAAATTTATATGAGAACTGCTTTATGCCTCCTAACTCAATAAATGCCCTGCTTGCCTGATTGGAACAATCGCTATCGGCACTCATTATTTCCATAGTATATTCCATATTATTCACGGAACGACCATCATTTATTACTTTTCCTTCTAAGACTGCTCGTTTGTATAACAACGTCATGTAGGTAATTAGATAATTTCGTTCAGAGGCCACAGCGGTGAACTCTATTTCTCCTTGCAATTTTACAAGCAGTTGGGAAGCCAAAAACTTCTTCTATCTTAATAACTTCTTTGCAGACATCGTAAGATATGCTGTTATCTGTACATATTTTTTAATTTTCAGCCCTTACTTGTGTGACAGGGGTCGCTGTCAGTACCGGCATTATTAGGATTGTGCGCGTTGGTTTCCTTTAACCAAAGTTTGCAAGCGCGCAAATTATTTTACCACAAGTGTATATCCGCCACTTGGTACAGTGAACTCTTATCCCATAATTGGGACAGAAAGGGTCTCTAAAGCCTGTGTGAAAATAGCATGCGTTGGCGTTGATGTAATCCACTCTGAGAGAGAGCCTGGTGTTATATCGAGAGTTGGGATTTTTGGATTAACGACGATAGGTTCTGGTAAAAAAACCTATCAATTTCAGAATAATTTTTGACTATCACAAATAGTTAGTAGCAGTGCTTAACAAATGATCAGTGATATCCTTAACATCAGATTAACTTCTTTCATGGGTTCAATTCTGATGCGGCAAACCCTAGCCGAGCAAAACCGCATCCGCAAGGATACTGTCTGGTTAGAATTATTTGCCAAGGTAAGGGCAGAGCATTCAAAGTATTTGGGTAAGTGCCAGTTTGATTGTTCTCTCCAAGCATTGATGGTTTCCAACGCTTATATTGTCTAAGACAATTTATAAATACTATCCCTCCCAATCCCCAACACTTTTGTGTGCCTATTTTAACTCACCAGGCTATAAATTTAGGATGCTGCACGAATTAATGACCTGAATGGCATGCTTCCTGCCTTTAGAATTTTAGAACATAAGGAGAAACCAGCAATGTCGGCACTAACAGATTTCTACTTCACTGAAAAATTAATTGAGTATGGACGAAAGAAAACACACTCTGACATCGATGATGTGGCTATGGAATACTGCATCAATTCAGGATTTTTAGACCAGTGCGGTCAGGCTACCGAAGCCGGAAAAAACCTAATGCAATTTATTCATCAATCACTGCTTGTGCCAAATGAAGCGGTGGTACAAATCTAATACACTTCTTTAACAGAGAAGCAGGAACATGGTTTTGAGGCGAACTCATCACGCCCTCAAACAGAATTATTGGGTGCGGATCGAATAGTTCACGCAAAGGTTTGCGAATGGGTTTTCGCGAGGCTTCGGTATAGTGATAGCCATTATCACGCCAACCTTTTCATCATCATGCCAGCCACAAATTTCTTTAACGATATCTAAAACAATTTTATTAGCGGATCATCTTGTGCGCCTTGAGCGGTTTCAATTGCCTCAATAAACGCATCTTGTGGGCCGCCGTGCTTGTCCTACTTAGTCCAAGATAGCTAGTCAGAGGGATAGGCCATGTGCAGTCCCACTCTCAGCGTTTATGGCTTTTTATTCGACATTGCAAACCAAACCTATCAGTATTTTCTGACTTGGTACAAGTCGAACAATCTTTGACAGGTAAGGAGACAACCTGATCATTTTTCAGCAAAGCTGAGATAAGCATGGCTGATGCCATGCAGGTTGTCATAGACCTCCAGAATATAACCTGCCTCTGAAACTTCATCAGTTTCATGGGCTGAACGACCTGTACGCCTTTTGGGATTTTACAATGCGCCTCAATGAAAGCAATAATTTTTTTTACGAAGTGTAATTTTTTGTGTTATCGATCCTTTAGTCAATACAGGAAGAAAAATGGCTGAAAGTTTTGGCGGTTCGCTGAACCTAATTATTTGGCTTTTAGCGACAGCCGGTGCAGGTTTTTATGCTTATAGGTGCTTATTCGCTAAAGAAGGCATGATTGAGCAATATGGCTTCGGTGATCAGTCCGCTTTCGTGATAAATCTCGTAGGGTCATTTTTAGGTGCAGGATTTGTCATGGGCGTCGTAATCTTATTTGCGGGGCCACAGGGGGCCTGGGCTTTTGTTACTTATAGCTTGGTTCAGTCCGCGATTGGCACCATCACTGGATACAGGATGGTAAATGGGCCATGGGCCAAGGTAGAAGGAGTAAAGGCAACCGCAGAGGGTTGGATAGCCCCACTAATATTTACCGTATTATACGCCTTTTTACTAATAAACATGCAAGACATTTTGTACGAAATTACTCCTACAGCAGTTTAGTATCCGTTAGTTTAATGGTTGGGCCATAAGCCCAGCCATAACGACATCTTTCAGCGTGGTTCTTGCCTGCGCCTTACTCTTCGCAGCGCTGTTAAGTTCAGTGGCATCGATTTAACCACGGCAAGCTGACGCTTTTCCAAGATATCGATCACCTAAATCAGTGGGTTGGGTATTTGCGTGCCGAGCTTATCATCCAGCATCGTGCTAACTGTACCCAGATTAGGTGTTCGTTTTCATTTATAAGTCAAACGCCAGCTGGAGGTGGGATAGCATCATTTATGATATCCGCGAAGCTTGCCACAGCCGCGGTTGCACTGTTCTTATCAATTCGTTTTTCATGGATGTTTAAATAAGCGCATTAACAATTTTAGGAGGCGCTGGTTTGCAGTCAGTAACTTTGAGCGATTGATCCACCCTCACCTATTCTGTGGATGAAATTCAATTAGCTGGGGATAAGTTTTTTTTGCTGCTTGTAAATAATGGACACATGGTGTCAGTTTCTATTATGACAGCTCTAACCGATTTTCAAACAATACAACTAATCATCCGTCACTGTATGAAAGTGGAAGGCATTTTTGATGAAGAGGTTGCCCTTCAAACAGCGAAGAAGAAAGATTTTATAGTCCATGGTCAAGCTACTCGCGCCGGCCGCATAGTGGCAGCCTTGGTTCAGGCCGATGAAGACGTGACTGAGTTTAAGATTAGACAAATTAGCGATCGCTTGGATGTCCCTGATCAACAGCCAAACCATCGACTTCAATAATTGCATCTTAGCCCAACGTTTCCTCTGACTGTACCGATCCAGCGTGGTAGTTGCAGCGTACGGCCTCAAGATTGTAAGGGTCTTGGACCATAGTCATTTTTCCTTTGGTCGACGACCGTAGAGCGGGAGTAAGATGGTCCATTAATTCAGGTGATATTGCACCGTTATCAGCAGTAAAATTGGAAAGAAAGATTTAGATCAGGCATACTATTTTCCAATTATAGGTAAAAACTCGAAACGACTCTTACATTTTATCTACCCCTTGGTTTTGCTAATTGCATTATTTTTCCAATACGTCTGAGCAAGCATCTTTCTGCACCTTCCAAAGTTGCTGACAGTTCAGCCGCATCTTATCCCAAACGGCCTTTGAACATATGCCTGATCCTTGAAATACACAGCCAAGTTTCGCCGTGACGCGGTGCGAGTGGCCACGACCAGTGGATTGACGCGGCCCCAGCTTTC
>JAOGIM010000028.1 GCA_028150825.1 Paracoccaceae bacterium
AGGCGTGATGGGTGTTAAAATAAACATTGTCGCAATGATGGTCCGCCCCGTGTAAACACCACAAAGTAGGTATTTTTTTGGATAGCGACTGCCTAGATAACCCGCGCCCAAAGTGCCGGCAATATTTGTGATACCAATTACTGCAAGCGCTGCTGCGCCAAGTGCGGATGTTGACGTGATACCAATAGAGTTTAGAATGCCACCTGATAGAATTGGGCTGCACATTTCAGTGACTAAAGCCGGAAAATGGGCCGTCATAAAGGCCAGTTGATAGCCGCAGCTAAAAAAGCCCAGAAACAACATTGCAAAACTTGGATCTTTAAAAGCCTTGCTAAGGATATCTCTTAAGCGTTGATTTGTGTCTTGACGACTTATATTTTGGGGTACTTTCATAAATGGAAGAGTAAAGAGAACTCCAATAATGGCAGAGGCAAAGATCACGAAAACCGATTGCCAACTAGCAAAACTCAAGAGCCATTCAGCCAAAAGAGGGCCTACAATTTGACCGCCACTGCCAGCAGCAGTTGCAATGGCCAGCGACATAGTGCGGTTCTTATCTGAACTAGAGCGCCCAACAACTCCGAGAATTACCCCAAATCCGGTACCAGCAATCCCAAAACCAATTAGAATTTCGTATGTCTGATGCGCTTGGGGGGAGACAGCGGTGGAGGATAGGACTAGACCCACTGCATAGACCAACCCACCCATAATCATGGCTTTACGGTCACCTATTTTTTCAGCAATGGCAGAAAAAATAGGTTGTCCTATACCCCAGGCTAAGTTTTGGATTGCAATGGCCAGCGAGAACTCCGCGCGTGGCCAGCCAAACTCTAAGGCAATGGGGATTTGAAACTGTCCAAATGATGCCCTGACTGAAAAGCTCACCAAAATGATGATACATCCGGTAACTAACACTGAATTGAAGAGTTTTTTGTCGCTTTTCATTTCATTTCTTTTTAAAGTTTCTTGGCAAACTAAGGAGGCAAGGTCAATTGTAATTTCTGCGTACTGTGGAACCCTAGTCTTTTAATTTGAGGCATTCAGATGTAATTGGCAGTTATGGAGCAGATCTCGCAAGCCTATGAAAAACTTATTGCCTCTGGGGAAATTGTCTGGGATGCTGCGCAGTCTGGCGTTCTCTCAAAGCTCGATGTGTTAAAGATCGCTGTCGAGGTGCCAATTAAAAAGTCTTTGTTTCGCAAAGCACCTCCGCCCCCGCTTGGTCTATATATATGGGGGGGGGTCGGTACGGGTAAGTCGTTTTTGATGGATCTTTTCGTTAGTGAGCTAAGCGTACCTGCAAGGCGCCTCCATTTTCATGCATTTATGCAAGAGGTGCAGACAGCGCTGCATGAGGCGCGCAAGTCCAGTGAGCAGGACGCTTTGATATCAGTTTCCAAAAATATGGCCCAAGGGCTGCGTGTTTTGGCCTTGGATGAAATGCAGATTAAAGATATTGCAGATGCCATGATTATTGGACGCTTGTTTCAATTGATGCATGAGCAAGGCGTTGTCACTGTTACGACATCAAATCGAATACCTGATGACCTTTACAAGAACGGACTCAATCGACAGCTCTTTTTGCCATTCATTGAGTTTCTTAAATCTAATCTTGTGGTTTACAATCTGGATGGTGGCGTCGATTTTCGTCAAAACCGCATATCGGGCAATCGGGTTTATTTTACGCCCTTAAACCCGGAGGCTAGCGCTGGGATCAATGATATTTGGGCTGGTTTGACCGGTGGGCATGAAGGAATTTTTACGCTCTATGTTAAAAATCGTGCGCTTAGGATCCTGCGCTATCATAATGGTGTTGGTCGGTTTGGATTTTATGATCTTTGTGGCAAGCCGCTTGGCCCTGCGGATTATCTTGCACTTGCCGATAATCTAAGGGTGATTGTGATTGAAAATATTCCACAGATGGGCCGCAGTAATTTTAACGAGGCCAAACGTTTTGTGACATTGATTGACGCTCTTTATGAGGCAAAAATAAGGGTCATCTGTTCCGCCGCAGCAGAACCAGAAGTGCTGTATCTCGAAGGCGAAGGGGTGTTTGAATTTGAACGCACGGCAAGCCGCTTGCAAGAGATGCGATCAGCAGACTGGGAAAGTTACTGCGAGGGAATATTAAGGCTTGGTCTGGAGGTTAACTCATCTGAATAGCTAAGCTTATCTAAGTTGGCTTAAATATATCTTCCAGAGCTGACATAACGATGTTGATTAGGCCCAAAATTACAGATTCTGTGCGAAAGTTTCGACGGATCTCGGGGTTGCTTAGGTTGGTGGCCTAATCTGCAAACATTTGTTCTAAAGGCGTCACATGTGCTATCAGCTTTGCTGTATCAGAGGCTTCTTGTATGGCGGTAAACTGCGTTGTAGCTCCGTCTGTCCTTATCGAGTTCAGTGTGCTAACTTCCTGAGTTTTCATAAGCTTCGGCGTGGAAGTGATCTCAGTGTCGACAAAGCGGTCGCTCTTGCGGCTGGTCTGGACGTTGCGAAGTGCGATAGTAATGCATTAAGAAGCTATTGTGATTGTCAATATACACAGCATTTTTTTGCTTGGTTCATCGGACTACGGACCTGGCTCCCTGTAAAGGTTTGATATTTGATCGATATTACAGTCTGTCTAGGTAAGCGCATGAATGAGCCGAAACTACCTTGTTTATCATAAACATAGAATAAAACATAATATACAAGTATAAATTTAGGCAACGGAATGTGATTACTTTAGTATTTTATTAAAACTTTTTTACTTATTTTCCCGCAAAACTGCACCTGCGAGGTAGAGTGAACCACAAATTAGTATTCGCGCGTGAGGATCTGTCCGTACAATCTCTTGAATTGCTATTGCAACATTCACAGCTGTACTAGCAGCCAGACCCAGATTTGATGCTTGCGTGGCGGTTACTTCAGCAGGGAGTGTATTTATTTCATTTGGAATAGATATGGCGATCAATTTATCTGCCTGTTTGGCCAGAGGGGTCAGATAGCCAAGAATGTCTTTGGTATTAAGCATACCGCAAATTAAAAATGTGGGGCGTTTTGGTAGAGTTGCCAGGTGTTTGCCGATTGCAATTCCGGCAGCGGGATTGTGGCCACCATCTAGCCACAGCTCGGCTTGGCCCGCCAGTCTTGCCAATGCACCGTCCTTGAGGCGCTGCATCCGAGCTGGCCACGACGCGTTGGTTAAAGCCTGTTCAGTGGCATGATGTGGTATTTTAAAATGACGCATTACCGCAATGGCTGCTCCGGCATTCTCTATTTGATGAGCGCCAGGCAAAACAGGCAAAGGGAGGTCAAGCAATCCAGTCTCATCTTGATAGATCAATCGATCCCGTTCGCGTGAAACATGCCAGTGTTGGCCATAGGCAAGAAGTGGAGCACGCCGAAAAGAGGCTATCTCTTCGATAACTTGCATAGCGTCATCGGGTTGCGGCCCAACAATGACTGGGACACCTTTTTTTATGATGCCAGCTTTCTCCATGGCAATTTTAGGAACGGTGTTTCCAAGAAACTGTTCATGGTCTATTGACACGGGAGTTATTATGCAAATTGCGGGTCGTTCAATGACATTTGTGGCGTCCAATCGTCCGCCAAGTCCTACTTCTAACAGAGTGTAATCAGCCTGTGACCGCGCCATAGCTAATAATGCCGCACAGGTCGTTATTTCAAAGTAAGTAATAGGTTTTGGGCCATTTGCCAGATAACATTCGTCTAACACTGCAGTAAGATGGTCTTCGCTGATAAGTTTGCCGGCAAGCATGATCCGTTCATGAAACCGTTCGATGTGAGGCGAGGTATACGCATGCACGCGTTTTCCATCTGCCTCAAGGCCCGCACGAAGCATTGCCTGAGTACTGCCTTTTCCATTTGTTCCTGCAATATGGATGACGGGGGGAAGTGTCTTTTCTGGCGACCCTATCGCCTCTAATAATCCCCAAACGCGATCCAAGGTAAGGTCGATGACTTTGGGATGCAACGACTCCATACGATCCAGCACTATGTCGGATGTCAAGGCTGTCATTCGGGTGATGACGATGTAGTGTGCTCTGAGTCTTGATTTTGTGTGTCAGGGCTTGGTAAGTCCCCCATGACTGCGGGGCTTAGACCAAGAAGCAAGCGCACAATTTTGACCAGCTCATCCCGCATTTTCAGGCGCGGTACTACCATATCTAGCATGCCGTGGTCCAATAGGTATTCCGCGCGCTGAAATCCCTCTGGGAGCTTTTCTCGAATGGTCTGTTCGATAACGCGAGGTCCTGCAAAGCAGATCAAGGCATTGGGCTCTGCAATATGAATATCTCCCAACATCGCATAAGAGGCAGTAACACCACCCGTTGTTGGATGCGTTAAAACAACGATATAGGGAAGGCCCGCCTCTTTGAGCATTTGGATCGCTACGGTTGATCGTGGCATTTGCATCAAGCTTAAAATACCCTCCTGCATACGCGCCCCACCTGCCGCTGAAAATAGAATGAGTGGGCGTTTCAATTGTATGGCCCGTTCGGCTGCGGCAATGATTGCATTTCCAACATACATGCCCATTGAACCGCCCATGAATGAGAAATCCTGTGCGGCTGCAACAATAGGTGTTCGACCAATATCGCCTTCTGCAACCAACATGGCTTCGCTTTCGCCGGTCGTTTTTTGAGCCGCCTTCAGTCGTTCAGGGTATTTTTTCTGATCTCGAAAATAAAGTGGATCATTAATAGGTGCAGGCACTTTAACTTCTACAAAAACACCACCATCAAACAGACCTCCAAAGCGCTCTCTTGGAGAAATTCCCATGTGATGATTACACTGTGTGCAGACATTAAGATTTTCACTAAGCTCACGATGGAATAGCATGGTCCCACATTTAGAGCATTTAGACCATAGGTTCTCAGGCACTTCGCGACGCGAGAATATTGAATTTATCCGTGGACGAACATAATTATTAATCCAATTCATGTGTCACGTCCTGTCGCTTACTCTTCTAACCGTGGAATAAGATGGCTTTGGCAAAATTGCAATCGTTCATAGTGTATTTATATACTTAAATGGAGTATGTTTGGCAAAAAATTTTGTTCTGAAGGTCACTTAAGTCTCTGAAAATATGTAAAATAGCTCAATAATTTTATGAATCCTCTGGCTTTTTTGCCGGTCAGTGATGGTTATAGCTAAACCACTGATATCAAGTTTTTGTTGTGAAATACTTTCGTATCCACACGTTATAAGTTATGATCATGAGAGCGGTGTATAAAATTATGGAGAGTGCAACGAGTGGTGATTTTGAATCAATTTGCCAGTCATATAGCGCCATACCATTTAATTTACCGCTGATGCTTAAAACAAAACAGCTTAGTGCATTGTTGGCAAAATGGATGCCCAGTGCTGCCCCTAGGTTTCCAAGCCTAAGCGTGACAAGGCAAAGTATAACCCCTAAAACAGTGGTGTGCAGAACGTAAAAGTAGGCATTAATACCATAACTTCCCTGATCAAAGTGACCCAATCCAAATAGGGCAGATGGGACAATAGCGGCCCAGAAAATATTTTCACCTCTGGCAATGATCGTTTGAAGAAGGTATCCGCGAAAAAATAATTCCTCAGCACCTATCTGAATAAAAAGGACAGCTGACATTGGTAGTAACCACAAAACCCAAACTCCTAAACGTGTAATCATGTTTGGCGAATAAGAAGATGTTCCAGTTGCCGCGAAATAGATTTGCGAGAGGACTTCACCGACTGCAATAATGGTGATCAATAGCATTGCGGCCATTTTGAAATGGCGCCAATTAATTGCGTGGCTAGGACCATAAAGTGCCTGAAGTGGACGTTTGTGAATAACTTTGTTTACGATTGCAAGGCTAACCCACATGGGAAAAAAACTAATTAATAGTAATGCCAAATTTTCTGGACTAGACGCCTGTACAACATACCCTGGATTAAACCCTAAATACGCAAGTCCATAAAAGAACGTTAAAATTGTGGTTCCGTAAATCAACAACACACTTAAAAAACCCAAAACAATACGCCAAATCTGATTGTGGCTGGTTAAGTGTTTTGAAAAGTCAAAGCTTGTTTTTATCATATGTTCTTTGCCTAAAGCACTTTGTAAGCTGTGCTTGTCAAACTTAATCGTCGTTTAATATTATCTTCAATCTAAAGATAGGGAAAAATTGAGTACGTTTACCAAAGATAAACCGTTAAAGTCGGATGTCGTAAAGGTAACCAAAAGAATGTATCGAAAGTTCTTTTGTGGTGATAGTATCACGTGGTTCGGGGATGATTTAAGTATAGGTATTGAATTCATAACTTATGATTTGTGCAAAGAAAAAAAATTCTTTGCAGTTTGGTTTCAGTAGTTTAAAGCCGTTTCATTAGAGTGGTAGTGTGGAAATCGAATTTTAGAAATTTGCAAAAGTGCTGATGTACCATCGGGTGGTAGGGTAAAAAATACAGTTATGGACAATTTAAGGCTTTCGTTTGCGTTGATTTTTAGACGATTTGCGTCCTTCTTCTTGATAAGTTTTTTGTTTTCTGGCTGTTTTGGAGAGTGGCACGCTAAAGAAAATAATATGCTCGGTGAATATGGTTTTAAACTTGGGGCTCATGTCACGGTGCCAAATGGATTCTGCATCGACCAGCAATTGATCATAGATAAATCTAAGTCGAGTTTCTTTGTGATGGTACCATGCAATGAAGTGGTTGCCTCGGTAAGACCGGGCCTTATAACTCTGACTATTGCGCGTGCAGACATGGAGCAAAATGGGCCGACGCTGGAGTTGGTAGAAGATTATCTTGCAAGTGAAAGTGCAGACATTTTCCATAAGACAAAATTCACTAGCTTTGCGCGGCCAAGCAAAATGCAAAGCGTGGAAATTTATGCTATGCAGAAAGAACCTTGGCAGGCTGTTTCGATTATGAGCCAGCACTTGGTAGTAGCCACGTTATATACCCCAGATTACGTTCTGATAGATCAAAAGATGGCAATAAACCGCCTGCGATCTGTGCTGGAGCGCATTACATTCTCACGATCTAAGGGAGATATTCCTGTTTTGAAGGTCTCGACGCAATCAGGAATGCTTAGACCACTGGCGCGTCCATAAAAACCATAGCAGAGCACTGAAACTCTATTGTTTAAAATTCTAAAGGGCAGTATGCGGAGCAAGAAAAGCGCTGAAAATTGATGAAGAAAGAGGTGAATTAATGTTGCGATATCATTTGCCTTTAAGACGATTTCTGTTCTCAGTTAGATTATCTTTAAGCCTGTGACACTGACAGGTATGACCTCGAAAAGTTGCGAAGAAAGTGTATTTATCATGCGGATGATTAAATCTGTTTAATAGTACAATTCAAATTTTAGTCTCATAACCAGGAAATCCTGCAGTTTTACCAAAATATATGGCATGGGCAGGACGTTGGTCTCAAAGCGAAAATTAAAGCTTCCTTAGGCGGGATCGTAACAGTTAAATATAATCCGATACTTGGCAGCGTTCAGTTTCTCTAAAATTGGCTCAGAAAACTGGTCAACAGCAGCGGTCACCTCAAATGCCTGACATGCCCGCTTTATCAGGCGTCCATTGGTCTCAATGGATTTAATATTTCCCTTCGATCAAGGGCCTTTCGTTTGGACATAGATTTCTTCCATAGTATTTGGCAGGTTCAGTTCAAAAGTCTCGGTGCTGGCTGTTAAGGTGCTTAAGATGACTACAAAGCAGGCTAGATTATTAACGATTTTGTGCGTGATATTCATCGTTGGGCCGCATATCGACTGCGCTTGAAACGCGGTTGGTCATATTGAAGAACCCTGTAACATTGGCGATGTCCCAAATATCACGATCTGAAAATCCAACATCTCTTAGGGATTGACGATCTGCTTCTTGGATATCCGCGCTACCCTTTGTTATTTTTTCTGCAAACTGGAGCATTGCGCGCTGTTTTATACTTAGCGGGGCAACTTTGTAATTCATTGCAATCATTTCACCAAGTTGGGGATCGCCCGAAAGCTTCCGCACTGCTGCACCATGTGCTGTTAGGCAGTAAAAGCACTTGTTGATAGAGGAAACTGTGACTGCGATCATTTCACGGTCAAGTTTGCTCAGGCCGCTGCCTGCCAGCATCAGCTCATTGTACATTCCGGTAAAGGCGTCCAATTTAGCGATATCAAATGCATAGGCTTGTAAGACATTTGGCACCATGCCCAACTTGTCCCGACAGATATCAAAGTACTTTTGAGTATCTTTGGGAAGTGGATTAACCATAGGTAAATCTAATGCTGTAATTTTAGACGAAGAACTCATCTTTTATCCTTTTTGATACGGTAGTGGTATCTTCCTACAATTCGCATATTGAGCGAAGAGTAAAGCGCGTTAGCACCAGTATTTTCTTTTGTGCAAATGGAGCTGATGGAATGCGCACCCTGCTTCTGAGCCCAAAGAGCGGCTTGCCGCATTGCCCAAATACCAATTCCTTTACGTCTTTGGTGGGGCAGAATTTCCAAGGCGTGGACCATAGCTATATTATTGCTGATAGCAACAAAGGCAGATCCTGCGGGATGATTGTCCCATCGCATCAAAATACTGGACTTGGCCCCTTTGACGCGTTCCATGATTGTGAGGCGAGTTGCTCCAATTCCCCCTTGGCGCCAGATGTCCTTTTGAATTGCTAAAGGCTCCCAGATATTGAACATGCTGACAGTGGGTGGCGTTTGTGTTGTAAGTTTGCTGATGAGTGTGGAGTAGATATTACATGGATCACAAATCTCATACCCGCACCCGTCGAGTGCTGCATCAAGGTCATGTTCACCATCGCGCACCATGAAAAGTGAGGGTTGCCCAAAATCATGCATTCTTTGCGCGGCGGCATCAATTGATTGGCTGTCGAATGTTCCTTTTAGTGTTGCTGCGCTGACGCGTTTCCCGCCCCCCTTACCTAGACGCAAACACCAGCAATCCTGTGGGATGTGTTTCGCTGCAGGCCATGTCTGGTCAAGCACATCATGTAGGGTGTGGAGAGGTAAAATCATAAATCTAATAATTTGCTTAATTGTTGCTTTGCTTGCGATATACGAAGTTCATCAGTACCGCGCAGAACAATATTAGTGCCGTAATTGCCATCTTTCTGGAATGGATAGGACCCCATTGAAATATCTGCAAACAAACTGGCAATCTTGCTCAGCGATTCTGCTACGTCTCCCTCGCCACACTCGAGTCTTAGGGTCTGGCTCAAAAGAGGTGCTCCCCCTTTTAAGGAAGGTAATACACTAGCAATCATAGCCTTAAAAATAGCAGGAACGCCCGCCATGACATGCACATTTTGTAAACTGAAACCTGGGGCTGCTGAAATTGGATTATCAATCAGGTGGGCGCCTGTGGGAATGCGAGCCATACGCAATCTTGCATCGTTTAGTTCAACACCTTGCCGATCATAATGTGCCTGTAAAATTACACGCGCGTCTGCGCGTATGTCGATGGGGGTCTCAAAAGCTGCTGCAACTGCTTCGGCCGTTATGTCATCATGTGTAGGTCCAATACCCCCCGATGTGAACACTTGGTCATATTTTGCAGACAAAGACCTGACAGAATTAATGATTGTTACATGATCGTCGGCAACAAAACGTACCTCTTTCAAATCGATCCCAATTTTTGTCAGCTCTCCAGCAAGGTAATGCATATTTGAATCCCGAGTTCTTCCAGATAGGATTTCATCACCGATCACAAGCATGGCTGCGGTAGGATTAGACATTTGAATTCCTTTTAAAATCTTTTTGTTGAGTATAATAACTTCCTATGCGCTTTCAAACCCCACTAATTCCTGCGCGTCTCATACGGCGTTACAAAAGATTTCTGGCTGATATTGAGTTGGAGGACGGGTCGAAGGTTACTGCCCATTGTCCAAACCCCGGATCGATGCTTGGCCTTAGTCAACCCGGTACAAAAATCTGGGTTGAGCCAAATAATGATTGGCGCAAAAAGCTGAAATATGGATGGCAGTTAGTCGATCATGAGAATGGTCACTTTACTGGCATTAATACAGTTCTGGCAAACAAAATTGTAAAAGAAGCTTTGATTGCCAAACAGCTCAAAGGCTTGGATATATACAGCACCTGTCGTCCAGAAGTTAAGTACGGAGTAAACAGCAGGATAGATTTTCTTTTGACTTGTTCAAGCAATAATGTGCCTGATGCCTACGTTGAAATCAAAAGCGTAACACTAATGCGTCAATCTGGACTCGCTGAGTTTCCAGATAGTATTACCGACCGAGGGCTAAAACACCTTAGGGATTTATCTAAGGTTGCAAAATTAGGCAAACGCGCCGTGTTGCTTTTTTTGGTTCAAAGAAGTGACTGTGCTGCCTTTGCTGTCGCGTCTGATATTGATCCAGCCTACGGTAAAGCCTATCTAGAGTTAAAGCAGCAAGCTATTGAGATTATGGTATATTCTTGTGATTTATCGCCCTATGCGATTGAAGTGGACAAAAAGCTACTCATTTAAGTATTAACGTGCACTGGCCATTCATTTTATGATTGGATAAAGAGCAAGTTAATAAACGGGTGTTTCATGATCAAGCAAGTTGAAAATTTCCGCCGCACCAGAGATGGTATCAGGCTGTTTAGCGAGGCTGACTTTGCTGGTATGCATAAGGCTGGCGCTTTGGCATCACACATTCTTGATGAAATATGCGATCTTGTCTATCCTGGTCAGACCACTGAAGTTCTCGATAAATTTGTTGAAGACAAAGTAAGGGAAGCAGGCGCGACATCAGCGACCATCGGGTATCGAGGGTATCAGCATGCAAGCTGCATTAGTATCAATCATGTCGTTTGCCACGGAATTCCGAGTAGCAAAAAATTAAAAGATGGAGATATTCTGAATATTGACGTCACTGTTATTGTGGACGGATGGTACGGTGATACATCCCGAATGTATGTTGCTGGAAAACTATCGCGTAAAGTTGAACGATTGATCCAAGTGACACATGACTCTCTTTTTATGGCAATCGCGGCTGTCAAACCCGGGAATACATTTGGAGATATTGGGCATGCGATTCAAAGCTATGTAGAGGGTGAACGCATGTCGGTGGTACGCGATTTCTGCGGACATGGTTTGGGCCGTGTGTTTCATGCCCCTCCAAACGTACTGCACTATGGACGCCCAGGCTCGGGGCCCGTGCTTGAGGAAGGTATGTTTTTTACGATTGAGCCGATGGTTAATTTGGGCAGGCCTGAAACAAAGGTTTTGGCCGATGACTGGACAGCCGTGACGCGCGACAAGTCTCTATCGGCGCAGTTTGAGCATTCGATCGGTGTGACTGCGTCAGGATATGAGATATTCACCCTATCCAAAAAAAATCGCTTTAACCCCACTTACAGTTAGTAGATCATTTTAAGTGAACTCTAGTTGGTTACATTGACCCTGCGACCCGTTATTTTTCCGTAGAGGGTTTTGGTCCAACATATTTTTCAATCTTGGGAGTATTAATCGCTATCCCAAAGGCGCTGTAGTTCATTTCTAATCGGAACTCATTGCCAACTAATTGACTAGAAGTGTTTGGCTTTATCATCACATGATCACTCGTTGTATCCAAACAATGGATATTGGCCAATAAATTAAAGCTAATGATATTGATGTCCTTTATTTCAATGGAAAGCGCTGATTACTTGTATTATTTTTTCTAACGAGATTGATAGAAATAAAGATCATTTCCCGTCATGAATAGATTAAGCGCGTTGTATTTAATCAGAAAATAAGACTTTTGTCTGTTCCTCCTTGCTAAAAAATGACTCTTTAACCCTAGATTTTAGGTTCCAATTCACTAGCTTTCTACACTCAGCTGCTGCAAGTCCAACATTCTCAAAATGTTGTCGGCGCGCGTAAGATCGTAACAAATGTATCGCCAAATTGTCGTCTGTCCAGCACTTCAAAATCCATCAAAGCATCTACCGGCCCACTTTCTTCCCAGACGATTAACGCCTCGGGCGCAATCCACCCCTTTTGCACTGCACTTTGAAGCGCATAACCCCCAAGGTTTTGGCTGTAGGGAGGGTCTAGAAAAACAAGATTAAAAGGCTCTTGCTTAAGCGAGGGAAGCTTACACGCATTAAACTTTTTAAATACCAATTCTTCTGGCTGACCCAAAAGGGACAGGTTTTTATTGATCAGGTCGCTGGCTTTGCGGCCACTGTCTATCATCCAAACAGTTTTCGTTCCGCGCGAAAAGGCCTCAATTCCAAGTGCTCCGGTCCCAGCAAATAGGTCGAGCGCACGGTCTCCTTCAAAAATCTCACCAAAGCCACCGTTTATCAGAATGTTGAACAGACTCTCCCGGACTCTATCTGTGGTCGGGCGCAAGTGCGCTTGGGCATCGCCCTTTCCAAGGGCTGTCAGTTTTCGACCTTTGTATTTTCCAGCGATAATTCTCACGATGGTAAAAGCGTTTTTAAATTTACCTGTGGATCGCTTATAGCCTCTTTGGGCACTGTCTTACCTGCGTCCAGCAGCCGTTTTGCCACCATGAATGCGCGTGGGTCATTCATGGCATCAACTGCGATCAGTTTCTGGTCATCATAATACCAGAAAGAGACGGATTTTTGGTCTGGTATTTTTCGCATTATTACATCACTAAACCCTGTATTTAATCCCGCAATTTGCAATTTTACATCGTACTGATCAGACCAAAACCAGGGCTTTGGAACATACTCTATCTGTGCGCCTAGAATATTTTGGGCCACTATTTCAGCCTGATCAATCGCATTAGGAACACTCTCTAATCTTAATTCTGAGTCCCTGTAGGGAAACGCACAGCAATCACCAGCAGCCCAAATTGCTGAATTTGATGTCTGGCCTAGGCTATTCACTTTAATTCCATCCGTAATTTTTAGCCCACTGGCCTTTGCAAGATCGGTGGCTGGGACAATGCCGACGCCAACGATCGCAAAATCTATTTCAAACTCGGTTCCATCGGATAATGTAGCGCTTCGAACCATATCGCCATTGCTATCGCCGTTTAGTCGCGTTAGTTTGATGCCTTCTTTTATTGTAACGCCGTGTGTCTTGTGCAGGTCGCGAAAATAATCTGAGGTCTGAGGCGCGGCAACTCGGTTTAAGATGCGATCTGCCATTTCAACCAGCGTTACTTGTAGACCGCGAGTGGCCGCAACCGCGGCCGCTTCCAGTCCAATGTACCCACCCCCGATAATGAGGACATGCCGTCCCTCGACAAATTCCAACGCCATTGCGTCCGCGTCCGCCAAGTCGCGCATTGTAAATACTTTTTTAAGGCAACCGCCAATTGCTTCTGGCAGACGGCGCGGCGAGGATCCCGTTGCAAGAACAAGATCATCATAACGAATTTTTTTTTCGCTAAAAAATATCACCTTATTCGCGCAGTCAATCCGGTCCACACTCTGGCCAAGTTCTAGAAAAATATTTTGTTCATGATAGTAGCTCTCTGGTCTTAAATACATCCGATCCAGCGCCATTTCACCAAGGAGGTATTTTTTTGAAAGTGGTGGACGTTGGTAAGGTGGATGTGGCTCTGAGCCAATAAGTGTTATGGGCCCTTCAAATCTACCATCCCTAAGCTTGCTCACCAAAGAGGCGCCGGCTTGACCGGCGCCAATAACAACTACTTTCTTCATAATTGATCCGAATGCTATAGCTCTTCTTGAAAGAAACCCTATAGTGAATTTATACGTAAAAGCAATTAGGAAAACCGATTAATGATTAAGGTTGGGGATAGTTTACCAGATGCAGGCGTTCTCTTAATTGAGCAGGATAAGCATGAAGAAATCCAAATGTCCGCCCGGCTTATTGGAAAAACGGTCGCAATTTTTGCAATGCCGGGCGCATTCAGTAGCACCTGTGCGTTATCACATATGCCAAATATTATTAGTCATATGGAGGCTTTAAAAGAAAAAGGTATTGAAGAGGTAATTGTTTTAACTGTGAACGACATTTTTGTTTCCAGAGAGTGGGCAAAACAATCTGGCGCATTTGAGGCTGGGATTGCAATTATTGCTGACCCGTCTGCTGCGTTTTCAAAGGCCGTCAAAATGACCTTTGATGCGCCTGTCATCGGTTTCTACAATCGTTCTATTCGCTATGCTCTGGTCGCTGAGGATGGCGTCGTGACTAAGTTCCTCTTAGAAGGCTCCCGTAGCGGGATCACAACATCGGGCGCAGACCATTTATTGGATAAGCTTTAGACGTTTGGTTGTGATATTGCGCTTTTGTCGTGATGAACTTTACGATTTGAAAATCATTGCTGATCAAAAAATTAAATAGCTTTGGAAACCTCTATATTTTGTGATATTAATATTATACGGCGGTCTAAAAACACCGTCAGATAGAGTAGTAAAACAACTCAGGCTTCCTACTTCTCTCAGGGAAGCCTTCTATTGGATTAGGGCGTACTCAAAAATAAAATTCTTGGATAAACGATAATCACATGCACCGTTGTGTGAATGTATTTCGATGAAATAAGATAAACATTTTTGCGATTGTACAGGCTTATTCCTTGTGCCTGTAGTTTATACTTAGGCTTTTCCATTTAGCTAAATTGGATATTTTTGAACTATATTTTAAGATAAAATCAATCAGCGTAAACGACTCTGATTGAGTAAAATAAATTGAGTATCATCCAAATATACCTAGACCTTTTAGGGTAAGTCTGCAGTTAACTATTGAATTTTTTAATATTCCTATTTCTGACGAAGAATTTGATCGAAAGATTACTTTGATAATTGCAACTAGCGTCGTTGGTTAAAACTAACGTATGGAGAATGATGAAAGCGCGATAGTCAAAAACCTGAGAGCTTGTGAAAAATACTCATGAAACTCTTTATGGAATTTAAAGGGCGTTTATTTAATACGGGTGGCGATTAATTATTAGCTTAGTTTGTAAGCGTAGTTTCTGCAATGGAGCCTTGAAAGCTTACACAAAGAATTATGTTTGGGAAAAGTACTGACAAAGAAAAAGTCTCAAGCAGACCAGCAAATACACTAAATAAAGCCATCGAACTAGACCCAACACCTGTTGCATACGCAGCAATAGCAATGAACAGTCTAAATGTTTTTCAGACAAGTTGTGATGAAATTCTTAAGGATACGACGAAAGCCGAAGAATTTGGAAAACCATCGATTTTCTGACCATCGCAGTATCAGTTTATAAAAAGTGTGGAGACACTTAAAGCGCAATTTCTTAGATGTGGTAAGCCCTAAACTTAGTGCCAAATGACTTGGGTTGGTTCATCACATCGTCACTAATATCGGCTCTTTATGAAGATGGCCGAATAGAGGAAATTGATGATTTACTTGGAAATAACATCATGGCCGAGGATATAGCCCTTGGGTTTTGACTGTTTTTGGTTTTTTCTGAAAATGAAAAGGGTACTCTCAAACTAGCGAAAAATTACTTAAGCCGTTCCAAAGCGAATGGATTTGATCGATCAAAATTTGAGAGTTCATTTATCTATGAGGATCTTAGGATCAAAACGGTTGATATTCTATCGAAAGTTGGGCTGTAAAATATGCTTCTGCGTATTTGCTGTGTAGAAGTGCGATAAGGAAATATGGATCCAGACTAAGCGATTATAGAGAGGCTCCAATTGGAAAATTAGCTAGCTCTAAGCGCTCTGCACTTGATTTTAAGTCCAATACACTAATCGATGTTTTGAATATGAGTGAGCTATCTACGGGCACTTTGAAAATGTCTTTCTTTAAATGAGCCATAGGGTTGACTGCATTTTTATTCTTTCCAAAGTTATAATTATACATTTTAGAATGACAAACTGTATGCTGAATGACTGATAGGGCGTTATCCTTTAATAATTTATAACAAAGGAAATTTTTACGATATGCTGAAATTACTGCGCCCATAGGCCGGTCTGACCTTTGGCCGCAGACTATTTGTTGCGCGCGCTTTTGATATTAAGCGGCGAGTTGGTCCATTTTCTGAGCCAGCTTAATGTCTAAGCTGCTTAGCCCATCCACATCATGGGTCGTCAGTGTC
Organism: Paracoccaceae bacterium; assembly: GCA_028150825.1. Lineage (GTDB taxonomy): Bacteria > Pseudomonadota > Alphaproteobacteria > Rhodobacterales > Rhodobacteraceae > LFER01. Next base: position 15,994 of record JAOGIM010000028.1, read on the forward strand.
ACCTCAACGCGATTATAGACATTGGACCATTCGGGGTGATGGTCCATCTTTTCGGCGTAAATAGCGGCAGCGGTCATCCAGCTAAAAGCATCGACAAAAGACTTAAACTTAAATTGCTTAAAGATTGCATCGCGGTCTTGGACCATTGACCATCCGTTTCCAATAAGCACTGCAAGATCTGTGTCGCGGTCTTGGGGTGTCAATTTGGTGTTCATTCTTGTTCCTCCACGTTTATTTTTCGAAATGGACCATATTTTGTTAATATCTCTATATCTTCTGTCACAGCCTTTTTTTCGGCCTCAAGATAATTAGAAACAGCTTCCTGGAACCCAACATCTGCCATCCAGTGTAATGAATGCGTTTCACGCGGCATATATCCACGGGCAAGTTTATGCTCACCCTGAGCGCCGGCCTCCACACGATCAAGGCGTTGGGAAATGGCAAAATCTATTGCCTGATAATAACACACTTCAAAATGTAGACAGGGGTGATCTTCCACACAGCCCCAATAGCGCCCAAAAAGGGCGTCTCGTCCAATAAAGTTTAAGGCCCCTGCAACATAACGACCGTCCCGTTTAGCCATGACTAAAGCAATAGTATCGCGCAAATGTTCCTGAGCAATATCAAAAAAGCGTCGTGTCAAATAGGGCTGCCCCCATTTGCGCTCTCCAGTGTCTTGATAAAATACCCAAAATGCATCCCAGTGTTCGGGTTGAATTTGGTCTCCAGTTAGGGTCACAAGCTCTCCGCCAAAATTGGCTGCTTGTGCGCGTTCTTTGCGGATATTTTTGCGTTTTCTGGACGAGAGGCTGGTCAGAAACTGATCAAAGCTTTTATACTCGTTGTTCTCCCAGTGAAACTGCTGTGTCACGCGGGCGAGCAATTCAGAGCTTTGCGCAAGCTCTCGCTCGCTCTTGGTGCAAAAAGTAATATGAAGCGATGACATCTTGTTTTGTGCACCGAATTGTAGCGCGCCTTGGATCAAGGCTTGTCGCGCAATATCCGCGACGTGGAGTTTAACTAAAAATCTGCGCCCTGTTGCCGGAGTGAACGGAACGGCGATTTGCAGTTTGGGATAGTACATTCCCCCGGCGCGCTCATAGGCATGCGCCCAATTTTGATCAAAAATATATTCACCTTGTGAATGCATTTTACGATACATTGGCGCGCAGCCGATCAGTTCGTCGTCTTGATAGGCCATTATGTAGCATGGGTCCCACCCAGTGCCTTCGCCAACTGATCCACTATCCTCTAAAGCCTTGAGAAAGCGATAGGTCGTGAAGGGATCGTTCGGTCGTCCTTTGTCAGACATCTCGGGACAGGCACAACTGTCCCAGTCCTCTTGATGAACATTTGCCAAGGACGTCACAATTTCCAATCTAAGCGTTTGATCGCTCATACTAATCTCCATCACTCTGATAGATTTGGGGTATTGCTCGGATTAATCAAGAGAGACCTGGCAGGTAATTTTTTTATGCGTTTACTTGTCTGCTATCACCTGTTTGCCTGTTTTCGTAGCAATATTCGTTCGCATTCTAAAGTCCACTATGGGCAATCGCTAGACCCAAGAAGGCTTGGGGAAGTGCAGTCTTCATGCGATCTGAAATATCCCTTCAATCTCGACGGCGACGCCAAATGGTAAAGCGGCAGCGGAAACGGCAGCACGCGCATGTTTACCTGCATCTCCCAAGGCTTCTCCGATGAAATTTGAGGCACCGTTTATGACTTGTGGTTGCTCGATGTAATCGGATGTTGAATTCACAAAACCTGTCAGCTTGACAACTCGGACCAGACGGTTGAGGTCTCCACCACAGGCCGCCTTGACCTGAGCTAGAAGATTTATGGCACATACTTTTGCAGCCTCAGCACCTTGTTCCGTCGTCATATTATCGCCGAGCTTGCCTTTGATAAGCCCATCTGGGCCAGTCGAAATCTGTCCCGATACATAGACAATGTCACCCACTTGAACAAAGGGCACATAATTTGCTGCAGGAGCAGGCGCCTCTGGAAGCTGTACACCGAGATTTTGCAGTTTGGTCTCAAAATTTCCAGACATGAAGGATACTCCTTGGATTTTTCAAGACTTTAGCTGGATTGTATTCCATCGGAAAGAGGATATTCAGCTTTTTCAGAACGCTTTAGCAAAATAATCTGATAGTGCTTTACTATTATAGGCCAGTAGTTTGCGATCGAGAGTCCAAATAAAGGGTGCAACGGGTATTGCAGGGATCAAAGCTATTTCTTTTGGGATTTTTCCTTGCTCTCCCTCTCCTGATCTTGAAATGAAACTGCGCAAATCTGGATAACGCAGCCCATAAGTTTGAGCGCTGCGGGTTGATCTAGGGACGAAAATCGTTGGGTGACTTTTGGACCTGTAAAAATTCACTTATACGAATAAAATACATTCTAGCTGCAACTGTAAGCGGTTTCTTCTGTGGTATAAAAATTAAAACTGAATCGGCTGGACGAATGACTGAACGTGGTTTGAATACTGTGAGGCCTTAAAAAATGCCTGATACTGAAATTCTGATTTTCGTCCTCGAAAGTTTTTTTCTGAGGTGCTCTAGCGCGTTCTTCGAGTTTAATAGATCTGTATTGTTGATATGCCAATTCGAACGACTGCGTATAGAAAGGCTACCACAAGCGGCAGAATAATTAATTCCGCATCTGCGCGACTGTTGACCAAGGATTGTGAGTTCGCTACGTATCGATGTGGCCGGTCAACATCAGAAAATTAGCAAAAAACTGAAAATACCCACAGATCAAAAGAATATAAGGCATTCTTTCTGGACTTGTTTTGATTATGCACCGCTGCGTCCATAGAATTTACTTAATGCCATTAATGTTTGATATTTTCTTAGTATAATTTTAATAAAACTTTTTAATGAAAAGTTAATTTCCATCAGATAGCCGTCTGCCTAAAATTACTTTACCTCTTTTATATAATTTTTTAATGTAAGGCCAAATAATGGTACACGCTGTAGATGAGCGTAAAATTTAGGGTTTTTCTTGAGATGATATATGGCTGGGGTTCATTTCGTTTGATCCTGTGTTTGAGTTTGTTTTTGCCTGTCACAGCATGCAGCTCTCTTCAGCAGGGTGAAAATGACGATCCTTTTGAAGGGTTCAACCGCAAAGCCCATGTGTTTAATCAAACTTTGGACAAGAATTTACTTCGTCCTCTTGCGATGACATATGCCCGCAATATGCCCGAGCGTCTCCAATTTGTTATCTCAAATGTCGCGGAAAATTTATCAACACCTGGAGATGTCGCTAATAATTTATTGCAGGCAGATTTAGAAAGTGGTTTTAAGAATATAGTGAAATTTTCTTTGAACTCCACTCTTGGCCTAGGTGGGAGTGTGCGTCTGGCGGAGGCGTTGAATATTCAAGGTAAGGCAGGAGACTTTGGCCAAACGCTTAATGCATGGGGCGCTCAAGAGGGTCCTTATGTTGTTTTGCCGTTCTTGGGTCCGTCAACGGGACGCGATACATTTGGTACTCTGGGTGATTTGACTATTGACCCGATGGGGAGGGTATTGAACGCAGAGGCTCTTGCCTTCACTTACGGTTTAAAGGTTGCTGATGTATTAGGTAATCGTGCGCAATTCGCAGAGATGTTTGACTCGGTGCTCTACGGAAGTGCTGACAGCTACGAACAGGCAAAATTAATATATTTGCAAGCTCGGAGATTTGAGTTAAACGGATCTCAGGAGAAGGATTATTTTGACCCCTATGATGAGATCTTTGAAGAATAATAATTTTAATCGCCGTATTTTTCTCGGTTCGTCTGCATATACTTTGATGATGCCCTTATCTGGGTTTGCCATGACAACCGACCAAGCGACTGATCTAGTTGTGCGTGCTGTATCAGAGATAAATAAGGTTATTTCGTCTGGAAAAAACGAACAGTCTATGATGCGCGGCTTTGAAGATATATTTGACAGTTTTGGTGATGTTAACATGATAGCGCGCTATGCTCTGGGGCGCGAGGCAAGAAGCTTGCCGGACGCTGACATTAAAAGTTTTACGAAAGCGTTTAAAATTTATGTTTCGCACAAGTATGGATCGCGTTTTCGCGAATTTATCGGTGGACAGATAGATGTGAAATCATCGCGAAAAGTAAAGCAGTTTTTTGAGGTCAAGGCGAAAGCAGTAATCAAAAACCAAGAGCCTTTGGAACTCATCTTCTTAGTATCGGACAAGTCCGGAGAACCGTTATTTTTCAACATTTATGTAGAAGGTATAAATTTACTTTTGACCGAAAGAAGTGAGATTGGAGCGCTGATGGATAGCAATGGTGGTGATATCAAGGCGACAATCAGAAAGCTTAAAAATTTTTTCTGATCAATTCGAACCCATAAGTTTCATTAAAAGTTCTTCAACCAGATTTCTTGGTGATTGCTTTTTATCCGTAAGCCCCGGAAGTTGCTTTGTCAGACGCTCGTTAGAAAGGTCAATCGGAAGCGGTTTTGGAGCGTCATTTTCATGTATACGCGCCATTGTTTCCTTCCATATATCTGCAGGCAGTCCTCCACCGGTCACGCCCTTAAGTGGTGTATTATCGTCATAACCCATCCAAACACCGGCAACATAATCTGCTGTAAAGCCGATGAACCAAGCATCTCTTGCGGCCTGCGTTGTTCCAGTTTTTCCTGCAACCTCCAAATTGGGTATGGCGGCACGACGGCCAGTCCCAGATAAAACGACTTGTTGCATTAAGAATATAAGTTGCATCGCTGCTGCTTCTTGGATGACACGCTCGCCGATACCACCGCCTGCACCCATGACTGGAGTATCTTCGCCCAAAAGCCGAAGTTCTTGCAGGCCATAGGGCGTTACTGAAGATCCTCCATTTAAGATTCCTGCATAAGCAGCAGTCATCTCAATCAAAGTTGACTCAGAAGCACCTAGGGCAATTGCTGGACCTTTTGCCAGATCTGTGCCTAGCCCAAACCCTGAGGCCACTTTGCGCACTGAATCGCGTCCTATCGCTTCAGACAATCGCACGGCAGGAATATTTAACGAGTCTTTAAAGGCTTCTACCAGTGTGACACTGCCTTTAAATTTACTATTATAATTCTTGGGGCTCCATGAGCCAGATCCGGGTATCTCTAGCGTCAAAGGCGTGTCATCTATAAGATCAAAAGGTTTGTAACCCATTTCCAAAGCAGCGGCGTAGACGAAAGGTTTGAATGCTGAACCAGTCTGTCGCAACGCTTGGGATGCCCGGTTAAATGCACCAGAAACGATACTTTTTCGCCCACCAACCATTGCACGCACTGCGCCATCTGCCGACATTACGACGATAGCAACTTGGGCCTTTGACCCTTCTCGCACTTGATTTTCGAATATGAAATTTAAACCATCCTCTGCAGCTTTCTGAATGGACTGATTCAGAGTGGTTTTAATAATCACATCTTCGGTTGTATTCTGCGTGAAGAAAGCCGGGCCTGACTGCATGACCCAATCGGCGAAATATCCACCAGATTTTGCTTGTGCAGCAGCTGAAAGGATGGCTGGATTGGCGCGTGCATGGGTGGCCTCTTCGGTGCTTAGGAAATTCTGTGCCTCCATTAGGCCAATAATCAACTGAGCACGGTCCTGTGAACGCGCCAAATTATTTGTTGGAGCATATCTGGACGGAGCTACAAGCAGACCGGCAAGCATTGCTGATTCTGAGATAGAAACATTGGATGCAGATTTTCCAAAATACCTTTGGGCGGCGGCTTCAAATCCGCGTGCGCCTGCCCCTAAAAAGGCGCGGTTTAGATATATGGTCAGGATTTCTTCTTTTGAGTACCGCATTTCCATGGCCACCGAATAGATGGCCTCTTTAATTTTGCGCCAGAGGGATCCTTGACGGCAATCGCCTTCGTATGCTCTTTCAGATTTCCACTGGCGAGGATCAAATGGAACTCCAAGGCATAAAAGCTTGGCCGATTGTTGGGTTATTGTGGATCCGCCATGACCAGAAAGTGGGCCGCGGCCTTCGATAAGATTGATGCGGACAGCGCTGGCAATACCGCGAGGGCTTACTCCAAAATGGCGGTAGAAACGCCTATCTTCCGTCGCAATAATTGCATTGTGTAAATGCGTTGAAACTGATTTTGCATTTATTACACCACCGAATTGGTCCCCTCTCCAGGCAAAGACTTCACTTTCGTGGTCAAGCAAAGTTACCGAGCCGCGTGCTCGTCCATCCAAAAGGGCCTCGGCCTTAGGAAGTTCACGATAGAAGTGTCCGATCCCAATGGCTGTCATGACCGAAACAATAAGAGCGCCGCGCCAAAATACTTTCCAAATAAGCGTAAAAATTGTGCGAATAATCCAGCTAATCGCGCGCGAAAAAATATTGCGTCGCTTGACGGGTTCTTCAGGAGTAGATTGCTGCATTCGGCGCTTCTGAGGGCGTTTTATTCGCCCGCTGGCGTAGCGATCTTCTGCAACCAACTTTGGTGATGATTTCTTTCTGCCTGACATATTGCCCTACTTTGAGGCTTTTTAAATTTTTCAAACTATAGCTGTTTTTGAGGGGTTTGTTTAGAGGTCAAAGACACCCAAATTGTTATCCTTTTGATTAAAAAATAGTCATATGGAATTAAATGTATAAAATTTATGCATAATTTATGATAATAATCATTGTTTTCCCCTTGAAGTGTTTTTTTTAAGGGAAATTCAGCCTTTAATATTTCAAGTAAATAGACCCAATTTTTGACATGGTAAAAGGAAAAGACATTGAAACTAATTATGGCAACAATCAAGCCATTCAAGCTCGAAGAAGTTCGCGAAGCTCTAACCGAGATTGGAGTGCGCGGTATGATGGTGACTGAAATTAAAGGGTTTGGTGCTCAGTCTGGACATACAGAAATCTATCGCGGTGCAGAGTATGCGGTAAACTTTGTTCCAAAGATCAAATTGGAGATCGTGATCGAGGCATCTCTAGCAGATCAAGCTGTAAAAGCGATCGAGACGTCGGCCAAAACTGGCAAGATTGGCGATGGGAAAATTTTTGTAATTGATGTGGCGCAAACTATTCGCGTGCGCACCGGTGAAACCGGCGCGGATGCTGTTTAATCGCATTTAACAACAAAGGAAAAAAAGATGAAGCTACGAAATGTTTTTAGCATATTGATAAGTGTTCTAGTTGCACCGTCAGTCTGCTTAGCTCAAGATGCGCCTGCATTAGTACCGACTGATCTAATTTGGATAATGAATACACTGCTTTTTCTGATAGGCGGTTTTTTGGTGTTTTTTATGGCCTGTGGCTTTGCAATGTTAGAAGCTGGTTTGGTTCGCTCCAAAAATGTAACAATGCAGCTAACGAAGAATATGGGCCTGTTTAGCTGTGCGTGTATTGCGTATTATTTGATCGGATATAACCTAATGTATCCATTAGGTTCCTGGGGTATCGAGAATATTTTGTCAGGTGTTTGGGGAGTTGCCGTGATGGAAGGTGTCGGCGTTGCAGCCGACGGCGTGGACGATTATACTTAT
>JAOGIM010000029.1 GCA_028150825.1 Paracoccaceae bacterium
CTGTGGCGCTTGTCCGATTGTATCTAGGGAATGCAAAGTCTGAATTGTTATCTGCCTCTACAAGCCTCCTAGCAGCCCACAGAGCCTCGCCACATAATGGTACTAGGCGTTCACTGCTTGCGGTTTTAAGATTACGCCAAGGATGCTTTTGAATGCGAACAAAGGGAATATTCCCGTCTAGGTGAAAGTCCTGTTTAACTAACCCAGCGCCTTCACCAAGACGCATTCCAGTATCTGATACTAAAGTCACCAACCATCTAAGGTCATCATCAATACTACGGCATTCTAATTGAACTGCTTAGATATCTTCTGCTGGTATTAGCTTGCGGGTTAGTACTCCTGCAGTTCTGTCGTGGTATACGCCAATGAATGGATTACGTAGTTCTAAAGCATACTCAGATATTGCAAAGTTAATCACTGCCTTCACATACGAAAAGTTGCGAGTAACACTAGAGCCTGTAAGCCCTCGCTTGACCAACCAGTCTCTGAACATCAATGCATCTTGGCGAGTGTAAGACGACAAAGGCTTATTCCCGCATAGACTAATAACGTAATTGCAAGATCGCTGGGCTGCTATGCGGAATGTCTTTGGACGTCCCTTACCCTTTTGATCCAGATAGACTTGCAAGGCATCAAGCAAGGTTGGGCAGCCAGCTTGAGCAGTATCAGGGTTAGAAGGCACCTTTGGCCTGCTATCAGGATCAGCTTCCAGAGGCTTAATTAAAGAAGGCCCAATGACATCAGAAGCTGTCATACGCATTTGGCTCCAATAGGCATCCAGTTTAGCGGCTGCAATATTGGCCTGAACTCTCGCCCTTTGTGGAGAGGATGTCCGAAGGCCTTGGACTACTCTGGGAGAGTTATAATGATGGCGTAAGTCGCTGGGAACACGGCGGGAGAAATAGAAATAGCCGCCACGAATGAAAGTATAGGGGATAGATTTGGTCTGCATAATGGTCAGTACTCAGGAGCGGCAATACAAGCGCCGGGTTAAAAGAACTGAGTATTAACAGATGCTTACTTTGGAATTGCCCCTGCTAGTAAGGCAGGTAATGGCGGACAGACAGGGATTCGAACCCTGGAGACGGTCTCCCGCCTACACACTTTCCAGGCGTGCGCCTTCGACCACTCGGCCACCTGTCCTTATTATTGCTACTACAACCTATCCCATCCTAATTGCAAGTGGTAAGCAGCTCTTACATTAAAATCTATGAAACAAAATCTAAGCCTCAAAAACCAGATGTACGCGTCGGTTTTGCCGACCTTTCTTTTCAATTTTTGAAATCATAACTTTGCCAATTTCATCCGTATTTTTGACATGCGTACCACCGCAGGGCTGTAAATCTATTTGATTCTCGCCATGCCCAATTCGAATAAGGCGTATTTTACCAGCGTCTTTCGGGGGCTGTACTGAAAACGTTTTAACAAGTGTTGGTTTTTGCTCGAGCTCAGCCTGTGTGATCCAAGTCTCACTTATGTCAAGCGACCGAGCAATAAGTTCGTTCATCCGCGCGCTCAAGTCATCTTTTTCGTCCGGCGCATCAGGCATATCAAAGTCTAACCGACCTTTTACCGCAGTAATCGCGCCACCTGTCACGGGCAACGGGATAGCAACGGAAAGTAAGTGCAAAGCCGTATGCATACGCATGTGACTGTAGCGAAGGTCCCAGTCTAAACGCTGTGCGACCACTTGACCGACGTTTGGGAGAGGTTGGCCTTCAGCGGGCATACAGACAAGCTTACCGTCTTCACCCTTTAGGGTAGTTTCAATTTTTAATTGTATGTCCGGCCATAACATTAGCCCGCGATCCCCCGGTTGCCCACCAGAAGTAGCATAGAAGATACTCTGGTCCAAAATAATACCCCCCTCTTGGGTGATGCCAGTCACAGTGGCGGAGGCATCTTTACGATAGCTGTCTTCTAAAAAAAGCAAAGCTGTCATGGCTCATCCTTTCTACTCAAAGCCTCTGGATTTTTGATCCAGATATCACGCTGTGCGAACGGAATTTCTATAGCTTCCTGATTAAATTTAGCAGCGATTTGATGGTTTACTTCCGATTTAACACTCAGCATCCAATTTACGTCTCTGAGGATAGCACGAATTTCAAAGTTGAGGCTATCAGCTCCAAAACCTTGAAATATCACAGACGGACCAGGTTTAAGTAAGACCATCGGATGGCCTTCAATGATCTCTTTTAAGATATTAGTTACGCGGCGTGTGTCCGTTCCATAGGCGACCCCAACAGGAATAATCAAACGACCAATCGTATTGCCACGGGTATAATTGGTCACCACACCAGAAACCAAATCAGCATTAGGAACGATGACGTCACTGCGGTCAAAGGTTTCTATGCGCGTCGACCTGACCGAAATATTCCGAACATAACCCATCTTACCACCTACTTCGATCCAATCGCCTTCGCTTACCGGTCGTTCTATGAGCAGAATTATTCCGGACACAAAGTTTGAGACAATATTTTGAAGACCAAAGCCAATGCCAACCGATAATGCACCGGCCACAATCGCAAGTGACGAAAGATCAAGCCCAGCACCCGAAATCGCAATAACCGCGGCAAGGAAAATCCCCATATAACCAACGCCTGACACGATCGCTGTTTGCCCACCACTGTCTATTGTTGTTTTTGGTAAAACTGACCCCTTAAGAGCTGATTGCAGCAATCTTGTTGCCATATACCCAATGGTAAAGATTACAAAGAACGTGAGTAGATTTATAGGTGATAGACGAGCATCGCCAATCGGGATACCTTTCTGGACTGCATTCCAAATCTCTAAAAGGTCAACCGAACGTGCCCCCCATATCAACGCAAAAATAGGCACGGCTATCAAGATCAAGAAGAAACCGATCAGAATTGGCAAAAGCGCATCGTCGGGTTCGTCTTGTCTCGTTTTACTCACGAATGCGGCATAAATATCGCTGACCAATAACTGGAGGATAAGCAGAAAAGAAAGAAGCGCAATGGTTTGAACAAAGGGATAGAAGATTGCAGTTGCAGCATTTACAAAACCAATTGCTGCTAACATTGGCACAGCCATTGCAACAAAGCCAGCAATACGTTTCAATGACGCAATGAGCCTCCATTTAATAGAGTTTTGCGCGCCAGTCAAAGCAGCATCTTCCTTGCTGGGTAATTCTTTTTGATATTCAAGTTTGCTAAGGCGATACAAAACAAACGCTCCAATCAAAATAGGTATAAAGTTCCAAATCGCATGTGTTTGCCGTGATACGGCCTCGTACTTGGCAATCACGTCTATGTACTTATCAAAGATGAGTACTCCAGCCAGTAAGCCAAACAATAGAATACCTGTTCCTGACGCACTTTGCGGGCTGGTTGGAAGACTGGCGTATTCGCCTGAAAACAACCTTTGTCCAAGCCAGATAGAGCCAAACGCCCAAAGCGGCCAATTTTGGAATGCACCGTCCCACTTACCACTATAGGCAGAATTCAAAATCATCGTCCCACGCACTTCAAATACTCCGCTCGCGGTTACTGCTCCAAGTAGATAGCATAATCCAGCCACCTGTAAAAAGGTCACAAGCAAAGACATCGTAAAGTTTGTTAGCCTTTGATAGCTCTGCGTTCCCACCCAGATTAGGTTTGCTAGTTTTTGGACAATCACATGCGCCCCAAACAGTAGCAAAAGTGAGACAAACAGCTGCGTTGCTAAGCTTATCCAACGGCTTTTTAACTGCGTCCAACGAGTGTCAGACGTTATAGTCGATGTTAATTCTCTCTTTAGGAATCGGTGAAATGAAGTAAACTCACTTATTGCTATTGGCCACGCAGTTATTGTCATTGGGGAATTGGTCAAATGGATCAGTGCCGATGCCTGTTCTGCGCGTATTTTCTGATCAATTTCACGAATTAAACCATCAGCCTTTTGAAACGCCTCTAGCGCCTTGGCCGCAGGAGATGTGAGCATCGCCAATTCGGAAACCAACTCTGAACGACGCTCTGCTAAAGGATCAACCGCCCCGTCGTCTGGTGGGGCACCAAGAGCCTCTATCTGGGATTGGACCGTCCCAATACGAGGTTTATCAACTTCACTAGCACTTTGAAAAAGGTCCCGCCAATCGGCAACCTGTTTTCGAAGGCTCTCAGAAACTTGATCCGTTTCTAACTGTCGTTCCGCATGCTGGGCCTGTTTGTTCCATAAATCATAGTCGATATCGCTTGTCTGGGAAAAAACAGCGTTGGCAAGTAACCCCAGCCATACAAACAAAAATACCAATAGTTTTTTTCGTTCAAACGCCATCATCAAGTTTCCTCAAAAACTTGAGCTAAAACACGGTCCGATCCATTCAACCAAGCTGGAAGCGGTAGGTTTTTAGCCCTAAGGAATTCTGGATTAAATAATTTTGAGCGATAGCGCGTTCCAAAGTCACATAAGATTGTCACAATAACATGTCCAGGGCCTAGATCCTTGGCCATTCTTATTGCACCAGCGATATTTATTCCCGAACTTCCACCCAAACATAACCCTTCCTTTTGAAGAAGATCAAAGACCAATGGCAATGCTTCTTGATCAGAAATTTGATAGGAATAATCTGGCGTAAACCCTTTGAGATTCTCAGTAATACGCCCCTGCCCTATACCTTCAGAAATAGAACTGCCATCACTAGCAAGTGTTCCAGTTTGATAAAAAGAATATAACGCAGACCCCATTGGATCTGCCAGTCCAAATTTGACGCCTTTGGGCTGCAAGGCAGCTGCCGTTCCCGCCAAAGTCCCACCCGATCCGCAGGAACAGATAAACCCGTCGACTTTACCCTCTGTTTGGCTCCATATTTCAGGTCCAGTCCCCTCGGTGTGGGCCTTGCTATTTGCAACGTTATCAAACTGGTTTGCCCAAATTGCACCGTTTTGCTCAGTTTGAGCCAACTCGTATGCCAGCCTCTTAGAATAACGGACATAATTATTCAGATTTTTATAAGGAACCGCCGGAACCTCGATAAGTTCCGCCCCAGCAAGCCGGATCATGTCTTTCTTTTCTTGGCTTTGAGTATCGGGAATGACGATCACAGTCTTAAATCCCATCGATGCACCCACAAGCGCCAACCCAATCCCAGTATTTCCTGCTGTTCCTTCCACAATGGTACCGCCCAATCGCAAATTGCCACATGCAACCGCTTCTTTGATAATATAAAGTGCAGCACGATCTTTGACCGATTGACCCGGGTTCATGAATTCCGCCTTACCTAAGATAGTGCACCCTGTCTCCTCACTTGCTTTTTTAAGCTTTATCAAAGGGGTGTTGCCAATAGCAGCGCTTAGGTCTTCTGCGTAATACATAAACAGTCTCCAATATTTTTACACCGATATGTCTAATTCGCTTGATCTACAAACTCAAGCAAGGGTTTACACATAACCTTTTCGCGCTAACATGAAACGGCTTATAAAAACCTCATACTCGCAAAATCTTGTTGTTAAAGTTAAAAAACAATTTTCCTATTAACGAAATTGGAACTTTCAACAGGCCATCAGAAAATGTAGTACTAAATATTAACTCAAATCGCCATTCATGCTTAGGGTTTGGTGGGATTGGAGACAGTAATCTGGGTCACATCACAATTGCCGCTTGAAAAAGTTGAAGCACATGACGTCAGATAAAAATTCCACATTCTCTTAAACCGGTCGTCAAAGCCTAGATCCGCCACTTGCTCCCAAGTCTGGTTAAAGTCATCACACCATAGCCGCAGGGTTTTTGAGTAACTTTCTCCAAATTCAACAGATTTGACGACTTCCAAATCAGCTTTTTCGACTTGAGACCGCAAAACGCTTGGACATGGCAGCATACCACCAGGAAAAATATATTTCTGGATGAAGTCTACCCCCCTACGATAAACATCCCATCGATCATCCGAGACAGTAATGATTTGAAGTGTTGCGTTTCGACCAGGACGGAGACAGTTGCGGAGTGTCTGAAAATAAGCAGGCCAATATTTTTCGCCTACTGCTTCGAACATTTCTATGCTGGCAATCCCATCATATGTACCTATTTCATCACGATAATCCTGAAGTTTGAATACAACTTTATCGTCTAAGCCTTTATTATTAATTCTTTTTCTTGCAAATTCTAGTTGCTCTTTACTAATTGTCAATCCAGTCACACTTAGACCTCTTTCCGTAGCTGCATACTCCGCAAAGCCACCCCATCCACATCCAATTTCAAGGACGTGATCACCAGGTTTAACCCCCATTTGGTCGATCATAGAGGCGTATTTTGCAATCTGAGCCTGTTCAAGGCTCTCTTGACCCGTTTCAAAAAGAGCCGATGAATAGGTCATAGTATTGTCCAACCAGAGACCATAAAATTCGTTGCCCAGATCGTAATGGTAACTGATATTCTTAAGTGCTTGACGCTTTGAATTACTTTGAAGCCAGAAGCGAAGCTTTTCATATATTCTCACAAGCGACATTCCTGGAAAACCGTCATATAGAGTCTCGTTATCCGCATGCGCCCAGTCCATAAAAGCCTGAAGATCTGGCGTACTCCAGCCACCATCCAGATATGCGTCACAAAACCCCAGATCACCTTCCCTGATCAACCGTGCGAAGATATCGTCATCATTAATATTTACCTGAGCAAATGGTCCTGGGTTTTTACCCTCAGCCCGAAATGTGCGGCCATCAGATAAAACAAAATCAAGAAGACCAGTATTCATATTTGTGACCTGATCAAAAACTTGTTTAAAGTATCTCGGCAAGCCGTCTTGGTTTTTTGTAGATGTTAGAAACATAATCCCCATCCCTCTAAAAGCCACGGGTTTCGTACGCATTGAGCGCTCTTTCACGGCCATGTTTCATGGATATGATAGCCGTTGGATATCCCATTTTCGCATTCAAATTCCAGTTTAATGGAATAGCATCAAAAAAACTCTTTGCTGTATCAGATGGCGTTTGATCCAATTCAGCAATCCACTGTTTGATGTAAAGTCCTTTCGGATCAAATTTTTCAAGCTGCGTCTCAGCATTGAAAATTCGGAAATAAGGCGTCGCATCCGGACCAGACCCAGCAGACCATTGCCATCCCATGGCATTGCTTGCAGGATCCCAATCAATCAAACATTGTTCAAACCATTTTTGGCCAATCTTCCAATGACATAATAAGTGCTTAGTCAAATAGGATGCTGCAATCATGCGGCCCCTATTGTGCATACGACCAGTCACATACATCTCGCGCATCGCCGCATCGACAAATGGCACACCTGTGCGCCCTTGTTTCCAAGCTAAAACTACAGCGTCATTTTCATCTGTTTGCCAAGGAAACTTATCCCAGTCTGGTTTCCAGTTTGAATCCAAAATGTGGGGCGTATGAAACATTAGATGATACGCAAATTCTCGCCAAACAACTTCCTTAAGGAAAATTTCAGCGCCCTCAATTCCCTCATAAAGCGCCCTTTGACCACCATGCCAGCATTGTTTGGGGCTGATTTCACCAAGTGCAAGGTTTTCCGAAAGACCCGAAGTACCTAAAACGGATGGTATATTTCTCCTGTCAGGATACTGAGCGGCGTCTTCGTCAAGAAATATTGCCAACCTTTCTAATGCTGCAGCCTGCCCCAATCTCACAAATGGGCGCACGATGCATGCACCACGCCCCATTGGTTTGCTCATTTGCCAATTGGCAATATTCTCGGACATAGGCCAGTCCAACGGCGCTTTGATCTTTGTGGGCGATGGGTACTCAACTTGGACTTCTCGCCCTTTGACTGAGTTCCAAAACGGAGTATAAACTCGATAATACCCCCCTGTCCCAGTACTCACAGTCCATGGTTCAAAAAGTAACGCTCCCGCAAAGCTGGTCGCCTCAATGCCCCGCTCTCTGAGGCTTTCTTTTATACCGGCATCCCTTTGGCGAGCGACAGGATAGTAAAGACGGTTCCAGCAGACGGATTCAGCACCAGTTTCGGCAATCAATTCATCGATGACACTCTTAGGTTCGCCAGAGCGAAAAATGATCTTTGAGCCGATCTTTTCAAGCCCTCCCCAAAAGTATTCCAAACCCAATCCCAGGCGCCATTTAGGAGCTGCGCCAAGTTTTTTTTCCTCGGCATCCATAATAAAAAGTGGGATAACAGCACGCTCGCTTTGTACCGCATAATGCAGGGCAGGATTGTCGTGCAATCGTAGATCGCGTCTGATCCAGTAAATGACAGGGTGGGACAATGGCTAAACTCTTATCTTTATGAATTATATACGCTTTAAGTGGTCATATCAGATCAAAGAATATCGTCTAGAGCGGACATAAGGCGCTGAACCTCAGTCTCGCTTGTGTAATGCACAAAACTCATACGAAGTACGCCAACCTTAGGATCAACTCCCATAGCCTCTAAGGGGCGCACTGCATAAAAATCATCCCCCCCAACAGCAAGCCCTCGCACTGCAAGCTCTTGGGTTATTTCAATTGGCGATCTCTCAGTTTTGACGGCAACGGTTGGTGCGCGTGTTCTTGCGTCACTTGGCCCAAGAAGCGTTAACGAGTTTTTATTCTGCACATAATCCAGCAAAGGTTGAAGCAGTTTTATTTCCCAATTCCGCATGAGATTATGAACAGAATCATTGCGCGTTACCGGGTCAGCCTCGTTGGGAAAGTGACGCTCATAAAGGACATCAAAGTAATCAGCTATTCCAGTACATGCTGCAATTTGTGCGTGGTCGGGTCCTGCCGGAGTAAAGCGTTTATAAAGCTTATCAGCATTAAAATGGTGACCTTGGTTTGGTAGCTTTTCGCCCAATGCCCGTCTCACAATCATCAATCCTTGATGCGGGCCATAAGTTTTGTATGTGGAAAAGAGATATATATCTGCTTTTATTTCTTTCATATTGGGCAGACCATGTGGTGCATAGCTCACACCATCAACACAGGCATAGGCACCTGCCTGATGCACAAGCTCAACAATGTCGTTAACCGGATTTATTTCTCCAATAACGTTAGAGCAATGTGGAAAACACACTAGACGAACTTTATCATCTAACAATCTTTGCAATTCATTTATATCAAGGTGACCAGTTTTAGGGATCAATTCCCATTCACGCACCTCAATACCGGCCTCCTCTAGCCTACGCCAGGGACCAGAATTTGCCTCATGATCTTGATTGGTTACGATGACTGCATCTCCCGGCACCAGCATCTGACGGAAAGCCTGCGACAGAACATATGTGTTCTGTGTTGTGGAGGGGCCAAAACTGAGCTCGTCTTGCGCTATGCCCATCATAGCGCTTAGCCGAACACGAGCCTCATCCATTTCTTCACCCCCAAGTTTTGAGGGGCGTGCCGGCCAGTACGGCTGCATCTTGCGTTCAGTGTAAAACCTATTCAATCGATCAATCACCTGACGGCAAGCATATGACCCCCCGGCATTTTCAAAAAAGGCAATATTCTGAAGGTCCAGAACCTGCAAGGCTGGAAACTGTTTTCGTACAAAATCAAGGTCAAAGCCCATTAAAACACAGCTTTCTATTTATTCTTTTTTTTAAACACATAGACAAAGTCATCCACAAACACCAATCATAAAAAAAGATATTACCTTAGGACCATTTTCACTACTCAATATATTTTGTAACTCTTAATTTTTTTTAGAAAATCAGAAACTATGGTTTCCAAATTACTTCTTGGAAAAGAGACTTATCAGCGCGTATGCTCTATTGTTCACTACAGTAATTTTTGAACTTAATATCAAAGTTCTATTGAGCTCCGCAATTTAAACAGCAGGGGATAAGCTATTTTTAATGTTCTGAATGCCATTATCGAGGAGATCAATCGCATAACAAATTTCAAGGATAATTTAATTGTAATCGCGCCGAGCACACGATTTTAAACTCGTGAATTATATGAATGAAACGTGACATTTCATCAGCACAATTATAGCTTTCCACAGACCAAATCAGTTGACATCATCGATCGGCGGTAAAAACCTTCTACAGGTTAAATATGTCAATAAAAGAACCACAAAATGAATTGCAAATAGAATCACACAGTTAACGTTTCGAAGAAGATTTAACAGAATTGTTCCACTCAGGTCTAAAATTCTAATTGGGTTTCTTATTTTGTGGGTAGACATTCGGCTAAAAGCAGTCAGGAAAATGCGACAAAGCGTTCGCAGGGCGATCAATGCAAATTCAAAACAATGGAACATGTGGGTTAGGTCGTTTTGCATTGTCGTTTGCTTGGCATCAGAGATGTGGACACCTATAGGTATATTGTACTAAAGGATAATTGAAAGAAGCCAAAATCTTCAAATTTCAAATGGTTTTCAATGGTTGTTGTCGTATTACCAGTTTCCATGGTTATGGACCTAGTGGAAATAAAACTTTGCAAAGCAGTTTTTCAAGATGGCATGCCGAAGCGTGTGGGAATCCAAAAAAACCGAATTTTCGATCTAGCTTCACTTTAAATGAAAAACACCTCCCTAAGACATCAGGGAGACGTTTTTTATTTAGAAATCTTAGGAACGGTTAGGAAGTACCCTGTCCCTTTTCCGTTGCATTCACCAAACAGGCCATATTTCCATAAGGATGTTTGTTTTCATGCATCAACTGATGGGCATAGCCGATCTGATCAAAGCTATATGTCTCGGACAGGCAAGGATCGACTTTGCCAGCCAGAAGCAGCTCATTGACAGCTTCGGACTGTTCATCGTTTGCAAGGTGAGAGCCTTGGAAACGCTTTTGCATCATCCAGTGGTATCTAAGGTCCATAGTGATGTTATAGCCTGTTGTACCCGCACAGATAACAACCATGCCGCCCGTATCGCAAATAAAACCAGAGGTCGGCAATGTGGCCTCGCCGGGGTGCTCAAAAACGATTTTAGGATTCTTGCGTTCACCAAGAATGTCCCAAATTGCTTTCCCAAAGGCCCGCGCACCTTTCATAAAATTTCCATACTCCGGTGAGGCTGTGTCGGGCATTGCCCCCCAGTGATCAAAATCGTTGCGGTTTATAACCCCTACGGCGCCTTTATCCATACAGAATTGACGTTTATCTTCACTAGAGATGACAGCAATCGGCTTACCACCAAGAGCAGATACAATCTGCAGCGCCATTGCGCCCAGGCCACCGGCTGCACCCCAAACGAGCACAACATCGCCTTCTTCCACAGTATGCGGTGCCCAACCCATCAGCTGACGATACGCAGTTGATGCACAAAGCATATAACATCCCGCCTCTTCCCATGTCAGATGCTTTGGCTTTTTCTTGATCTGATGCGATTGTGCTTT
Source organism: Paracoccaceae bacterium (assembly GCA_028150825.1). Classification (GTDB taxonomy): domain Bacteria; phylum Pseudomonadota; class Alphaproteobacteria; order Rhodobacterales; family Rhodobacteraceae; genus LFER01. The sequence goes on from JAOGIM010000029.1 coordinate 11,241, forward strand.
GGCAAATTGGCAATAAGATCCATAGTTGGTCTGATAGCCCCAAATGCGGACAGATGCGGCCAGCATAGGATCTTTACCAGTAAGAACCCAAGGATCCTCTGGCTCCCACCAGCCCGAGTGAACGACGACTTCTTCACCAATTTTCACATCCAAAACATCTTCGCCAACGGCCCAAACAATGCCAGAAGCATCCGACCCACCTGCGTGGAAATCTTCGGGTTCACCTTTTTTCTGGCGATCCTTGATCACGTCAACAGGATATCCCAATGCAGCCCAAACATTATTATAATTAATGCCGGATGCCATAACGTAAACAAGTACGTCCTTAGGCCCAAGCTTGGGTGTATCAATTACTTCACGTTGCCAAGCGCTTTCGGGTTCGCCAAAACGATCCTGCCGAACCAAGAATGCATGCATTTTCTCGGGTACTGCGCCAAGTGGTGGCATTTCACCGAGATCATATATTTGTTTGGTAGTCATAAACTTCTCCTAGGTATTAAATCCAAAACTTCTCTTTAACCACGGCCTGCCGCATTCCAGCCCCCGTATCGACTTGCAAAACACTACCAGGATCCCAGTGACCACGCTCTATCATCCCAATCGCCACATTGACACTAAAGTCAGGTGACCAGGTCGCTGATGAAATCAGACCGACCCAAGATTCTTTGTTGTAAACATTCCAACCGAGAGAGTTGTGCGGCAAATCCTCAGCACCATCGATCGCGATTGGACAGATCATCCGGTTAGGTCCATCGGCTTTTTGGGCCTCTATCACCGATCTCCCAATATAATTGTCAGGTGAATTACAAAACTTGGCTAGCCCTGCCTCAATAGGCGAATTTTCACGCCGCATATCGGAACCATAGCTCAGTAGACCGCCTTCGATCCGCTCGATCAAATTAGGACAGCCTGCCCGTACGTTTAGATCTGTTCCTGCAGCAAACAAAGCTTGCCAGAGCGGCATACCATTGTATTCGCCCTCTACATAAATCTCAAAACCACCTTGCTTTGACCAACCAGAACGGGCAACAATAAACTCATTGGCCATAAAGGACATACGTTTATATCGAAAAAACTGAATATCTCGAACCTCTTCGCCAAAGACCCGCACCATCAAATCTTCGGCTTTGGGCCCTTGTACCGCAAGCGGTGATACATCGGGTTCGACGACTTCAACTTCCATATCATGACCAATCGCCAGGCCCAATGCCCATTGCAGCAAATCGCCATCTGCAATCGACAGCCAGTAATGATCCTCGGCAATTTTCAAAGCCACAGGATCATTCAACATGCCCCCTTTATGATCGCAAATCGGTACATAATAGCACTGATCATCCGCCATCCGGTTCATGTCACGTGGGCTCATCCGCTTCATCAACCTCAAGGCATCCGGTCCTTTGATACTGACTTGCCGCTCCACAGCAACATCCCAGACCTGCACGTGATCTTTAAGATGCCTATAATCTGCCGTATAGCTTTCAAAGTAACTTGGCAAAAGCATATGATTGTAAACAGTGTATGCTTGAGCCCCAGCAGCTTCAACACCAGCTGTGAAGGGAGTGCCGCGAACTCGGCGTGACGGAACAATTCCCACCACTATCGTGGGCCGTGCCAGTGGATTGGACAAATCTCGGCAGACATTCCAGCAAAATCCCAAACCCGACCATAGTCGCGCACTTTAGATTTTAATCCTTTGGCTGCAATAATATCTGGCCCCATCCAATATTTTGAATTACTGACCATCACAGGATGATCAGAATTTTTGCCTTCCAGCATTTCAATTTCACCAGAAATTTTACGTCCAATATTGATGCTGCGCTTCTTACCTTCGCGCACGATTTCAACTTTTTCACGCTTTGCGCCAATAATCTCAGAAACTAGCATCGTGAAGAGACTTGTTGTCCCGCCTGCCTGACCACTGAAAATCTTCAGCAAGCCGTTATAGGCCTTGTCAGACGAACGTTCATCTACATATGCACCAACTTTCCAATTACCCTCACCCATCCGACCAGGAATATCAACAAGCAAACCAACGTTAAGACCTGACAAATCTTCACCCTCAAAATGGCCGTCATCAATAGCAATCGCCATCCAAGCGTGGCAATAGCCTTCCGTGGGAGGGTAAGCGCCCAAAGATACTACACAGGGACAAAATACTGTGCATGAACAATTTAAAAATAATTCGCCTTTGATCTCCCAGTCTGTCGGTTGCATCTTATTGCGAGATGAACTCTCCATACGATTATCAATGCGTTGATTGGACGCAATTTTATCCCTGGGGGATTTTTCAATTTTAGCCATGGTTCAAAACTCTCCGTTTCTTAGTATGTCGATATAGCGAGGCTGACCCCTGCAATGATTAGAATAGCGCCCATAGGGCGCGTTACCCGATGGCCAACCTGAGGTAGTTTTTCAATAACCATAAAAAGCGTGGCCAAACCCATCCACAAAAAATTCATCACACCACCCACAAATCCAAGCGCCATGAAAAGTGTACAGCAGCCAACGCAAAAAGTTCCCAATCCAAGCCCCATGCGCAAACCACCTGAAAAACCTGTTTTCCAATGGCTAATAAAATACATCATTGGGCTATGGCAGACTCCATGACAGGCCTCTTTCAGGTTGGTAAATTGATACGCTCCGGCTGCGAGCAGCAGCGCCACTGACAACCAGACAGATGTAGCAGCACCCATCATATCTACAACGTTGTAAGAAAGCAGGCTAAGCTGAAGACCGGTGATGATGGCCGCAAAGGCCATCCACACACTAATGTATCCCAAAATTACACCAAACCAACCCGCACGTGTTCCATCAGCACTAGTCATCAGATCTTCGTAGCTGGTAAGTGTGGGGACCATAGTTGGCATCATCATAGCCGCCATCATGATAGCCCACATGCCAAACAACGGCCCAAAAGTAGACATAGAAATGCCCATGGCCATTTCCATCCCCATATCAGAATCCATCGTAATACTGCGGCCAAACAGGTCCAGATTCATTGACAAGCTCATGGAATAAAGAGTCCACCACGCAAACAAAATACTGGCAAAAAATGCTAACCATAAAACACTTTGCATTGAGATTTTAACCATCGCTAGCATATTTATCCTCTTTGGATATCAAAAGTGAGTCGGAAACTTTTGCTTGCGTTTTAAATGTCAGACTTTTAAATGTATGACAAATGAAAATTAACCCAAATGATGCGACCACGGATCTTTCAGCTCAGATTGCTACGGCCATAAGAGATGCTATCGTGTCTGGCCAGTTAATTGTTGATGAACGCCTTCCCTCAGAATCTGAACTTTCAGATCAGTTTGAAGTGTCTCGTTCAACAGTCCGTGAAGCTCTCAAACGGCTTGCCGCCCAATCTCTCATCCGCACCCAGCGCGGGGCTTTTGGCGGCGCATTTATCAACCGAATTAGCTTTGAAGAGGCCTATGGCCAACAAATCACAACATCAACCCTATTACTTTCTATGAATGCCGTAAGCTTTGATGTCGCATGCGAAGCCCGTTTTGCTATGGAGCGTGCCTGTGCACCATTTGCAGCCCAGCGCAGGACCGCTGATCACCTGGCCACGATGCGCGCGGAAATTCATTGTCAAGCTCAGCCCGGTCTCAGCGATGAAAGCTGGTGCGCCTCCGACGTGTCTTTTCATAGGGCGCTTGTAGACGCAGCACAAAATCCAGTTATGTCCTACCAACTTGCTGGCTCAGTAGAGGCCATGCAACCTTTGATGAATATGATCACTTTCACAGCGCGCAATCGTGAAACTATTATCAGGCTTCACAGTAAAATAGCCAACCACTTGGATAATAAAGAAGCAGAAAAAGTCGAAGCAGTTCTTGTCACGCTCAGTGATTACACCAAAACCCTTGCGTATGATGTGATTGCCGCAAAACAAAAGCAGAATGACGGTTGAATTTCTTCAGCCACCTGCCCGACCTTAAAAATATTTTAGGCTTACTCAGCAGCCACTTTTTCTTGGATTAAAAGTGGTTTGAGATACTGGCCAGTGTAACTTTCAACAACTTCCACTACAGTTTCAGGTGTTCCAGTTGCAACAATCTCACCACCTCCATCTCCACCTTCGGGTCCAATATCTATGACCCAGTCAGCTGTTTTCACCACATCAAGATTGTGTTCGATCACTACCACCGAATTGCCCTGAACGACTAGTTCATGCAACACTTCCAAGAGTTTACGCACATCTTCAAAATGCAATCCCGTCGTGGGTTCATCCAGAATGTACAATGTGCGGCCCGTGGCACGTTTTGATAGCTCTTTTGACAGTTTCACACGTTGGGCCTCACCGCCAGACAGAGTGGTCGCCTGCTGACCAACTTTGATATACCCTAAACCGACACGGACCAATGCATCCATCTTTTCTCGTATAGAGGGCACAGCCTGAAAAAAGCTCTGTGCATCTTCTACGGTCATATCCAGCACATCAGCAATGCTCTTGCCTTTGAACTTAATCTCAAGTGTCTCACGATTGTAACGGGCGCCGCGACAGGTTTCGCAAGTTACATAGACATCTGGTAAGAAGTGCATTTCAATTTTAATAACACCGTCACCCTGACAGGCCTCACAACGACCACCTTTTACATTAAAGCTAAATCTACCCGGTTTATATCCGCGTGTCTTTGCCTCTGGCATGCCGGAGAACCACTCTCGTATGGGTGTGAAAGCCCCAGTGTAGGTTGCTGGGTTCGACCTTGGCGTTCTACCAATGGCACGTTGGTCTATATCGATGACTTTGTCGAGAAACTCGAGACCTTTAATTGTCTCGCACGGCGCAGGCGTTTGTTTCGCTCCATTCAAACGCATGGATGCCGTCTTAAAGAGCGTCTCAATTGTAAGAGTAGATTTCCCCCCCCCCGACACACCTGTAACACAGACAAATTTGCCCAAAGGAAACTCTGCGCTAATGGACTTAAGATTGTTACCCGTCGCTTTGATTATTTTGACAGTTTTGCCATTACCAGCACGCCGCTCAGTCGGCACATCAATTTTGCGCACCCCACTTAAATATTGTCCAGTTAGGGATTTCATGTCGCTTGTAACTTCTTCCGGCGTTCCAAAGCTAACAACCTCCCCACCACGCACGCCTGCACCCGGTCCTATATCAAAAACATAATCAGCCTCACGAATGGCTTCTTCGTCGTGCTCCACAACAATAACTGTATTGCCTTGATCGCGCAGGTTCTTAAGCGTTATCAGTAAGCGATCGTTATCTCGTTGATGAAGGCCAATAGAAGGTTCGTCCAAAACATAAAGGACGCCAGTCAAACCGCTACCGATCTGACTAGCAAGGCGGATCCGCTGGCTTTCCCCGCCAGACAGGGTGCCGGAATTGCGACTAAGCGTGAGGTATTCCAATCCGACATTATTTAAAAACCCCAATCTCTCTCGGATTTCTTTTAGAATGGCCACCGCAATTTCATTTTTTTGGTTACTAAGCCTATCAGGTACCGTTTGGCACCATTCAAACGCTTCTTTGATAGACATTTGAACCACTTGACCAACATGAATGTCTGCAATTTTGACTGCCAGTGCTTCTTGTTTAAGGCGGAAGCCTTTGCAAGTCCCACAGGGACGATTGTTTTGGTAATTTTCAAACTCGTCTCTTATCCAGTTGCTATCAGTTTCGCGGTAGCGCCTTTCCATATTTGGAATGACCCCTTCAAACACGCGACTGACCTGATAAACGCGCCCACCTTCGTCATAGCGAAACTTAATCTCTTGCTCACCCGATCCATATAAAAAAACCTTTTGAACTTTTTCAGGCAAATCTTTCCAGACTGCATTTGGTGAAAATCCATAATGTTTGCCAATCGCTTCAATAGTTTGAAGAAAATAAGGACTTTTGCCTTTTCGCCACGGGGCAAGAGCACCATCCGCAATTTTGAGTGTCTGATCTGGAACGACGAGACGTTCGTCAAAAAACAGCTCAACCCCTAGCCCATCACATTCTCGGCATGCCCCGTAAGGCGCATTGAACGAAAACAGCCGTGGCTCAATTTCAGGAATTGTAAACCCACTGACTGGACAGGCAAAATTTTCACTAAACGTCATTCTTTCAGGATCGCCCTCGGCGGGCGCCGTTTCAAGAATGGCTATGCCATCTGCAAGATCCAAGGCGGTTCGAAAGCTGTCTGCGAGACGTGTTTCTATTCCTTCCTTGACCACAAGCCGGTCAACTACGACGTCTATATCGTGGCGAAATTTCTTATCTAGCGTTGGTGGCTCATCAAGTTCATAAAATTCTCCATCAACTTTAACTCGTTGAAACCCCTGTTTTCTAAGCTCAAGAAATTCTTTTCTATATTCACCTTTTCGATCACGAACGATGGGCGCCAGAAGATAAGCCCTTATACCCTCTTCCATTTTACTCACACGATCGACCATATCCTGAACTTGCTGCGCCTCTATCGGTAGACCCGTCGTAGGGCTGTAGGGCGTTCCTGCACGTGCAAAAAGTAAGCGCATGTAATCGTATATCTCTGTCACAGTTCCGACAGTCGAGCGCGGGTTTTTACTGGTTGTTTTTTGCTCAATAGAGATTGCTGGACTTAGGCCAGAAATATGATCAACATCCGGTTTTTCCATCATATCAAGAAACTGGCGAGCATAAGCACTTAGAGATTCGACGTACCGGCGCTGGCCCTCGGCATAAATCGTATCAAAGGCTAAGGATGACTTGCCAGATCCAGATAAACCCGTAATTACAACCAACTTGTTGCGGGGAATATCAACGTCTATCGACTTCAGATTGTGCTCACGTGCACCTCGGACTTCTATGTTTTTAAGCTCAGCCATACGTTATCCTCTTAACTGACCTTGTACATAGTATATTTCTATTCGATCTCCAATGTAAAAACAGGAACAAAAAATGAACACTGAAATAGTTTTGTAATTATTCACATCACCATTAGAAGATCCATGTCTTGAATATGGCTTTGCCCAAAGCCGCACGGCTTGTAGCTCAAGCTGAATGTTAGTAATACAACAGCACCGTCGACGCAAAAGGACAATTTCGATGAGTGCAGCGCGCTATTTGGTCTCCGATGTTGGAGGAACCAACACCCGAGTATCCCTAACACTTGGCACGCGATTACTTGAGAATACAACCGAGATATTTCAAAATAGAGGTGCAGGATCCCTAGAAATAATCCTATCCCAATACCTTGCTCGTCAATCGAAGCCAGACATAGATGGCATTTGCGTCGCTGTAGCGGGGCCTGTGGCCCAAGACACAGCGGAAATGACCAATATCTCGTGGACCATTGATTTGGATCAGCTGAAAAAAGTATCTGGAGCTCCCACGGCAGGCCTACTGAACGATCTTCAGGCACAAGGCTACGCACTTTCTTCATTGGAGGATGCAAACGTTAAACATCTTTTTGGGCCAGAAACTGCTAACAGAGATCAAAGGATGCTGGTATGCGGTATCGGGACAGGATTTAATATCGCACAATTTATACCAACGTCCTATGGTTCTGTTGTTCCACCAGCAGAGGCAGGGCACACGCGAATTCCGGTCAGAACGGAGCTAGAGCGTTGGATTGTTGATCAAATTATGGATGACAAAGGCTTTGCATCCGTTGAACACATCCTTTCGGGCAAAGGCCTCACTTTACTCAATAGCTACATCTGCCCAGAAGTGCCCCGTACGCCGCAAGAGGTCATAAGAGACGCACACAACGATCCTAGGGCGCGCGACGTTGTAGACTGTATGATTGGCTTTGCTGGATCAATCTTTGGCGACCTGGCGTTAACAACTTTGCCAATTGGCGGTATTTATTTGATTGGTGGAGTCTCTCGTGCCATCGCGCCATTCATACATTCTGACAACTACGGCGCTGCATTCTGTGATAAAGGACGATTTTCTGATTTTAATCAAAAATTTGCCACGCGAATAGTCGTCGATGACTTTGCCGCTTTAAAGGGATGTGCTAAATACTTGGCACAGGGCTAAGCACCAGATGCGGCTTTGAGCGCCCCACTCCAACGTACAAGGCCACAACACAAAGTGCAAAAAATCCAGCAATCCAAAAATACTGCATCTCAAGCTCGACGCCTTGATCGATCAGAAAACCAGTAATTCCTGGCCCCATAGCAGATCCGAGCACACTGACAGCAGCTGCAAGAGCCTTGATCGAGCCTAGACTTCCAGTACCATAAAACTCAGCCCAAAACGCATTTGGTAGCGTTGCAGTCGCACCAGACGTCATTGACAAGAAAATTAGCCCTAGAACAAACATCAAAACGCCATCCCCGATTGCAAAGCACAAAAAAGCAACAACCATTGGCACCTGAAAAAACGGAATAATCCGCGCAGTTCCGAAGCGATCCAAGGCCCAACCGGACAACAGCATCATTAAAACAGATATGCCAGTGTATACCGGAAAGAAAGACACCAATAAAAAATGATCCCAGCCTTTAGTTTGAGCAAAGTGAACCTGATGGAAAAAGAATGCCGTGTTAAACGCACTCTGTCCCAAAATAGCTGGGAACATAAACCAAAACAACGGGTGTCTGAGTGCTTCAATCCTGCTCCAATGCTTACCCTTCATGCCGAGGGACGTGTTCTCTTCACTCATGGACTGCGGCGTGCGCTCCTGACGCAACAATCGCCACAAGGCAGGAACCGCCAAAAAGGACAGCGTTGCAGCAACAAGCCAGAGCTTCTGCCACGCCACAATAGTAATTAAAAATACGAAAATAATAGGCATGAACGCCTCACCTACAGAAAAGCCTAGACCGGCGATAGATAAAGCGCGCCCACGATTTGCAACAAACCAGCGCGACATTGCTACAACGGCCAAATGCGAACACATTCCTTGACCAAAAAGGCGCAATGCAAAGATAACCACTGGCAGGAAAAACGCCGACGAAATGAACGCCATCCCTAAACAGGCGCAGGCAAGGCCAATCAGTACAATGCCCCCGACAATTCTGGTCCTAAAAAAGTCGCTTAAGACACCTGACCAAATCATAACAATAGCCGATGCTGTTGTCCCAAGCGAATAAATCCCACCCCAAGCCGCATGAGACAAACCAAATTCTGTCCGGATTTGACCTCCAAAAATAGAGATAAAAAATGTTTGACCAAAACTAGACACAAATGTCAGTAGCACCCCAGCCGCAAGCCAAGATGCATTGTTGCTTAAAAATTTAAAAAACTGCACAAGCCACTTCCCAAAGCGATAATATTTAATCATCAAAGAGTATGCGAATTGAAACCCTATATTTTGGGCAAACACAATATCATGTGAGGCTCTAAATCATCGGGTGCACTCAAAGTATAGATTCTAAAGATAGTTAATTTCTAGGTTTACCAGCTTGCCCAGTCCTAAAAGTTAAAAATATGCAGCCAGTATAACAGTACTCGCGCCAACCCATTGCAGCGTAGTCATGTATTCATTTAATAAAAATTAACTTGCTCAGAACTGCAACAGCGACTTGCGCCAACGGCTCAAACGATACCAGATCAGGCTGTAAATAAATCAATAAGATTTTGAGGCCACCTTGATTTTGATCTGGATAAAAACCAAAAATATCCAAAAAATCCTGATAATATGTCCAAAAATCACGCCTTATTGACTGGTTCAGATAAGACGAAAAAGTTCAAAATTGTTGACCAAGTAGGCGTCAAATGAAATATGAGCATCACGCTCACACCGCTCGTTTAAATCAATCGTATAAAGTACAAAGCCTAGACAGGTGAACACTTTGGCTAAAAGAGTATACTTAAAATCAAAAACTTTTCCCCTTAAATACAGAATTATGACCAGCGTTAGAACAATTAATGGGAATATGTGCATCAGTACAACGCTCTGCGGTCCCTCTGCTCTAGGCCATACATTCCCTCTTAAAGGCACCCGATAGAGACCACCGAGCAGCGAAGACTAACATCACAATACTTAAGGCGCCACTTGAGAGGTTTTTGAAATTAAAAAAAACTATGCATAACATGTTCCAATGTAACAGATTATCAGGCTAAATAGTGCTCTGAGAACCGGTCATACTAGCATATAGATTTGGGTAATTCTTTATGCAGTTGCCGTAACAATATAAACGGTCGCAGCATATTTAATTATACCATCACGCTGGCGCACTTTTGAATTGGCTAAAAATAATTGGAAAAGTTCATCTGTCCGCTTTTGATCAAGCTCTGCCTCTCGCACCGCTCTTGCCCCAAATCCAATCTGCATCAAAAGAGCTGCATCCTCTTCTGGGGCGTCCGTGGTATCTACTGTTGTTTTGACGGCTTCGATATGCGAGTTTGAAAACCCTGAGGACTGCAAAATTCCCAATAAATAATTCTTGTCGCTAAATGCCAATGGGCCCGGAGCATTGGCAATCAATTCGTATTGTGATGGAATAAAGTCCAAAACCGTTTTAAGGGGAACCGAAAAGAATTCATTCTCATCGTAGGGAGCCCAGCAAACGAATGTAAGCTGAGAGCCGGGTTTCATTGCCGATCTAAGGTTTTCAAAAGCTTTAGGTGGATCCTCAAAAAACATAACTCCAAATCGAGAAATTGCAGCATCAAATTTACCAGGCTCAAATTGATAGGTCTGAGCATCAGCAGCCACAAACGAAACATTTGCAAGCTCAGTTGCTTTCTCACGCGCCTTCTCAAGCATAGGCTTAGAGATATCAATACCTGTTACAAGCGCACCTTGGGTTAAAGTTTTAGCCAATCTTATAGATGTAGACCCTGTACCACAGCCAATATCTAGCACGTTAAAGGCCGGTGTTCCCTTTAATCGATCGAACAAAATATCTGAGATATTTCCCAACCTAAGGTTCATAACGCCATCATGCTTTACCCAAGACTGACCTGGCGCCTCATTCCAAAATTTTCTCTGAGCTTCGTTTTCACCATAATTTGCCATGACATCCTCCAGTTCCCCAATGATTAGCAGGTGTTAGAAAATCATCACCAATAACGTCACGGCAGACACAATTCTTTTAAATTTTTTTTAAGTCCGCATAGCAAAAGCACTAGTAGGATATCCGATTGAGGGTTTAATCATACAAAACATTTTCTATCACTAATCCGCATAAAAGATTTTGCTAAATAAACCAGGGAATTTCCGTAATTCAAAGTGGATCCAAATTCGTGGAACAAAAAATGCAAGTAGAACCTGAGAACATACCACAATACATTTTAACCTTTTTCAATGAGGTTAATGAATACATAGATGTGTTGCCAACAGAATTTAGACTGAAACTAACCGACTATATGCACTTGGTTGCTTGGCAAATTACACAAGATTTGTCTGATGGACTGCCAGACGAACATTTTCGCTCAATCAAAGGCAGGTTCCAAGAGGCAAAGAATACTGTGCTCCACTAGGGACACAATGTGTAGACGGGAACTACGTTACCAACGAGCAGCACGTCTCGTAATGCGCTACGAACGTAGTGCTGCGCACAAATTATGATCAAAAAAGCTACTGTTTTTTAAAACATGTTTTCAAGAAAACCAAATTTTAACACTGTAATTCGTCCCAAATCAGTTTCCGGGCCATTCCATGGAGTTCAAATATTACTGCTCGACAGCACTGCATCCTGAAAATAAAACGGCCAAAACTACTATCACTATTGCATTTTTAATAACTTCTTTTCTAGTGCATATATATAAAAACACATTATTTTAAACCTAAATCTACCTTGAACTTCATTTTATACTTCTATGAGAAGCAATGAAGATCCAACAAAACACGCCAAGAATAATGTTTGGAATACTAACAAGGTCACGGCAGGCCCTCCAACTTTGCTAATATCGCGTAATGATGTCTTCATCCCTACCGCAGAAATTGCCGTGAGCAGCGCCCAACGCGACAAAGGTGTGGCAATATCCGTTAGGCTGCTGGGAATTACATTAAGTGAGTTCAAAATAGCCA